>CAYLZO010000179.1:0-11258 GCA_964387775.1 uncultured Anaerolineaceae bacterium
TCGGGGCCATGATCCTGAGCACCGAGGCGCTCATCACCGACATCCCCGAGGAAGAAAAGCCGATGCCAGGCGGTCCTGGTGGCGGCATGGGCGGCATGTACTAGCCTCAAGTTGGAGCCCGAAGAGCCTCGCCTTGACCAAGGCGGGGCTCTTTTCTTACCATCCGCTGGCGGCGAACACCTCTTGGAGGATGGCCTCACGCTGGGGTTCCAAAGCAGGATGGGGCTGAAAGTCGTCGCCCATCACCGTGGGGATCAGCTCGGTGGCGATCAGCCGCCCATCGTAGGCGTAGTGGCGGACGACCAGGCTCTGGCGCGTGGGCTCGGACCAGCTCTGGTCGAAAATCAGGTTGCCCAGGCCGTAGAGGATCAGCCCCTCGCCGTGGAACTCGACCGCCTGGGGCTGGTGGGCCTGGCTGCCGGTGACCACGTCGGCGCCGAGCTCGACGGCGGCGCGGAAATCGGCCACTTGGGCGGGCAGCGGCGCCGTGTCGTACGTCTCGGTGTATTGGATGCCGACAAAGATCAGGTCGGCCTGGTCGCGAACCCCGGCCAGGTCGGCTTGGAGGGCTTCCAGCGAAAAGGGGGCCGCGCCGGGCTCGTCCTCCGTGGCCCAGGCGTACTCGGGGCCGTAGGCGTTGTAGCCCAGGAAGGCCAGCCGGTTGCCCCGGTGCTTCAGCAGGAGGGGCTGGCGGGCTTCTGCGGCGTCCCGGCCCCCGCCAAAGGTGCCCATCCCCTCCTCGGCGTAGCGGTCGAGGGACTGGCGGGCGTACTTGGGGCCGAAATCGAGATTGTGATTGCCCGTCAGCTCGACGACGTCGGTGCCGAGGAGGTGCAGGGCCTCCAGGTACTCGGGCCGGGCGCAAAAGGCCCGCGTCTCGGCCTGGGCCCGGCAGCCGGGCACGAAGGAGACCTCGTGGCTGACGTGGGTCAGGTCGGCGGCGGAGACGAGATCGGCCACGCCGCGCGCCGGCCAACCGGGATCGCCCCGGGCCTCGATCTCGAGGGCCACGCCCCGGGTCAGGGCCGTCACCCCGGTCAGGTGCAGCACGGCGAGCCGGTCGAGTTGGCGGTTGGACTCTAGCCCGGCGGCGGCGACCTCGGCGGCCAGGGCCTGCTCCCAGGCGGCCGGCCCCCGGACCCAGATCGGGGCCAGCAAGGGATAGCGCCCCAGGTCGAGGTCCCGGTCCAGCGGCGAGAGGCCGTCTACCAGCAGGGGCTTGAGGCGGGGCTCCAGCCGGTCGAAGGGGACCAGGGCCAGGGCCTCGGGCTGGGACCAGAGTCGATCCGCCAGATCGGCAGCGGGCACGACGGTCAGGTCGGCGTCCTCGGCGTGGAGGCCAAAGACGGAATCGAGGGTGTCGGCGGTGTCGGCGGCGACGAGGAGATGGGGGACCGTGTCCTGGGAGCGGGGCCGCCCGCGCCAGGCGCGACGCAGCTCGTCGGCCGTGATCCCGTCGCGCAGGGAGAAGAAGGGGGCTACCGGCACGAGGACGACCTCGGCCAGGGATGTGGCCCCGGCACGCTTTTGCCACGTGACCGCCAGGTCGGCGTCGGGAGAATCGACCCACAGCAGATCGCCTGGTTGCGTGGCAGCCCAAGCCTGGATGGCGGCGGCCAGGGCCTCGGGCAAGCCAGGGTCGATCCCCACCGTGATCGGTTGCCGCTGGTCGCCGGTCTGGAGCGCCCAACGGAGGGCCAGCACGCCGCCCAGCAGCTCGACGGCGATCAGGGCCAGGAGCCCGGTGCGGGCTAACTGCTTCTTCACGAGCGGCGCCCCCGGGGATGGGAACCAAATCGCCCTGCCGGGCGTCGGATCGGGTGTGTTGATTTGTGTTCGAAGGTCGAGGGCCAGGCTGTCACGTTGCTCCTCTATCAATTCTGGACTTGAGGACCCTGGTAGTGGTAAGGTGTTGACTGATGGGGGCGGGGTTTCCCCGCCCCCATCAGTCAACGTGTAACCATTACCGAGGACCATTATACCAGCTTTTGCCGCTTTTTGCTATGCGCGGGTAGATGTGGTATAATCGCCCCGACGCTCGTCCTGATCTGCCACAAGCCGGGTCAACGGTCTGGACCGGGCCCAAGCAACCTTTGGAGGGATTTTGAGCATCACGGCAATTGAAAAACGGAACGCGCCGCGGGAGCGCAGCCAGCCTCCCTTGTGGCTACGGATATCCATCGCGCTCTTTTTGGTGGTCTTTTTGGCCGGGGGCCTATACAGCGGTTATCTATTCTACGCCACGGTCCGCGAGATCGTGGCCCAGACGGAACTACCCGCCATCCCCTTGATCCAACTCCCATCCTTCAATCTGCCCAAGGCTTCGGCCGAAGAGTCGGTGGCCGAGCGGCCGGTGCCCCAACTGCCCGAGATGACGCCGGTGGTGGACACCGAGGGGCTGGCCTACCAGCCTCCGCCGGCACCAGCCACCACGGAGGGGGAACGGATCAACGTCCTGTTGCTGGGCATCGACCGGCGGGGAAAAAGGGGTTGGGGATACCGCACCGATACGATCATCATCGTCACCGTGGACCCGCTCAACAACACGGCGGGCATGATGTCGATCCCGCGTGACCTCTACCTGGACATCCCGGGCTGCAAGGAGGATCGGATCAACGCCGCGAATGTCTATGGCTACAACCAGTGTGACTATCCCGGCGGCGGGCCGGCCCTCCTCAAGCGGACCATCGAGGTCAACTTTGGGATCCCCATCGACTACTATATCATGGTCGATTTTCACGGGTTCGTCCAGATCGTCGACAAGCTGGGCGGGGTGGAGGTCAACGTGCCCCGGCAGCTGCACGATACGATGTATCCCGATCCCCAGCCGGGCGACCCCCATGGCTACAAGACCGTTCACTTTGACGCCGGGACGCAGCACATGGACGGTCAGCGGGCGCTAGAGTACGCCCGCTCGCGCATGAGCACCAGCGACTTTGACCGGGCCAAGCGCCAGCAGCTCATCCTGGTCGCCATCCGCGACAAGGCGCTGGGCCTGAACCTCATCCCCAAGCTGCCCAGCCTGGCGGCGACGATGATGGACACGGTCAAGACCGACATGACCCTGGACGAGATGATCGAGTTGGCCCGGCTGTCGCCCCAGATCGACATGGACAACGTCCGGCAGGAGGTGCTCAAAAAGCCCTACGTCTATGGCTACCGCACCGAGACGGGTGCGGCCGTCCAGTTGCCCAAGTGGGACCTGATCAATCCCCTGGTCGCCGACCTGTTCACGACCCCGGTGCGGGTCGAGCCGACGCCGACGGCGGCTCCGCCCACGCCAACGCCCGCCCCGACCGCCGTCGACGTCGAGGCATTGCAGGAACTGGCGGCCGAGGGTGCGCGCATCGCGGTGCAAAATGGCACGTCGGAGCCGAATTTCGCCGCCCGGGTGGCAGCCAAGCTCCTGGAGCAGGGCTACCAGGTGGTCGAGTTCGGCGACGCCGACCGCCTGGACTATCCGAACACGGTCATCGTGGACTATACGGGCAAGACCTACACCCTGGAAAAGCTGGTCGAAAAGTTCCAGGTGACGCCGGAGAACGTGCGCCATAGCCCGAATTTGCGCAGCCAGATCGACATCAAGGTCATCGTCGGGCAGGATTACCTGCTGTCTGTGCCCTGATGGGGAGTGAGATTTCCCGACGCTTAGGTTTGAAATCGGAGGGTCTTCGCAGGGCGCGAGATGGAGCCTTGGGGAGACCCTTTTGTTTAGGAGGACGAGGAATCTTGAGACGTTTTAGCCGACCCTATCGCCCGGCCGAGGGCAAAGTGAGAGGCATCATGCCCTGGCGCATCCGCCGCTTGACGGGCAACGAGGAGCGCACGATTGACGCCGGGGTCGTGGTCGAGGAGCCGCTGGAGATCCGCCTGGGCGGGCAGTCGGTGGCCGTGTTGATGCGCACGCCGGGCATGGAAAAGGAGTTGGCCACCGGTTTTTGCCTGGGCGAGGGGCTGGTGGCGGACCTGATGGACGTGGCCCTGGTGCAACATTGTGGCCGGGCCGTGCCCGACGCCCTGGCCGAGGGTGACGCCCTGGACGAGTCGCGCAACCGCGTCGAGGTGCGGCTCATGCCCGACGTCCAGGCCCCCACCAACCGGGCCGAGGTGGTGCAGTTGATCCGCTCGGGGTGCGGGCGGACGGACGTCAGCGACCTGGCCGACAACCTGGCCCCCGTAAATGGCGACGTCCGCGTGCCCTGGGAGATGCTCCCCGGGCTGCTGGGGCAGATTACGCGCCAGCAGGCGGCCTATCGGACGGCGGGCGGCATCCACGCCGCGGCCCTGTTCGACGCCCGGGGTCGGACCGTCGTCGTCTGCGAGGACATTGGCCGGCATAACGCCGTGGACAAGGCAGCCGGCTATTGCCTGCTGCGGGGTATTCCCCTCCACGACAAGGTGCTGATCAGCACCGGGCGGGCCAGCTACGACATGGTGGCCAAGGGGGTGCGACTGGGCATCCCCATCCTGGCCTCCATCTCGTCGCCGACCTCGCTGGCCGTGGAACTTGCCCAGGCTTTGAATTGCACGCTGCTCGGCTATCTGCGGGGCAAGACCTTTAACGTCTACACCCACGGCTGGCGGATCGTGACCGAAAGTGGATAGTTGCAAAGTAGTCAGGGATGGGTCTATGACCCATCCCTGACTTTGCCATGGAGGAGCGAAGAATGATGAGAGTAGAAGAGATCCTGCGCGAGGCGATCCAGGGCGAGATCGAGTCGTACGAGCTCTACACCCGGGCCGTGGACCTGGTCGAGACGGCGCACATCAAGGACCTGCTGCGCGATCTGGCCCAGGAGGAGTTGGGCCACAAGACGATCCTGGAAAAGATGCTGGCCGATCCGGCACAGCTCGAATGGCAGGTCGAGGCGTTGCAGGCCGCGCCCATCGAGGATTACAAGATCGGCGATCATCTGGTGGCCCAGCCCCTCGGTCCCGGCGCGACCTTTCAGGACGTCTGCATTTTCGCCTCCAAGAAGGAGCAGGCGTCGTACGAGACCTATCGCGACCTGGCGGCCCGGAGCGCGGGCGAGATCCGCGATCTGCTGGAGGCCATGGCCAAGGACGAGTTACGCCACAAGAACCTGGTGGAGGGTTGGTACGAAGAGGTCGTTTACCAGGAGTTCTAGTCCATTGCGACCGTTGAGGTTTGAACCGAGACCGGGCCGATGACTGTGGCTCACGCGCCGGGCAAAGTGATCTTGTTCGGAGAGCACGCCGTGGTCTATGGCCAGCCGGCCATCGCCGTGCCGGTGACCCAGGTCCAGGCAGAGGCCTGCGTCGAGCCCGGCGAGCCCGGGCAGGGCACGGTCGTCGTCGCGCCCGACCTGGACCGCCGCCTCGTCGTGCGTGAGGCGCCCGCCGAGGACCCCCTGGCCCACCTCGTCCGGCTTACGCTGCGCGAGATCAAGCACGAGGCCGATCCCGACCTGACCGTGACCGTCACCTCGACGATCCCCATCGCCCGGGGGCTGGGCAGCGGCGCGGCCGTCTCGACGGCCATCGTCCGGGCGTTGAGCGCCCACCTGGGGGCCTGGCTGCCCTCGCGGGCCATCTCTGACCTCGTCTACCGGACAGAAGTCCTCTATCACGGCACGCCATCGGGCATCGACAACACCGTGGTTGCCTTCGAAAAGCCCATCTATTTCGTCAAGGAGGCGGGCTGGGAGGTGTTCTGGGTGGGCGAGCCCTTCCTGGTGTCCATCGCCGACACGGGCGTTGAGAGCTCGACGCGGGAGGTGGTGGGCGACCTGCGCCGCCGCTACGAGGCCCGGCCGGCTCGCTACCGGCCTCTGTTCGAGCGCGCGGGTGAGATCTCGATGGCAGCCCGGGCTGCCATCGAGCAGGGGGATCTGCCCGAACTGGGCCGCTTGATGGACCAGAACCACGGCCTGCTCCAGGAGATGGACGTCAGCTCCCCCGAGCTGGACCGGCTGGTGGCCGTTGCCCGCGAAGCCGGCGCGCTGGGGGCGAAAATGTCCGGCGCCGGCTGGGGCGGCAACGTGATCGCCCTCGTCACCGCGGCGAGCCGGGGCCGCGTGGACCTGATGCTCCGCCTGGCCGGGGCGGCCGACGTCCTCGTCTCCGAAGTCAAATAACCTGCTACTCGCGGAAGAACTCGATGACCTCTTCTTCTTCCTCGTCGCCCATAATCTCGATGAAGCTGATGCGGCTCCAGGGAAAGATAAAGGCTCGCGCGCCTTCGGTCACATAGTGCAATGACCGCCCGTCTCGCCGCCGGGGATTGTAGAGGAGGACGCTCTGGTGGGTCGGATCGGGCACCTCTTCGATTTCGGCCAGGATGGGATCTTCGTTGTGAAGATGGATGATAACGTCTAGCATAAAAGGTCTCTCCCCCTTATTTCAGGTGGACGGTCAACAGCAGTTTCCCCAGTTGGAGCTCGTCGCCGTCCTTGATGGGATAGGGCAGCTCGGGGACCAGCCGGCTGGCGTTCAAGAAGGTGCCGTTCAGGCTGTTGAGGTCCTCGACAAAGGCCTCGCCCCCGCGGCGCGAGATGCGTGCGTGCCGGCGGGACACCCCTTTTTCCATCCCCTGCTCGCTCGTCAGGTCCACGTCGGGAAAGATGGCCCGGCCGGCGTCCAGGCGGCCCAGGATCACCTCTTTGGACAGCGGCAATTCCACGCGCCCCCCCTCCTCGATGGACAGGACCAGGGTCCGGTAGCTGCTGCGCTCGGCGCGCCCCTCCTCCACCTCGGCCGCGGTCTGGCCCTGCAAAGGATCGGTGGCGTGCTCGCCGCCGGGGGCCAGGTAGGAGCCGCATTCTTCGCAGAAAAGTGTATTTTCTGGATAGACACTTTCGCAATAGGGGCATTTAATCATAACGCACCTCTTTGGGCAGAATCCTAAGCTGGCGGGTCCCAAACCGGATCTTTTTCCGGCCCTCGGCCGAGAGGGAGCCGGTCTGGGCCAAGCGCCCGGCTTCCAGCAGGGCAGCCTGGGCCAACTCGGCCTCGCCGATGTCCAGCAGGCGTGTGGCCAGGGTCTTGAGGCGGTTCACGGCCGGTTCGATCTGGCCCAGTTCGATCTCGTCCATGGCCCGCTCCTGCATCTTGTAGATGGTGAGCTTGCCCATGGCCGATACAATGTCCGGGGGGATGGCTGCCCGCCGTTCCAGGTCGGTGGCAAAGGTGACTTCCAGGGCCTGGCGGGCGTGCACCGGCTGGCGTCCCACGGCGGGGACGACGCCGGCCACGTCCACCTGGAGCAGCCGGTGATTGCCCGGCGCGTGGCGGTCCACCAGCAATTCCAGCATCACGGCCTGGGGCTGCTTGCTTTCCAACGAGCCCAGCAAGATCCGGTCGTCGGCCAGGAACAGTTGTCGGATTTCGGGTGACACCTGAAAGATCTCTTTGAAAGAGACCCCTTCGCTAAAGTGGAGGGAAAGGGAGAGATCGCGGGCAAAGACGTTGCCCAGACCCTCCAGCCGATTGTGAAAAACCTTGCTGATCTTGGAATTGGAATCGATATAGACGGACGTGCTCGATGCGCCGTTGAGCTGGGCCATTTCGTCCAGTAGTTGATCGTTCCAATCAGAGCCCACGCCCATGAGCGTCAGCGAGATGTCCTCCTCGCCGGCCAGCCGGGCCATCTCCCGGCATTCCTGGTCGTCGCCGTAGGTCTGGCCGTCGGTGAGGAGGATGAGGTGATTCTGAACGCCGTCGCTCTGCCAGCGCTCGATCTCGCGCAGCCCCATCTGCAGGCCCTGCAAGAGTTCTGTGCCCCCGCTGCTGCGAATTCCGCTGATGGCGGCCCGGGCGGCTGTCTTGTCGATGGTCCGGCGGCCGGGCAGGACCAACTCGGCCCGGTCGCTGAAAGTGACCAGGGAAAAGACGTCCTGCGGCCCCATCTGGTCTACGATGTAGCGGGCAGCCACCTTGACCTGCTGGAGCCGGGCCCCTTTCATCGAGGTGCTGCGGTCGAGGACGAGGCAGAGGTTCAGGGGCAGCCGTTCGCTCTCGATCTCGTCCGAGGCCGAGACTTTGACGAGGACGTAGAGGACCTGGGCTTCGTCCAGGCAGGGCAATCTCTTCTGGCTGGGCGTCACGCGGAGGACCAGCGGCGAGGGACGATCCAGCCCCTGTTGCTTGCGCCAGTGGTCGTAGGCTTCCCGCTGGACCGGGTCGTTGAGGAATTCGTAGGCTTGCTGGATTTCGCGAAAGCGCTCGGCAGCGTCCGGATCGTCACTGAGGTCGGGGTGATAGCGGCGGGCTAGCTGGCGATAGGCCCGCTTGATCGTATGCTCGTCCGCATCGGAGGGGACGCCTAGGATGGCATAGTGGTCTAGTTCAAATTCCATGATTCAAAATTCGGCTGTCTCGAATGACGCTTGGATCGGCCGGGCTCAGCCGTGGTTTGACCTGTCCCCGTTCTTGGGCAAGGGCCATCCCCGGGCGACGAGGATCACAGAGATGTTGTCCTCGCCGCCGTATTCGTTCGCCCGGGCCACCAGGTTCTGGCAGGCGATGTCGGGTGTGGGCGTCGCCTCGACGATGGCGGCCATCTCCTCGTCGGGCACCTTGCCCCACAACCCGTCGCAACAGAGCAACAAATATTGGCCCTGTTCCAGGTCGTGATAGCGGATCTCGGGTTCGAGCTCGGCTCCCTGGCCCAGCGCCTTGTAGAGCACGTTCTGTTGGGCGTCGAGCTCGTCGTCGGTGGCCTGGCCCATCTCGGCCAGGCGGGCGGCCACCGAGTGGTCCCGCGTCAACTGACGGAGGCGGCCCCGTTGGCCTGCGTAGGCCCGGCTGTCGCCCACGTGGGCCAGGTAAACGCCCTCGGCCAGGACCAGCGCCAGGGTCAGCGTCGTTCCCGCCTCGGGCAGGCGGTGCAGCAGGGCCTGGTGGGCGGTTCGGACGCTCCCCCGGAGGATCTCGTGGATGGGCGGCGGTCCAGCGCCCCCTCCCTCCTCGGCCAGCAAGGGCAGGCAGATCTCCCGAATGACGTGTTCGGCGGCCAGTTGCACGGCCAGCGCGCTGGCTTGCGCGCCGCCGGCGTGGCCGCCCAGGCCATCGGCGAGGACGTAGAGCCCCAGCGGCAGGGGCGCCTGCCCGCTTTGGGCCAGCAGGCACTGCCAGGCCAGGGCAGCGTCTTCGTTGCGCTCGCGGACCCGCCCGGGGTCGGAGGCCAGGCCGACCTGCAAGTCGTGGGCGCTGGGCTGCTGGCGGTTCATCGGCTCCCCCTCACGAGACGGGCAGGGCATAGACCCGCTGGTCGGTAGAGCCGACGTACACCGTGCCGTCGAACACCAGGGGCGACGATGGCACGGGGCCCTGCGTGACGTATTGCCACAGTCTCTGACCCTTGCGGGCCTCTATGGCATGAATGGCGCCGTCGTTGGAGCCGATGTAGACGACGTCGTCGACCACGGCGGGTGAGGAGGTGATGGGCGCTCCCGTGTCATACTTCCAGCGATCGCGGGCGCTATCCGCTTCCACGGCGTAGAGGTGGCCGTCGGTCGAGCCGACGTAGACGGTCTCGCCGGCGATGGCAGGGGAGGAGAGAACGTGGCCCCGGGTACGAAAGCGCCACACGGGCCAGCCAGAACTGGCGCTGATGGCGTAGAGATGTCCGTCGGCAGAGCCGATAAAGATGAGCTTGCCTTCCTTCCGGGGCGACGAGGTGACGCGGCGGTTGGTATTGTACTTCCACTTGACGCCCCCGCTCCGCAGTTCTAGGGCATAGACGTAGCCGTCGTCGGACCCGACAAAAACCTGCTCCTCGGCGACGAGGGGCGTGGAGCGGATCGGCCCCGCCGATTGGAACTTCCACACAATCCGGCCTGATTGGACGTTCACCGCATAGAGACAGCCATCATCCGATCCAAGAAAAACGTGTCCAAACTCGATGGTCGGTGAGGAGCGGATGCGGCCTTCCGTCTCACAGGTCCAGACCGGGTGCTCCAGCCGCCGGGAGATGGCGTACAGCTTGCCGTCCTCCGAGCCGATGAGGACCAGATCGTCGTGGATGTAGGGCGTCGAAGCGATGCCGCCCTCGGTGGGATACTTCCACAGAAACGAGCCATCGTCGGCTTGGAGGGCATAGAGGTTGGTGTCGTAACAGCCGATGTAGAGCACCCCATCGGCGATGCGGGGTGACGAGCGCACCTCGTCCTCACACTTGAACACCCAGCGGGGCGCCACCTCCTGGGGCAGGGTAAAGGCGCTCGTGCCCAGGCCCGCCGTTCCAATGCCGGCTGTCCCCCGCCGGGCTTTGGGCATAGCCTGGCTGAGAGCTTGGGCCATTTCGGTGGCCGATTTGAAGCGCTCCTGCACGTCGTAGGATAGCGCCTTCATGATGACCTGTTCCAGCGCCGGAGAGACCTTGTCGTTGAAGGGGTGGAGGGGGCGCTCGTGGAAGGTGAAGGGGGGCTCCAGGCGGGGGTCGCGCCCGGTGAGGAGGTGGTGGAGGGTGGCGCCCAGGGCGTAGAGGTCGCCCCGGGGCTCGGCGACGCCCCGGTACTGCTCCGGCGGCGAATAGCCCTCCGTGCCGATCATGGTCCCGCGCTCGCCGTGCTCAAAGACCTTGGCGATGCCAAAGTCAATGACCATGATGCGCCCGTCGGGGCGGAGGATCAGGTTGCCGGGCTTCATGTCGCGAAAGATGACGGGCGGCTGGTGGCTGTGCAGATAGGTCAGCACGTCGCACGCCTGGAGCGCCCAGTCCACGGCTTCTTCTTGCGAGAAGGGCTGGCGGCGTTGGTCCAGGAGTTCTTCCAGGTTCTGCCCCTGGATGAACTCCAGGATGAGATAGCTGCGCTGGCCCTCGGTGAAATAGTCAAAGATCTTGGGGATGGCCGGGTGGGAGAGGCTGGCCAGGATGTTGGCCTCGCGTTCAAAGTTCTGGATGCCGATGCGGCGCAGGCGCGGATCGGGGGCTACGTTGCTCATTTCTTTGACGGCGACGATCTTGGTCACCGCGCTGAAACGGAGGTCGCGGGCTCTGTAGACGGCGCCCATACCTCCCACGCCCTGGATGGCCAGGACTTTGTAGCGCTCTTGCAACACGACGCCAGCCGGCAGGGTCCCCTCCGGCTGGAGTGCCGTCACTCCCGCTTCGCCCTCGATTTTGCGCGTGTCCAGATTACTCACTGTGCTTTCGCGTCCACTGTACTTTCGCTCGCGCTGCGCCTATGCTCGTAGAATTGCCCTATTATACAGGCAATGGGGGATTCTTGCAACTTGATTCATCGGGTGTCAACACCCCTCCTCGTTTCTGCTTCGAAAGCCCGGCAGGTGCG
>CAYLZO010000180.1:0-11213 GCA_964387775.1 uncultured Anaerolineaceae bacterium
GCTGATGATGGAGCGTGGCGCCGTCAGCTTTGAAGCCCTGGTGCCCGACGGCGCCCGCCTCGACGACGTGGATTGGGAGAAAGCGGAGGCATACCTGTCGGGGCTCGCCGGCCTGGCTGCGGATAGCCGGGAGGAAGCCCTGCTCCGCCGGGGCTGCCTGGCCCGCGGCGATGGTTCGACGTCGCTTCCTTCGACCCGGCTCGGGACGGGCACCACAAGCCGCGAGCTGCGGCCCACCTACGCCGGCCTCCTCCTCTTTGGCCGCGAGCCGCAGCGCTGGGTGCCCTCGGCCGAGATCCTCGTCGCCCGCTACGCGGGCACGGCCATGGACGACCGCTTTTTCAAGGAAGAGATCCGGGGCACCCTGCCGGAGCAGATCCGCCGCGCCGAGGCGTTCGTGGTCGGCAACATGCGCCGGGGCGTGCGCTTGCAGGGGCTGGCGCGCGTCGAAGAGACCGAGTACCCCGTGGACGTCGTCCGCGAGGCCATCGTCAACGCCGTGGCCCATCGCGACTACCAGATCCGGGGCGACGAGATCCGCCTCTTTCTCTTCAGCGATCGCGTCGAGTTCTACAGCCCCGGCCGCCTGCCGGGCCACGTCACCGTCGAGAACCTGGTCCACGAGCGCTTCAGTCGCAACGAGGCCACCGTCCAGGTGCTTTCGGACCTGGGCTTTATCGAGCGGCTGGGGTACGGCGTGGATCGCATGATCCGGCTGATGGCCAACGCCGGGCTGCCCGCGCCCAAGTTCGAGGAGACGGCGGCCGGCTTCCGGGTGACCCTCCGGGGCCACGGCGCGGACCTGGTCCCCCAGTCCTTCGACGCCAACCAGTGGCGCCACCTGGGCCTCAACGAGCGCCAGGAGCAGGCCCTGGCCTACCTGGCCGAAAACGAGCGCATCACCAACCGCGAGTACCAGGAGCTCTGCCCGGGCGTCAGCCCCGAGACCCTGCGCCGCGACCTGGCCGACCTGGTGCGAAAAGACCTCCTGCTCAAGATCGGCAAGAAACGGGCCACCTACTACATCTTCAAGTAGACGTCCAACCCACGTTTTATCCCACACTATCCCACAAATATCCCACACTATCCCACAAACGGAATGCAGACCTGACAGGTTTCCTTAAAAAGCTCGAGGGTTGCCAGTTGAGGGAAAAACCTGTCAGTCCTTTTACTTTTCCCCAATTCTGAGGTAAAATACGCGCCGAACACGCAAGGAGGAGGTTTTCATGCGACCGAGCCATACGTTTCGAGTCATCCCGTCTCTGCCGCCCAAGCTGGAGCGCCTGCGCGAACTGGCCTACAACCTCTTGTGGGCCTGGAGCCACGAGGCCATCGACCTCTTTCGCCGCCTCGACCGCGATCTCTGGGAGTCGACGGGCCACAACCCAGTGCTCATGCTGGGCACCATCCGCCAGGAGCGCCTCCAGCAGGCGGCCGACGACGACGGCTTTATGGCCCATTTCGAGCGCGTCTGCCGCGAGTTCGACCGCTACCTGACCAGCACGACCACCTGGTACCAGAAGGAGCACGGCGAGGCACGGCCGGGCCCCATCGCCTACTTTTCGGCCGAGTTCGGCCTGACCGAGAGCCTGGGCATCTATGCCGGGGGGCTGGGCATCCTGGCCGGCGACCACCTCAAGTCGGCCAGCGACCTGGGCCTGCCCTTCATCGGCGTGGGCTTGCTCTACCAACAGGGCTACTTCCGCCAGTACCTGAACCCCGACGGCTGGCAGCAGGAGCTCTATCCCGAGAACGATTTTTACAACCTGCCGGTCACCCTGGAGCGCGAGTTGAGCGGCAAGCCGCTGGCGGTCGAGGTCGAGTATCCGGGCCGCCTGGTCAAAGCCCAGGTGTGGCGGGCCCAGGTCGGCCGCGTGCCCCTCTACCTGCTCGACACCAACCTGGAGGATAACCGGCCCGACGACCGGGACATCACCGACCAACTCTACGGCGGCGACCACGACATGCGCATCCGGCAGGAGATCCTGCTGGGCATCGGCGGCATCCGCGCCCTGGAGGCCCTGGGCCTGCGGCCCTCGGTGTGCCACATGAACGAGGGCCACTCGGCGTTCCTGGCCCTGGAGCGCATCCGCCGGCTCATGGACGAACACGGCCTCTCTTTCGCCGAGGCCCGTGAGGCGGCGTCCGCCGGCCACGTCTTTACCACCCACACGCCGGTCCCGGCCGGCATCGACTGGTTCCATCCCGACCTGGTGGACCACTATTTTAGCTTCTACTATCCCAAACTCGGCCTGGCCCGCCACCAGTTCCTGGGCCTCGGCCGGCTCGATCCCAACGACGCCAGCGGCTACTTTTGCATGGCCATCCTGGCCATGCGGCTGGCCAACCGGGTTAACGGCGTCAGCCAGCTCCACGGCCGCGTCTCGCGCGAGATGTGGCAGGAGGTCTGGCCCCAGGTGCCCGTCGCCGAGGTGCCGATCCTGGGCATCACCAACGGCATCCACGCCCGCTCCTGGATCTCCCACGACATGGCCGACCTCTTTGACCGCTACCTCGGTCCGCGCTGGGTCGAGCGCCCGGCCGACCAGTCGGTCTGGCAGCGGGTGATGCGCATCCCCGACGAGGAGCTGTGGCGCACCCACGAGCGCCGCCGCGAGCGGCTGGTCGCCTTTTCCCGGCGGCGGCTGCGCCGCCAGTTGGAAAAGCGCGGCAGCCGGCCCTCCGAGATCAGCCTGGCGGAGGAGGTGCTGGACCCCGAGGCACTGACCATCGGCTTTGCCCGGCGCTTTGCCACCTACAAGCGGGCCACCCTCCTCTTCCACGATATCGAGCGGCTGGCCCGCATCGTGAGTGACCGGGATCGCCCGGTGCAGATCATCTTTGCCGGCAAGGCCCATCCCAAGGACAACCCCGGCAAGGAGCTGATCCGCCAGATCATCCACCACGCCCGCCGCCTCGAGTTCCGCAACCGCGTCGTCTTTATCGAGGACTATGACATGGTCGTGGCCCGCTACCTGTTGCAGGGGGTGGACGTGTGGCTCAACACGCCGCGCCGCCCCCACGAGGCCAGCGGCACCAGCGGCATGAAGGCCACGGCCAACGGCGCGCTGAACCTGAGTGTGCTCGACGGCTGGTGGGCCGAGGGCTACACGCCCGAGACCGGCTGGGCCATCGGCCGCGGCGAGGAGTACGACGACGACCAGCGGGACTACCAGGACCGGGTCGAGGCCAACGCCATGTACGATCTGCTGGAAAAAGAGATCGTGCCCCTCTTCTACGAGCGGGGGCGAGACGGCCTGCCCCGGGGCTGGATCGCCAAGATGAAGGCCGCCATGCGCGACCACGCCGGCGTGTTCAACACCAACCGCATGGTCCGCGAGTACACCGAGCGCTGCTACCTGCCCTCGGCCGAGCGAGACGCACATCTGCACGAGGACAACCTGGCCCGGGCCAAGGCCCTGGCGGCCTGGAAGCGCCAAGCGCGGGACCAGTGGGGCCAGGTCCGCATCGAGGACGTCTCGCCGGAGGGACCGGCGGACCAGGAGCTAAAGGTTGGCGACCAACTGCGGGTGCAGGCCCGCGTCCACCTCGGCGAGCTCAAGCCCACCGACGTGACGGTCGAGCTCTTTTACGGCCAACTGAACGCTGAGGGCCTCATCGACCGGGGGGACGCCATCCCCATGCTCATCGCCCAGTCCAAGGGCAAGGGTGTTTACGTCTTTGCCGGGGCCATCACCTGCCAGACCAGCGGCCGCCACGGCTACGCCCTGCGCATCGTGCCCCACCACGAGGATCTGGGCAACCCCTTCGAGATGGGGCTGGTGCGCTGGGGCGGGTAGTATTCTATCCAAGCGATTCCGATGTCTGTCATTGCGAGCGAGCGTTAGCGAGCGAAGCAATCCCCATCTATGTCAAGGTGAGATTGCTTCCCTGGCCTGCGCAGTCCCTGCATCCAGGGGACCGTCCAGGACAGGCGTCGCTCGCTCCGCTCGCTCCTCGCAATGACAGTAGGTGACGTCTCATCTGCTGCTTGTTACCTCGACGATCTCGGCCTGGCCGGTGGCCGTGTCATAGACGGCGTAGGTAGACGTGCCAAAGCGGCCCATGACTTCGCCGGGGTTGACGCGCAGCGTGTCGCCCTCGCGCTCGGTCACGAGCTCGTGGCTGTGGCCGTGGCAAACCAGGTCGTAGCCGCCGCCCCGGGTCAGCGCCCGGCCCACGTCGGGGTAGTGGGTCAGGGCCACGCGCCGCCCGTCGAGGGTCAGCTCGGCAAAGTGGCCGTGGAGCGCCACGTGCTCGAACTTGGCCGCGACCTGGGTCAAGAGCCACTGGTCGCCGTCGTTGTTGCCAAAGACGACGTGCACCGGCCCGGCGAATCCCTCGCCAATCTGGGCCAGGGTGAACGGCGCGCAAAAGTCGCCGCAGAAGAGCAAAACGTCGGCCTCCAGCCCGTCGAGCAGCGTCTCCAGGGTCCAGACGTTATCGTGAATGTCCGATAGGATGGCGATTCTCATTTCGTTACCCCCCTCTCGTATTGCGTATTGCGTGTTTCGTGATGCGGGAGTGGAAAATAGGCAATACGCATCACGCATCACGCATCACGCATCACGCCCAGCGCCCGCAGCGTGACCCACTTGTTGGGCGCGCCCAGCCGGCCAAAGTCGGCCCAGGTGTTGCCTGGCGTGTGCTCCAGCGCCCAGCGGCCCGACGCATCCCGTTTGCCCCGTACGAGTTCCCGCGCCGCCTCGACCTGCGGCCCTCCATCCACGCCGAGCCTGCCGAGCACTTCCAGCGCCTCCAATAGGTCCGACGTGCGGCCCAGGGGAAAGCCGAACTTGAGCCAGCGCGGGCTCGGCTTCGTGGCCGTCGGATAGGAGCCACGGACCAGGTCGCCGCCGAGAAGGAACTCGACGCCGATTTCGACGGCCTCTCGCACCGCCGGGGAGCGCCGCACCGGCGGAACCTCGGCGAAGGCGCCCAGGGCCTTGACCGCGCCCCAGGCGCAGGGCAGGCCGTCGGCCATCCGCGCCGGGCGGGGACGTTTGGCGTTGAACCGGCAACAAAAACGGTCGCGGCGCACCATCCCGGCCAGGGCCGCCCGGCTCTCGGCCAGGCGTGGGTCCTGATAGCCGAGTTGGGCAAAGGCGCGCAGCAGGTTGCCGTTCAGACAGGCGACGGTGCCCCGAGCGTCCTTGTGGGCCGAAAACTGGCCATCGGGCAGTCGGCTATGGTCGAGGACGTAGGCGCAGGCCCGGTCGATGGCCTCGGTGCGGGGCGCGCCCAGGGCGGCGAGAAAGATGACCTGCCAGACGGTGGCCTTGTGCTTGGGGCTGTAGCCCACGCCAGGCCGCATCCAGTAGCCCTCGGGCCACCGGGCGTCGAGGATAGCCCGCGCCGGCCCCCAGCCCGGGATCGCCGCCCGGGCGGCGATGACCTCCGGATCGTCCTCGGCGCGGCCGAGCAGGCGGGTCAGGGCCAGGTAGCGGGCCGAGGGGTTCTCGGGTTCCAGCAGCCAGTCAAATACAGCTTCCACGCGCCTCAACCGCCAGGTTTCTGCTCAACGGGCACCGGCGACAATTTGCCATCGACCAGATAGTACACGTCCCGGCGCGGATACTCGGCGATGACGGCGGCGTCCACCTCGGGACCGCTGCCCCGGGCATAGACCACGTCGTCGTCCAGCGTGGGGCTCATCCCGGCCAGCAGGGCGCCGTACTCCAGCCAGCGGTCGGCGTAGACGATGACCAGGGCGTTCTCCAGCTCCGCCTCCCGGATCGGTTCCAACTGGGCGCGGGTGATGCCGTAGAAGCCGTGGGCCTCGGCCATGCGGCTCGGGGCGTTGGCGGCGACGCTGACGAACGTCAGGGCGACCACGGCGGCGACGAAGGCGGGCCGCAGCCAGGGCCGCTTCCCCCTGGCCCGGCGCCAGACCTTCCCCAGGCCGACGGCCGCCAGCAGCCACAGCCCGCCGAACCCCTCAAAGTAGTAGCGCGGCCCCCACAGCCGGGCCGGCGAGCCGATCCAGTAAAAGACGTAGGCCACGACCAGGCCCAGGAAAGGCAGGGCCAGCGCCCAGTCGCGCCGCCGCCGGGGCCGCAGGACCAGCCCGGGCAGCAGCGGCAGCCAGCTCAAGGCCGGCCAGCCCAGCAGATCGGTCGCCGTCCGCGATAGGTCTTGTTTGAGGTTGATCCAGGCGTAGTGGGGCGAGTGGCCGCCGGGCATGGCGCCGATCCCCGGCCCAAAGCCCAGGCGGTCGTAGGGCCACCAGAGCACGTAGGGGTTGAGCCACGGATCGCCGGTGACGGCCCACTGGTAGGCGGGCAACAGGGCCGCCACGGCGCCGCCGCCCAGGGCTACCAGCAAGTAGTGAGGCCAGTGTGCCTGCCGCCGCCGGAGCACCTGCACCAAGCTGTAGGCGATAAAGGGCAGGGCATAGGCCACGGCCGTCAACGAGCGCGTCAAAAAGGCCGCGCCCAATGCCACTCCCGCGCCGAGGGCATACCACCGTCTGCGCTCCCCCTGGGCAGCCCAGACGAACCACAGGCTAAAGAGCAGCAGCCAGACGAGGCTGGCCAGGTGCGACAGGAACGAGCCGCCCAACACCCAAAAGAGGGGCGAAAAAAGCCCCAGGGCTGCCGCCAGCACCCCCACCCGCTCGTCGTAGAGGGTCCGGCCCAGGCGGTAGACCAGATAGAGGGCCAGGGCTGCCAGCAGGGGATTGACCAGCCAGGGCAGTCGAACCAGGACGCCCAGGGCCAACACCGCCGGCCAGCCGGGCGGATATTTGCCAAAGCGCTTGCCCTCGTGGTCGATGACAAAAGGCGTCCAGAAGGCGTCGGGCTGGGCGGGCGAGAGCACCGTCAGGCGGCCGAGGGCCAGCGTCTTGGCCTGAAAGAGGTAGGCGACCTCGTCCTCCAGGTGGGGCAGCCGCTCGAAGGCAAAGTAGGACACCGCCGCCGTGGACAAAAAGGCCAGCAGGCAAATCACCAGGATCAGCCGGCCCCCGCCGATGCGGTCCAGTGTGCTCCCCCAACGCTTCCAAAGCTCTTCCATGTCGGGCAGCATGATACCACAGCCGCGAGGGAAGGGCAAGCCTAGTCGTCCACCTCTGCGTAGCGGGCGGCAATGGCCTGGGCGGCGTCGCGCACCATGTCCACCAGTTCCGGCGGGCCGAGGACCGTCGCCTTGTCCTGGTAGGTCAGCACCCAGCGGCAGGGCCAGGCCAGCTCCGAGGTGTCGAAGGCCAGCGTGACGCCGCCGTCCTCGTGCTCGCTCAGGTCCTGCCACGCCTCGCGCCGCTCGCGGACGATGTGGGCCACTTCGGCCTCGAAGCGGACGGCCACCCGGTAGTAGACGGCGGGCCGCTCGCCGTCCATCCGCTGGAGGTACTCGCGGGCGTTGAAATCGGCCGGCAGGTCAAAGGTCGCCGTGCCGGGCTCCACGCGCTGGACGCGATCCACGCGAAAGGTGCGCAGGTCCTGGCGCAGATGGCAGTAACCGGCCAGGTACCAGTTGCCCCATTGGAGGGCCAGGGCGTAGGGGTCCACGGTCCGCTCGGTGATCTTTTGGCGGAAGGACTGGTAGACGAGGCGCACCTGCCGCCGCCGGGCCACGCAGCGCCGCAGGTCGTCGAGGATGGGCGCCCAGGGGCCATAGTCGCGCCGCATCCAGCCGGTGACCACCAGCCCCCGCTGGGCCTGCTTGACCTCCTGGCACAGGGCGTCGGGCAGCACGTTGTCGAGCTTGGCCGTGGCCGCCACCGCCGCGTCGTGGTACGACATGCCCCAGATGTCCTTGACCAGCCCGGCGCCCAGGTAGAGGACCGTTGCCTCTTCGGGCGTAAAGACCAGGGGCGGCAGCTTGTAGCCCCGCACCAACGAAAAACCGCCGTAGGGGCCCCGCTCGGAATAGATGGGGATGCCCATCTCGTCGAGCATGCCCATGTAGCGGTGGATGGTCCGCTCCGAGACCTCTAGCTCTTCGGCCAGCTCGCCGGCCTTGAGGGTGCCCCGTGATTGGAGCATGAGGATGATCGAGATCAGCCGCGTCGCCACGTTTGCCATAAATCTACCCTTGCCCTCCAAGATGACCTTCCGTCAAGTGCATCCGTCTCCGCTCGATCCCCATTATACCACAACTTGACGACATTTTCTGTCATGAATCCCCGATTTCTGACGGCTGACGTCATGATTGAGACCGGAGCCTTGGCCCG
Source organism: uncultured Anaerolineaceae bacterium (assembly GCA_964387775.1). Lineage (GTDB taxonomy): Bacteria > Chloroflexota > Anaerolineae > JAAYZQ01 > JAAYZQ01 > CAYLZO01. The sequence goes on from CAYLZO010000180.1 coordinate 8,174, forward strand.
ATACCGAGCCTTGCTCTCCCCAAGTTGCCAAAAGAAAAGGGCGATGTTATAATGGCGCGAGCCCCTTCCCGTCCGTTTGGGCCAAAACTGCGAAGGAGAGTTAACAATGACCGAACGGGTATGGCAACTCCGGGCCATGAGCGTGGCCGATCTTCTGGACGAAACGATCCGCCTCTATCGCCACAACTTTCTCACCTTTGTTGGCATCGTCGCCCTTTTGCAGGCGCCCGTCACCCTGCTGCTGACCCTCGCCCAGGCCTACTTGGGACAGTATGCCCTCGACAGCGAATTCGGGGTAACCGGGGACCTCCCCTCCGACTCGTTTATGGTTCTCTACTTTGCCTTCCTGGGTGTCATCGTCCTACTGGGTATCCTGAACTTTCTCGTCGTCAACAACCTGGTGACGGCGGCCCTGGCCCGGGCCATCTCCAACCGCTACCTGGACGAGCCGGTCTCGATCCTGGGCGCCTATCGCTCGGTCCTGCACCACTTTTTCCCGCTGCTCGGAGCGTTGGTCTTGCTGGTCCTGATCAACGTCGGCCTCGCCCTCCTGTTCTTCATCCCGTGCGTCGGCTGGCTGATCTGGATTCCGCTGGCCGTCCTGATCAACGTCCGCCTGGCCTTCATCCCCCAATCGGTCGTGCTGGAGGACTGCCCGCCGCGCCAGGCCCTGAGCCGGAGCTGGGACCTGGTCCAGGGCTACGGCTGGCGCACCCTGGGCGTCTTTGTACTCATCTACCTCTTTTCAGTGCTCATCAGTGCTGGTCCTTCCGCTGCCGTCACTTTCGGACTACAAGCCCTGGGCGTATCCTTTGTCATCCAGACGATAGTGACGGGCGTGCTGTCTATCGTATTGACCATCCTTTACAAGCCCATCCAACTCACCGGCATGACGCTCCTCTACTACGACTTGAGAATCCGCAAGGAGGGCCTCGACCTGGAGCTTCAGGTCATGGCCTTCGACGAGGAGGCCAACGAGCCCCTGCTGGAGCACACGGCCCTCGATCTGCTGGCGGCAGGGGACAGGGAGCAGGAGACAAGAGTGGCTGCCGACGACGACCTGGAGCGGCAGATCGAGCAAGCGAGCGAGTATCACGACCGGGGCGACCTGCACCAGGCGGTGCGCACCTACTGGGCCGCCATCGCCCAGCGGCCCGACGACGCGTCGCTCCACAACGACCTGGGCCTGGCCCTCCACGATCTGGGCAACCTGGACGCAGCCTTGCGCGAGTTCACAACGGCCACCGAGCTGGAGCCCGACGAGCCGACGGCCTACTACAACCTGGCCCTGCTCCAGCGCAACCGGGGCGACCTGGACGCAGCCCGCGAGGCACTTCAGACCTACCTTGCGCTGGAGCCGGACCCGGAAGTTCGGGCCTCGGTGGAAGCGGACTCCGAGCTGACCATCCTGCAGGAGTCTTGGTGAAGCGGCTAGCCTTCCTGGCGGCAGTGCTCCTGCTGGGGAGCGTTGGGCTGGTACACGCCCAAGCGCCGGTCAGCCCCGACGCCTACCGTCTGGCCATCGATGAGGCGCTGGTCCTGGTCCAGGCGGGCCGGCCGGCCCGGGCCGCCGACCGGCTGGCCAAAGTCACGGCCGTGGCCCTGCCCGGCGGCGAGACCGCCCCCGTCGACCACGGCGCCTTCCTCCGCGCCCTGCGCGCCGACGAGCCCGACCTCGACGCTCTGGCCGCCCAACTGGCCGCCCTCCGCGCCGAGCTGGACGCCTGGCCCGCCGGTGCCGTCGCTCCCGGCGCCTTTGAGACGCTGGCCGACGTCCTGGCCCGCCCCGAGTTCCAAGCCCCGAGACGCGTCGAGCTGGATTGGCTGTCGAAATGGCTCGACTGGCTGCCCGACCTGCCCTCGGTGCCACTCCTGGGTGACCTGCTGCTCCTCGGCGCCGTCGTCGCCCTGGCCGCCATCGTCGCCTATTTCGGCAGCGGGCTGGCGGGCACTTTCGTCGCCCAGGCCGAAGTGGACGAGATGGGGCCAGAGGGCGTGCCGCTCACGGCCAGCCAGGCCCTCTCCCGCTCGCGGCAGATGGCCCAGGCCGGCGACTATCGCACCGCCGTGCGCCTGCTCTACCTGTCCACCCTGCTGCGGCTGGAGGAGCGCAACTTGTTGCGCTACGACCGCACCCTGACCAATCGCGAGTACCTGCGCCAGGTAGCCGACCATCCCGCGCTGGCCGGCGAGCTGCGCCCGGTGGTGGACACCTTCGACGAGGTGTGGTACGGCCAGGTCGAGCCCGACGCCGAGCGCTACGAGGCTTACGCCCGCCAGGTGGAACGCCTGCGGGAGGTGTCGGAATGATCCACCGCCTGCGGGCGCGCATCTCGGCCGACCTTGTCGTCGTGCTGCTGCTCTTTGCCGCCCTGGTCGCCTTTACGGCCTACACCACCGCCCGCCAGGCTGAGGAGGCGCCCGCGCCCGCCTACTCCACCTACTCGACGGCGCCCGGGGGCGCGGCAGCCCTCTACGCCTGGCTCGACGAGCTCGGCTACCGCGTGGAGCGCATCGAAAACAGCCCCTTCCGCATCGCCGACGACACCGGGCTGCTCTTTGTGCTGGCCCCGCGCCGGGCCTACGACGGCCTTGAGCTGCGCCACTTGGAGACCTGGGCCGGGGGCGACGGCCACACCCTCGTCCTGGCCACCGAGGGCGGGCAGCTAGAGGCCGCGCTGCGTGAATTCGGTGTTGGGGATGTCCCGGGCGTCGAGACCGCGGCGGTGCTGACGCCGGCCGTGCCCCTGCTCACCAGCCCGCCGCCCGGCCCGGTCCAGGTCCGCGCCGACCACGTCCTGGAGGTGGACGGCGGCGACTACGTGGCCCACCTGAAAAACGCCGACCGGCCGGTGCTCGTCTCGCGGCGCCGGGGCGAGGGACGCGTCTTTTTGTCCTCGACGGCGCAGCCCTTCACCAACGCCGGCCTGCGCGACCCCGGCAGCGCCCGCCTGGTCTACAACCTGCTGGCCGGGCTGGCGCCGGGCGCCCGCATCCAGTTCGACGAAGTGCACCACGGCTTTGCCGGCGACGAGGCGGC
>CAYLZO010000181.1:0-9816 GCA_964387775.1 uncultured Anaerolineaceae bacterium
AGACCGAGTGATCACATGCAAACTCACTGGGATTTAGACGCTAAACAAATACGACCAGGCTTATGACCGAATTGACCACATGACTCAGGCGATAAAGAACTGGTCTGTCGTTGTCTGGGGGGGCAGCATTGCCGTCTTGTTGGGCGTGCAGGAGTTGAGGCAGTTTGTGATCTTGACTGGTTTGGTCGTCCTACCGTTTTGGATTAGTGAAGGTCGATGGAGATCTTACATCGAACGGTTCATCCACCGCCAAAACAAGATCTCGGACTTTCTCAATAGCGAGGATTTTATTCAATCTTTCAAGGCAAGACGATGGATCACGAGCCAGTCTCCCCTAACGGCAGAACCCGGAATGAAAAGAGACACGTTCATCGTCCTCGATCCATTTTCGCGACAGGACTTTGAAAAAGAGGAGAAGGACAAGAAGACAAAGAATGAAGAGGAGAAAAAGAAGCGGGATGGAGAGAAAAGTGAGGGGGAAGTTGAGAATGAAAAGGAAAAGAGAAAACCCAATACCTTCCGATCCATGCTATCCGCAGAAGTAAGTTACTTCTACGTTGGGATGATCCTTATCAGTGCCGCTGTGGGGTTGTTTTTTCTGTTGGCCACGTGATCGCGAGTGCGGGATTGCCGCAGCGTGACATTTGGGTGCTGGAATTGTTAGGGAGGGTGGTGCGTCCAGTTCAGCGCAAAGCTCAGCGCCAGGTGGAGCATCTGTTCCAGACGTTGTTGCACCGGGCGTTTCAGGGGGAGTTGTAGGTCGTTAGCCGGCGAGGGGGAAGAATGGTCAAGAGAAAAAGCCCAAGCAAGAAAAAAGGCCGACGGAAAAGCATCTGGACACTACCGCTAGGCTCAGTAGAGCAAGCCCTGAACCTGTATAGCATCTTGCAGGCCTTTCAACGATCCGATGGCGGCGACCTGCTCAACCGCGATGCCCTGGCATACGTCGCCAGGTGGGTAGACGAGATAGCCGGCCAGGTACCCGCTGTCGTCGAGCTGGCAAATGACAGGCAGGGACCTTTTAGGGAGAAGGACTATGCACCGCTGGACGCTTCGTTACGCCTGAATAAAAAAGAGAGGTCCCTGATGCTATTCATATGCCAGGGGATGCAGGCGCAGCTCCTCACCCCCGAGGGCAAGAGGAATTGGATAGACAACCAGGGACAAGAGGACTATCAGATGGCCGTCCAGGGCTACCAACAGTGGATCAGATCCCTGGAGCGAGAGCCGTAGACCGGGCAAAGGCGAGCGCCAGGCAGAGCCAGCCGAGGGCGCGAGGCCGAGGGTATTCGGCTAGACCGCGCCCCTACGGTCGGGGGTAGGATCATGAACGATGATCGTGCTTATGACGAGATCGAGGCGCAGATCGGCAGGGGTGCCGGCAACATCGCCGCGACAAACTTTCGCTACGATTGTTGGCTCACCGAAATAGTCACCGATGCCGCACGCGCCATGCAAGTGAGCGTGCGTAGCGGTTGGCTGCTGGCCGAAATCTGGAACAACGGCACAACGATCTGGCACTCGCCCGATGACGATCGAACGGCCACCATCAGCGCCGACGGTACCATTCATATCTCGTGACAGCATGCACTTGCCAGGCATTGACGGTCTAACAGGCCGAGGAGAAGCAGAAATGGCCCCAATCATTGGCGGTGAATTTGATCCCGAAGCGTTCGACCTCGAGGAGATCAATCGGGCGCTGCGCGCCTTAAGGTAGCTACGCCGCCACAGCACCCCGTTCCAGGAAAAAGACGGCTTGCGGGGTGAAGCGTGTGACCGAAGTGCGACTCGCATCTCGGTGCTGGAGTCAGCATGTTTACCTATACCCCTTCGTACTGCGTTGAGACTGCCCGCATCGCCGGGTTACAACCAATCCCCGTTGCTGCCGGCTGAGATGGAGTTTGGGGGACAATCCGAGCTTGAGGAAAAAAGATGAACCACTGGAAAACCAGTGGCTCATCCTTTCGGATGGAAAGCAGGCGACCAGTAGCAGAGCCACGCAGTGTTACGTGGGATCGCCTGGCATGGCTCCTTCCGGTTTCTGGCCACGGGGATAAGTGGCTTTGATCGCGGCGGCCTTGCGGTGGTTGCCGCCCGATTTGTCCCACTCCTCGACCAGGTTGGCGACGCCGGACTGCTCGACCAGTGCTGTCAGCCAGGTGCGGATCCGCTGCCGGCGGTTCTTGATGGTGCCCTCGGTCGTGTCCAGCAACGTGGCAATAGCCTCGTTCGTATGGCCCTGGGCCGCCAGGCGGACGATGGTCGCCTCGTTGTGGACCGTGCCCCGATTGAGGGCATAGGTGATCTTGCGCTGCGAGATGCCGGCGGCCTTGCGCCCTTCGACAAGGGCAGTCACCAGGTCTTCCTGCCCAAGCCAGTCGAGCCGCTGCAGGTCGGTGGCCTCGCGGCCGGCCGCGGCGATGCGGTCCAGCAGGGTGACGTCGTCGTCTGGACCAAGGATGGGGTCTTCGAGGTGAGTGATCCTGACCTCCCCCAAATATTCCGCCTTGGCACCACGCATCTGACGATAGTAGTACGTGGCGGAACGATCCCTGGCCGCAGTCCAGGCGCGGGGCGGTGGCGATTCACGCCGCTCCAGAAAGTACCAGTAGACGGACGCGGCATGGTTGATCAACTCGTCCATCTCGTCGGCGTCAGGCTGGAGATGGTAGCGACGCCGGGCGCAGTAGGCGGCCACACGCCCTTTGCCAAGATAGTCGGTTACCTCCGGCAGTGGGCGCCGGCTGTTGGATGTCCGGCTGGCTGCCGGAATCGTTTGCGTAGACATCGGTCTGCTCCTCCTGGGAATAGATTGAGAGAGCCGTCTACTGGCCCGCTCATGCACCCCGCTGCGGTAGCAGCCCGGCCGTTTCGTCGACGCCGGAAAGGTGAAGCACACATCGATGTGAACAGGTGTCGCAGAGAAAAAAGAGGACATGGAGTTTCGACAGCAAGGCTGACACGACCCGCGGCACGACAGCCTCTGCTGTACGTCGCTTCGCACCGGGGAGGAAAATGGACAGATGTATTTGCATGTCAAGTCGGGGAGTGTGTGTTGCAAGTGAAGCGGTAAAGGTCGGACCGGCAACGGGCGCAGGGTATCGACCGCGGGAGGAGTCTCGTTTCCATCCACGCCTACACCCGCCTCTCGGCGAAGAAATGGACGACAAACGGGTTTACATTTCAAGTCTGGGAGCGTGAACTGCAAGCGAAATGGTGAGGGCCAGACCGGCAAGGGGGCGCATGGTATCAACCCCGAGCAAGAGCCGTTTTTGCCAGGGGCTGGCAGAAGAAGTATGGTCAGCTCGCCGGTACCTTCGGTGAGGATGAATGGAAATTGTCCGCGGCGCAGCGCCGTGGCGGCGTGCCTCTCAAATCTCGAGAGGCAACGAGCACGTTAATAACACTCGACAGACGTCTCCTGCGCAGCGCGCGCTCCCACGAAAGACGATCGGCGTCGGCCACACCCGGCGCACCGCGGCGGCGGTGGCGTCGATGTCGAAGGGAGCAAAGTAGATGGCGGCATCACCGCCGGTCTCTGACTGTGCCAGGAGACTTGGAGATCGGTCCCATTCTAGAGCTGTGCCGCAGCCCGAATCGACCAAGCTACCGACCTTGCCGTTTCCGCCTGGTAATGATATAATGGCGCCGCAGAGAGGCGAGAGGTAAGGATGGACCGGCAAAACGTGGAAGCACCTTCGACGGCATCGTCAAGGCGCGACTGGGCGCGGATCGTGGCCTATGCCGCGATCTCTGCCCTGCTCGGGCTGCTCCTCTATCCCACCGGCCGGTGGCTGGTCCGCTCGTGGCTGGTCAACCCCTACTACAGCCATGGATTCTTTATGCCGCTGCTCGCAGCCTTTTTCGCGTGGCGGCAGTGGCCGCGCGTAAAGCGCGCGCCGCGCCAGGGAGCCAGGCCCCCGAGTACCCTCGGACGGGTACTCGGCATGGCCGGCCTCGCCCTGTCCACGGCCGCGCTGGCGGCCGTCGTGTGGGCGGTGCGCTGGCAGAACTATGCCGTGTCCGCCCTCGCCCTCGTCCCGCTACTCGCCGGCATCCTGCTCTACCTGGAGGGGTGGGCACGCCTCAAACTGTGGCTCTTTCCCCTCCTCTTGCTGGGGTTCATGGTTCCGCTGCCTGCGGTCGACAGGCTGAGTCCCTGGATGGAATCGTTGACGGCCCAGTGCGCCGCGTCGCTGGCGCGCTGGGCCGGCATTGCCGCCGTGCAGCAAGGGGGCGAGATCACGATCCCCGGCACGGTGGTCGTCGTCGGCGCGCCGTGCAGTGGGCTGCGCTCGATGGTCACGATCGTCACGGTCGGCGCGGTGTGGGTGTACCTCGTCCAGGGGCGCTGGCTCGCACGCCTCGCGCTGCTTGCCGCGCTGGTGCCTCTCGTCGCTGCCGCCAACGTGGTGCGCATCGCCAGCCTGCTGGTCATCGCCGTGCAGTTTGGCGCCGAGGTTGCGCTCGGTTACTACCACGACTGGTCGGGCATTGTCCTCTTTGCCCTCGTGCTGGGGGCGATGTTGGCCCTGAGCAAGGTGCTCGGATGCACGCAGATACGCGACGATATCTGGTAATCATCGTGCTGTTGGCGGGAGCGCTGGCCATCGCGTGGCGTGCGCCGCGGATAGAGATCGGCGCCCCGGCAGACGCCGGCGCCGCTACTCCGGCTCCCGCGCCGCTTCCCACGTACACCTTCTTTTCCGACGTCGAAGGCTGGTACCGCGTCACACCACACGAAGCCGCCCTGCGCAGCAACTATGACTTGATGGGCGACAGCACACAGGCCACGGCCGCCGCGCTCCCCACGACCCTCGGCACCTGGCGCCAGGTTAGAGAGGACGAGGACCTGGGCGACGACCCCGCCATCATCGAGTTCCTCAACCACCCGACGGTGGCATTGCAGCGCACCTACGAGCAGGCCGGCGGTCAGCGCCTGATCCTGGCCCTCGTCGGAAACCGCGGCGACGACAGCTTTCTTCTCTTCAGCCACACGCCCGAGACGTGCTACCCGGGGCGCCTGTGGCAAACCCTGGACAACCGCCTGGAATCGACGTCGATTGACGGGCAGGATGTGTACGCGCGTTATCTGCTGGTCGAGCACCTGGAGACGCAACAGCGGATCGTCGTCCTCTTCTGGTACCTGTGGGACAACCCGGAGCGCGATGCGACGGATGGCGTGCTGTCGATGCGCCTCAATCTGCCCGTAGCGGCGGGCGAGGATGAGATGGCCGTGCTGGCGCGCGGCTGGGAGTTCTTTCGCCTCTTGTTTCCTGTCGCGCTCCCCTGGGAGCGGTTCTAGCACGTGGCGGGCCGGGCGCGGGGGACGTTGAATGGGTCGCGGCGAGGGTGGCTGCTTGTCACGGCCGTTGCGGTCCTGGCAGGGATCGGCCTGTTAGTGGCCCGCATACTGGCGCCACAGCCGGTCCCTTATACTACCGACGTCAACCCCTACGGCGCCAACTTTTTTCTCGACCGAGAGGTCGAGGCCTGGAAGCGGGAAAAAACGCTCGACATGGCGCGCGCCGCGGGCATTGGCTGGATCAAGCAGCAGTTCTCGTGGGAAGAGATCGAGCCGCGCAAGGGCGAGTTCGAGTGGCAAAAACACGACCGGATCGTCGACCTGGCCGAGCGTTATGGTATGCAGGTCATTGCCCGCCTCGACAGGCCACCCGACTGGACACGCCAGGACAACCGGTTCAAGACCCGCCCGCCCGACAACGTGGAGGATTACGGCGATTTCGTGTATGCCGTGGTGCGTCACTACCGTGGGCGCGTGCGCTACATCCAGATCTGGAATGAGCCGAACCTGTCGGAAGAGTGGGGATTCGAGCGGGTGGACGCCGTGGCCTATACCCAGCTGCTGGAAACCGCCTACCGGCGGGCCAAGGAAGCCGACCCGGATGTCGTCGTGTTGAGCGGCCCCCTGGCCATGACGCTCGAAGACGCGTCGATGCGTGGCAACCACAACGACCTCGTCTTTTTGGCGGAAATGTACGAGGCGGGCGCCGGCCAGTGGTTCGACATCCTGTCCGCGAACGCATTCGGGTTCGACCGCCCGCCGGAAGACGCGCCGCATCCCGACGTCCTCAACCTGCGTCGCGTCGAGCTGCAGCGCGAGATCATGGAGCGCTATGGCGACACCGGCAAGCCGGTCTGGATCAACGAGTATGGCTGGAACGCCGCGCCCGCCACATTTTCGGAAGAGAGGCTGACGTGGAAGCGCGTCACCGAGGCGCAGCAGGCCGACTATACCGTGCGCGGCATCGTGTGGGCCAGGAAAAACTGGCCGTGGCTGGGCGTCGTCAACATCTGGTACTTCCGGCAGGTGGGCGACGTGCCGCCCGACAGGGCGGCGTACTATTTCGCGCTCGTCGACCCCGAGTTCCGGCCGCGCCCCGTCTACGATGCGCTGCTGAGTGCCGCGCGCGACTGAGGGTTAACCACCGAGCGGCAGACATGACAGGTTTTGCGTGTGGGAAAGGGTTGCCGCCTGATAAGGGTGCTGTTTGGGTCGTCTCGCGCGTTCTTGTCGCCACAAAACCTGTCAGGTCTACTTCCTCGCGATGAGCGGCAGGTAAACCGTGTGCACCGCACCGAGGTATGCTTGCAGCACGGTAGCCGGGTCTCCCAACAGAACGTAGGTGTCGACCAGGTCGCGGTACACCGGTGCCTGGCGGTACACCTTGACCTTGCCGGCATAGGTTGCCGAGCCAAGCGTGGTGGTTTCTCCCCCCGCCGTACGCGCGAGGGCCGTGTCAAAGAATCCCTGTGCCAGGTAGCGGTGACCGGTTGTGACGCCGGCACCTGTTGCTCCCCAGGCGGCCACCGCCCCCCCATCCGCCGCGACCGCCATTCTTTCGTCAAGTGGCGCATACGGTGGATGGTGGAATGCTCCCGTGTAGCAGGTCAGCGATAGCACCACGGGCAACCTGCCGGCATTCTGCAGGGCGGGCACATCGTCGCGGTGCCACAGCCGTTCTTCAGCCCATTGAGACGGAGAGCTGTGCCCCATATAGGTCACAACCAACCGTCCCTGGTCGAAGCGGGTGCGGAGGGCTGCCCGTGCCGCCGCCATGTCCGCGGCATCGTCGGGATCGTATTCATGCGCCCAGGTCGCCGGCGAGGTGAGATAGATCCGGTCGGCCGAAAAGGGCTCGTCCAGGCCGGCGTAGAGGTCATTGCTGTACTGGCGAAAGAGGCCCGCCGCATCGTCGTCGGCGACCAGCGTGATGCGCTGACTCCAAACTCCCGGCAACTCGGTCGTTTCGTAGCCGACGATCTTGGTCACCACTGCTTGCGCCTGCTCGGCACTGCTCACCGGCAGCCGCCCAATGTGCAGGTCGGGCAGGTTATCCTCGCCGGCAACACACGCCAGCCGGTTGTCGGTCGCCGTTTCCCCCTGGTAGGGGTCCACGCCGGCCGGATAGGCGGGGACAAAGTTGTGCCAGCCGTGCTCCAGGTGATCGAGATAGTCGATTGTCCCGTCGCCCAGCAGCAGCACATAGGTGGGCGCCCGCTGCCACTGCGCCACAGCATGGGCCAGAAAATCGTGGATAGCCTGTGGGGTGAGCACGCCGGCGCTGAACTCGTCATACACATCCTGCACGTCCACGGCCATCGTCTGCAGCCCCTGCCCGGCGCGCAGGGCCAGCAGGGGACCGGCAGCCGGCAAGAACTCGCCGTAGCCGATCAGCAGATAGTCGGCGCCGTTGGACGGGGACGCCAGGCCGGAGGGCGTGTCGACGTAGAGGGCCTGCGGAGCTCGAATGGCGGTTTGTGCTATTGCCAGGTAGTGGAATTGTCCCTCTCGGGCATCCTGGAACACCAGCCTACCTGCCGAGTACCCTCGGCTTGCTTCCAGGCGCGCACCCGTCAGGCGCACGGGCAGTGCAGGGTCTGTGATGTCGAACAGCACCCCGAGTACCTCTCGGGCGAGTACCTCTCGGGCGAGTACCTCTCGGGCAGGGTCGGCACCGGCCAGGCCGTCGACCTCATATTGGTGTGGATCGGGCGCTCCCCAAAAGGAGAGCATGCCATCCTGCGCCAGGTAGCCGGCCGGGTATTCGATGGTGAAATAGTTCAGGACCATGCCGTTCGGTGGCGGCGAGGGGGGCGGGGGTGGTGGGCAGGCGCCGTTTTCCAGGCGCAGCCGGTTGCTTTCGTCTGCCAGCCAGCTCGCGTCCAGGATGAATTCGACGTCGTGGCGGCCCTGGTCCGCCCACACGATCTCGCCGACCTGGTGATCGTTGAGCCAGGCCGCCAGGTGGTGGCTGCCAGGAGTAGAACCTTGCAGGCCGATCCCCAGCGTCGCCGTGTATGTCCCCGTCTCCAGGTGAGGCAGGTCGAACTCGTACACCTGGGTGGCGGTGGGGCAGCCGGTCTGCAAGAAACTCAGGTCGGTCCAGTACCAGTGATCGCCGTTCGCTTCGGGGTGGTGCGAGTCGTAGAGCAAGTTTTCCTCAAAGCGGCGGACGGTCTGGTGCGCCGGAGGCAGGGGATAGAGATCCGCCGGCGTCACGTCGTGCTGCTCCATCCGCAGGCCCGGTGTCCCATCGACGTTCAGCCAATAGACGTTCTGGGTAGTGTACCGGCTGCCGGCTGCCTGTCCGTAAAAAAGCAACCGGTCGCCGGGGTCAAAACGGCCATCCTCCTCACCCGGCAGCCAGGCGGCCAGCTCCTGCCCACCTACCTGCAAGTGCAAATCCCGCGGGTCGATCGTCTCGACAGGAAAGCCGGCCGCCAGCAGATCGTCGTAGCCGATCTGGTACAGGCCATCGGCGTCGACCTCGATCTTGACACTCCCCGGCGTCACAGCCCGAGACGTACTCGGGTCCGCCGCTGAATTGAGGGTCAAACCGTCGACCGTGCGACGGCTGCCGGGGCCAATGCCCCGCCACTCCCGCGCGACGTCATAGTTGAGCACCGCCCGCTTCAGCACCGGGTCCCATGCATCTGCCGGGCGTGAACTCGTCCCCGTCGACTCGCTACCCTCAGCTTGCTCAAAATCGACGCGCACGACTAACCGCTCGACGTAGACCAGCTCGCCGCGCACGGGATTGTAGCGAAACGGGGACAGGGTCAGGGACAGGATGCGCAGGTCGCGCAGGGTGGCGGTCCCCTGCACGGTCACCGGCGATGCCGGATAGAAGGCGTCGGTCGCATCGATCTCCTCGGCTGCAGGGTCAAGGCGTGGTGCAGGGGCGTCGAGCCCAAAGCCGGGCGGAACCGGATCGAAAGCAGGCACGCGTGCCAGGGGATGGTCTAATCGGATGACATGCGCCACTCGCTCCTCGCCGGACACGATCTGGATTGACCAGTCTCCGCCCGAGACGTACTCGGGTCCGCCCGAGACGTACTCGGGTCCGCCTGGCGGCAGCCCGAGGAGCACCCCCATCTGCGGCAGGCGGGGATAGCCAGGCATGGCCGCGTCGTCCAGACCCGGTGCGGTCAGGACGACGTACTGCCGGCCATCCTCCTCGATGGTTTCCAGCTCGACGGCGCCCAAGTCCAACGCCAGGATCGCATACTCGGCGGTGGAAACGAGCAGCTCAAGCCTCGCTTCCTCGCGCGCTCCCTGTCCTGCGGGAGACCCCCACCCCTGGCCCTGTCCCGCCGCCGGGTGTGCGATCAGGATCACCAGCGCGATCCCGATCAGCAGCGAATAGCGCACCCCACCAGGCATGGTCCGTCGCCTAGGACCCACCACGCCTGGCCCGAATCTGCAACCCAATGTAGCCTGCCATCGCAGAAATCGCGCCGCTCATCATCAGCCACGTCGACGGCTCGGGCACCACGGGCAGCTCGGGCGGC
>CAYLZO010000181.1:9826-11203 GCA_964387775.1 uncultured Anaerolineaceae bacterium
GGCTCAGGGCTGCTCGTCGGTGTGGGCACCGGAGAGGTTGGCGAGGGCGTGAACGTCGGCGTCGGCGTAAAAGTCGGCGTCGGCGTGGGTGTGTCCGTGATCCCGGCCGGCGCGTACGGGTCCGCCGCGGCCGGACACGACAAGCCGGGGAAAAAGACGATAGTCAACAATGCAACGATCAACACAACGGTCAATGTTTTCATTCGAGATCCTCCTTGATGTTCCTTCGACTTGTCCTTGATGCCCTGGGGGTGGGGCGACTTGCCCCACCCCCAGGTACAGTCCTCTAGTGGGTCACCAGTGGCAGATAGATCCGGTAGCGGGACACGCTCTCGGCGAACGACTCGTAGCGGAAGGTATGTCCCAGCATGTCGATGTCCACCAGCCAGTAGTAGTAGGTCTGGCCCGGCTGGACGTCGCCGTCGACGTAGCGATAGTCCTGGCCGTCGAACTGGCCCCAGCCCAACGCCGGCTCAAAGTGGAGCCACTGCGCCGTTGCAAAGCTCGGGGTTTCGCTGCGGTACAGCTCAAAGCCCCAGTTGTCCCGCTCCCACGCCGTCCTCCACTCGACCACGACCTGTTGCGCTTCCCAGGTAGCTCGGAAGTAGAGGAACTCGACCGCCGTCGGTACGTCGACGACCGGCTCGACGTCGCTCACCCCGTCGAGAGGCAAGCCGCCCACGTCCAGGGCGCCGCTGACGATGGCGGTGTTGAAGGTGGTGGTGATGTCGCCGGCCACCTGGAACACGGTGGTGATGACGAACGTCTCGCCAGGCAGGAGGTCGGAACCAAAGCCATGGGGCGCCGGTCCGGTCAGATCGGTCCAGGTCAGGTGGCCGTCGTCGGCACCTTCCTGGGGCGCCGGTGTGGCGCTCACAAAGCTGAGGTAGGCAGGATCGTAGACGTCCTCCAGCGGGAGCAGATCCACGGCGCTGCCGCCACTATTGGTGATCACGATGGTGAAGGTGATATAGTTGGGCGCGTACTCGTCACGATCGACGCCCACCAGGCGCTTGTCCAGGCTGATGGCCGGTGGTTCGGGGAAGGTGACCGGCGTCGAGTCATCCTCACCCGGCCCGGTCGGGTCACCATCGCCATCGCCGTCGGGCTCGATGCCGTCGTCAGACCAGTCTCCCACGGTCTCACCGCCAGGGCCGGTGCCCTGCCCGTAGGCCACGTTGTCGTACGGCCCCAGGTTGGCGCCAGGTGTGACCTGGATGGTCAGGGTGACCGTCGCCACCTGGCCCACCGCCAGCGAGTCGCTGCCCGCCAGCAGGTTGACATCGGTGTCGCCGTCGTAGGCCGCGTTGGCCGTCAGGTCGGCGCTCGTTGGCCCGGCGACCACGCTGAATCCATCGGCCCCCGCAAAGGTGACCG
>CAYLZO010000182.1:0-11202 GCA_964387775.1 uncultured Anaerolineaceae bacterium
CGACAGCGACATCCAGGGCGCGTCGCGCAGCACGTATTGGGTGGGCGGCGCGGTGGCCCAGGCGGCGGCGGTCCTGCGCCGGCAGATCGTGGGCACGGCTGCCGAGATGCTGGACTATCATCCCGAGTGGCTGACCCTGACCGCCGACGCGGTGCGCGGCCCCGGCGGGGCAGCGCTGCCGCTGGCCGAGGTCGCCGCCGAGATGGAGCGCATCGGCCTGTCGCGGCGGGTGCGGGGCGTGTTCGGCCCCCAGCTCGGCGCCGAGTTCGAGGCGACGCGGCCCGAGTTCCTGCCTTTCTTTGTCACCGGGGCGCACCTGGCCGAGGTGGACGTCAACGTCGAGACGGGGCAGGTCCGCGTGGTGCGCATCGTGGCGGCCCACGACGTGGGCCGGGCCATCAATCCCCAGGGGGTGCAGGGCCAGGTGGAGGGCGCGGTGCTCATGAGCCTGGGGGCGGCGCTGATGGAGGAGTATATTCCCGGCGTGAGCACCGGCTTTAGTGACTACTACCTGCCCACGGCCCGCTGCACGCCCCAGATCGAGGTCATCCCCGTGGAGGTGCCCAGCCGCTGGGGGCCGCAGGGAGCCAAGGGCCTGGGCGAGGCGGCGACGCTGCCCACGGCGCCGGCGGTGCTGAACGCCATCTATCGCGCCACCGGGGCGCGCATCCGTCGCCTGCCGGCCACCCCCGAGCGGGTGCTGGCGGCAATCAGCCGTCAGCGGTCAGCCATCAGCCATCAGCAATCAGCAATCAGCTAGGCTCGCTGAAGGCTGATAGCTGATAACTGGCGGCTTTGATGGCGCGGTCGATGTCGTCGGCGTCGAGGCCGTAGTGGGTCACGGCCCGCAGGCGCCGTCCGCCGATGGGGTTGAGCTTGACGCCCCGGGCGGCCAGCCCGGCCGCAAATTCGGCGGGCGAGGGGGCGTCGGGTGCCAGCTCAAAGATGACGATGTTGGTCTGCACCCGGGCCGGGTCGAGGACGACGCCGGGCAGCGCGGCCAGCCCTTCGGCCAGGCGGCGGGCGTTGGTGTGGTCCTCGGCCAGGCGGCGGTCGACCATGGTCTCCAGGGCGACGATACCCGCTGCGGCCAACACGCCGGCCTGCCGCATGCCGCCCCCCAGCACCTTGCGCTGCCGCCGCGCCCGCGCCACAAACTCGGCCGATCCGCAGACCAGCGAGCCCACCGGCGCCGACAGTCCCTTCGACAGGCAAAAACTCACCGAATCGGCGTCGCGGGCCAGGTCGGCGGCCGGCAGGCCGAGGGCCACGGCGGCGTTGAAAATCCGCGCCCCGTCGAGGTGGACGGCCAGGCCGTGGCGGTCGGCCAGGGCGCGGACCTGGGCCATGTACGCGGGCGTGAGCACGGCGCCGCCGCAGCGGTTGTGGGTGTTCTCCACGCAGAGGAGGCGGGTGCGGGGATAGTGCTCGTTGTCGGGCCGGATGGCGGCCTCGACGTCGGCCAGGTCGAGGGTGCCATCGGGCTGGTTGGGCACGGTGCAGGGGTGGATGCCGCCCACCGCCGCCGAGCCGCCGGCCTCGAATAAGAACGTGTGGGCCATGTGGCCCATGATGGCTTCCTCGCCCCGGGCGCAGTGGGCCAGCAGGCAGGACAGGTTGGCCATGGTGCCGCTGGGCACGAACAGGCCGGCCTCCTTGCCCAGGCGCTCGGCAGCCAGGGCCTCCAGGCGGTTGACGGTCGGGTCCTCGCCGTACACGTCGTCGCCCAGCTCGGCCTCGAACATGGCCCGGCGCATGGCCGGCGTGGGCAGGGTCACGGTGTCGCTGCGCAGGTCTACGATTTTGGTCTCGTCCATGAGAAACGCTCTCCTTGTCAATTTGCACCGGGTATTGTACTTCAAAAGCCCGTTGGCGACAAGCGGGCGCCGAGTCATGCCAGCGGTTGGTGGAGAAAGGGGATGGACCGCTAGGCACGGGCGACCAGAGATTGGTACAGGGCCTCGATCCGGTCGGTGTTGGTTTGTGTATCGAATTTTCGGGATAGCGTGGATGCGTGCCGGGCGAATGCGTTGTGTCTTTCCCGGTCGGCCAGCAGGGTGGCCACGTGGCCGGCCAGTTGCCGGTCCGATTCCGCCAGGTAGCCGTTGTAATCGTCGATCACCAGGTCGGCGTAGGCTTCGTCGCGGCGGGCGACGATGGGCAAGCCGCAGGTCGCCGCTTCGATGAGGGTCATGGGGTGGATTTCGCTCAGGGAGGCGGTGACGAACAGGTCGGCCAGCGCGTAGAAGCAGTGGGTATCCGTCCAGGGCACGGCCCCAATGAAGAGGATCTGGCCGAGGCAGCCGCTGTCTCTTGCGGCTCGCTGCAGACTCGCGCGGCTGCGGCCACTGCCTACGAGGAGTAACTTGAGCCGGGGTTGCTCGCGGAGCAGGGGCAGCAACGCCGCCAGCAGCTCCATCACACGCTTTTCCGGGCCCAGCCGGCCGACGAAAAGGAGGACTCGGTCGGTAGCACTGAGCCCGAGTTCACGCCGAACCTGTCTTTTTTCGGCTTTGGTCAGGGGGCGGGGATAGAATCGGTCGCGGTCCAGGCCGTTGGGGATCACGATGGTCTTTTGTGTAGGCCGGACGGCCTGGACGTAGCGTTGCGCTTTCCGCGAGGGGCAGACTATGACGTCGTACGGCGAGAGGAAGCGGTGCACGTAACCGCGCACCAGCCCCGGCGGCAGTCGCTCGCCGAGGGGCAGGTAGTGGCGGTAGGCGGGGTGCAGGGTGTGGGCGGTGTGGACCAGGGGCAGGCCGAAATGGCGGGCGGCGCGGCGGCCGGCCCAGCCCAGGCTGTACTCGGTGTGGGTGTGGATGAGGTCGAGATTTTCTTCGCGCACCAGCCGGTTGACGGCCCGCTGGTTGGCGAGCCCCAGTCGAAACCCGCTGGCCCGATTGAACGGCAAGGAGGGGACCCGGTAGATGGTCCCCTCCTGTTCTTTGCGCGGGCCGTTGGCTACGGTCACGACGACAATCCGGTGGCCGCGCTGCTCCAGCTCCCCTTTGTGCTGGAGCAGCGACGTGACCACTCCGCTGGCAGTAGGCGTGTAGCAGTCGGCAAAAAGCCCGACGTTCATGCCGGCGATTTCAGTTTGTTTCTATCAAATTTCACGCCGTTTGCCAGCTCGACGCACCTGTAGCCCCCGTCGTAGACGCCGATGCTTTTGTTCTTGACGATGCAGTCGCAGTACATCTCCAGCAGGTCGCGGTCGTGGGCCAGCAGGTCGATGGCCTGGAGGGTGTGAGGGATGGTCCGCGTTTCGACGGTGCCGTCGCCCAGCTCGGCGCCGCGGATGGCGCCCCACATCTCGTGGCCCCCTACCCGCTCGTTAAAGATCTTGGGCACGGGATAAAAAGCCAGTTCGCTGGGCTTGGTGATCATCACATCCACGACGCGCATGAGGTAGTTGGTGGCATAGACGGCGTGAAAGATGTTGTCGTAGAGGAACACGTGCAGGCCCCGGACCGGGCCGCTGCGGATCTTGTTGGCCAGGGTTTTGGTCTCTTCCCAGGTGAAATGCGTCTGGAGGGTGTCCTTGTGGGCAGCCAGCTCGGCCTCCAGCCAGTCCCAGTTGTCCTGGTGGTCGCCCAGGTTGACGAATAGCGCCAGCTTGTCCTGGCGGATGAGGGGCAGACAGTGCTCGATAATGGCCTTGAAGAGGTCGCGCTGGGCGCCGGCGCCGCCCATGGTCAGGAGAAAGCGTCGCGGCTCGCCGCTGTTCATTCTTCGCAGGCGGGCCGCGCAGTCGGCCTCGACGTTGTGCACGATCTCATGGTCCACGTGGTGGCCGACGTAGTGGATGGCGTCGGGCGGGATAGGGTTCATGACTTGGCCGCTCTCGTCAAAACCGCGCATCACGCGAAAACCATAGTAGCCGGAGGGCGACTGCACGCCGTGTTTGGCGCCCTCGGTCAGTTGGAAGGCCATGGGCCAGTTGTCGAACATCATGTCCACGACGTTGGTCATGCCGCCGGCCACGGCGCCCATGCAGTTCCACATGTGCGAGGTGAGCACCGGCATGTCGCTGGGCAAGGCCTGGTGCAGATTCTTGAACAGCTCACTCATCTTGTAATCTTTGACGTTTGTCTTGAGAAAGCGCCAGGGCCAGCCCACGATCCAGGTGTTGAGGAACCAGGACAGGCCGGGCAGGGTCGGCTCGCCCGTGGTCACCGGCTCCCAGACGTACTTGTTAAAGAGCTTGCTGCGCTGTGAAAGTCGTGACCAGCGGCTGTACCAAGTGTTGCACCAGTTGATGACGTCGGTGGTGATGCCGGGGATGGCCAGCAGGTCCAGCCAGTAGGGGGTAAAGCCCATGGCCCGGGCGCAGGACACGCCGGCCATGGCGATACGGTAGTGGCCGAACCCCATGCGGATGGTGCTGCAAATGACCGCGTTCTCCTGCTCGATGGGCGCGCCGTGGTCGCCGCGCACGATGTCTTGGACGCCAAAGAGCGGCCCCAGGTACTCATTGTCCACCAGGCTGAGGGTGTAGGTCTCGTCGGGATCGTAGCCGAACTTGCGGACAAACATCTTCTGCCACTTGACGGCTTGCCGCGAATGGGATTCCTTGATGGCATTGTCATAGACGACAAAGCGGCCGTCTCGTCTTTTCATGCAATGTCTCCCGTAGGGCAAATTGGCGATTTGCCCGACTCTAGTCTAGCCCTTGGTCGCGCCCAGGGTCAGGCCCTCGATAAAGTAGCGCTGTAGGAAGATAAAGACCAGCACCGACGGGATCGTCGCCAGCAGCGCGCCGGAGATGATGACCGTCCAGTCCATGACGTATTGGCCCTGGAGCGTCGCCAGGCCGGCCGTCACCGGCTTGAGCTTGTCGCTGCGCAGCAGGACGATGGCCCACAGGTAGTCGTTAAAAATCCAGGTGAACTCCAAGGTCGCCAGGGCGGCCAGCGCCGGCACGGTGATGGGCATCATGATCTGCCACCAGATGCGGAACTCGCTGCAGCCGTCGATGCGTGCCGCTTCGATGATCTCGCCGGGCACGGTGCGCATATAGTTGCGCAGCAGGAAGGTGCAAAAGCCGAGCTGGAAGGCGGTGTGGAAGGCGATGATGCCCCAGTAGGTGTCGTACAGGCCCAGGGCGTCGGTCAGGCGAAAGACGGGCAGCATCAACACCTGGAAGGGCAGCATCATGCCGCCGACGAACAGGAAGAGCAGCAGCCGGTTGCCGCGGAACTTGTAGCGGGCCAGGGCATAACCCGACAGCGAAGACAAAAAGAGGGTAAAGATGAGCGACGGGATGGTGATGATAAAGCTGTTAGGCAGGTAGTAGCTCAGGCCGCCACGTCGCCAGGCTTCGGCAAAGCTCTCGAAGGAAAGCTCGCTGGGCAGCGAAAAGAAGCCTCGGGTCATAATGTCGGTGTTGGTCCGCATCGAGGTCAGGATCGCCTGCAAAAAAGGAACCAGCCACAGGAAGGTGATGACCAGCAGCACCACAAAGCCGACGGTCCGCCACGGAGAACTGAAGAATTTTCTCGTCGTCATGGTCATGTCCTCCCTAGTATTCCAATTCGTCTTGCAGCGTGCGGTAGAGGTAGATAAAGATAAAAATCAGGCTGATGAGGAACAGGATGACCGAGATGGCCGCCCCGTAGCCCATCTTGTAGTTGTTGAAAGCTTCGATGTACATGAAATTGGCCAGCACGCTGGACGAGTTGTACGGTCCGCCTCGAGTCATGACCGAGACCAGGTCGAAGGCCCGCAGCGAATCGATAATGCTGATGGTCACGACAATGACGGTCACGGGCGCGAGTAGGGGAAAGATGACGTGCCGAAAGGTTTGCCACCCTGTGCAGCCATCTACTTTTGAGGCATCCACCAGGCCGGGGTCCACGCCTTGGAGGCCGGCCAGGTAGAGGACCATTACGTAGCCCACCTGTCGCCAGATGGCGACGACGATGATGGACCACATGACCAGCTTGCTGTCGCTCAACCAGCCTTGCGCAAGCGAGTCCAGGTGGACGGCCCGCAGTGCCTCGTTGATCAAGCCGTTGGCCGGTTGGTACATCCAGCCCCAGATGAGGCCGCAGACGACCAGCGAAAGCACCATGGGCGAGTAGAAGCTGGCCTTGAAAAACTTGGCGCCCGGGATGGCGCGGTTGAGGGCCATGGCCAGCCCCAGACCAGCAACCACCGGAATGGTGATAAAGCTGATGATCCACTTGAGGTTGTTCAGCAGAGAGATTTTGAACACCGGATCACGGAAGAGGCGCTCGTAGTTGCGCAATCCGATGAACTCGGGGCTGGAAAGCCCATCCCAATTGGTGAGACTCAGGTAAAAGGTGTAGAACATCGGCCCGATGACCCAGATCAGGTAGATGATCAGGGGCACGATCAGGAACAACCAGGGTGTCAACTTGGTGCGAGTTCGACGGTCAAGCATAGCGCCCAACCTCCTCTCAAAAGAGGAGCCCGTGAGATTTCCCACGGGCTCCTCGTCTCGTACGGCGAGGGACTATTCCTCGGTGAACACTTCCTGGCGGACGCTCTCCAGGTTAGCCAGGATGTCTTCGATCTCGTCGGGGTTGTCCCAGAACTGCATAAAGCCGTTCATGCCCTCGTCGGCCATTTCGGGCGTGGTATCGCGGTCGTAGAATTGGGCGACAAAGTCGGCACCCTGGATCAGCTCCAGGCCCTTCTGCTGCACGGCGCTAAAGCCGCTGGTATCGACCTCCATGTTGGTCGGCAGGCGGCCCAACTCGTCGGCAAAGAACTGCTGGGCCTCGACGCCGCCCAGGTAGGCGATAAAGTCCTTGGCCACCTCGACGTGCTGGGCGTTAGCCGCGATCAGAAAGCCGTCGGTGGGCGCATCCTCGCCCACGGGTACAGCCGGATCGATGATGGGGAAGCGGAAAAAGTCGAGCTTGTCCTCTTCCTCGTCCGGGTAGCTGTCCCGGAGGAAATCACCCATGAGGTACATGGCCGCGTCGCCTTCGAGCATGAAGGGGATGGCCTCGGACCAGCTGTAGGCGGCCGGGTCGTCGATAAAGTAGCCGTTCTCGATGAGGGGCTGCCAGTAGTCGGTAAAGACCTTGAGCACGCGCGGGTCCTCGTAGCTTTCTTTGCCCAGCATGAGGTTGATGTGGAACTCGGGGCCGTTGACGCGCATGTTGAGATAGTCAAACCAGGCGGCCGCCGTCCAGCGGTACTTGGTGCCGATGGTGATCGGCGTGACGCCATTTTCCTTGAGGGTCTCGCACACGGCCAGGAATTCGTCCCAGGTCTCAGGCGGGGTCAGGCCGTACTGGTCAAAGATGTCTTTTCGATAGTAGACGGCCCACCAGTACCAGCTCGCCGGCACGAAATACTGCTTGCCGTCGACGCTGCTCATGGCCCGGAAGCCGGCGGGATAGGTCTCGTTCCAGCCTTCTCGCTCCCAGACGTCGCTGATGTCCATGACCAGACCCTTGTCGATGAAAAAGCGGGCGCGGTTGCCGGCAAACCAGGTCATCACGTCGGGCGGGGTCGAGGCGGTCAGGTAGGCGCGGATGGCCTGCTTAAAGTCCTCGTGGGCCACCGAGCTATGCAGCACCTCGACATCGGGATTCTCGTCCATGTACATTTGCACCAACGCGGCGTCGGCTTCGCGGGGCGCCGGGTCGGTCATGTACGAGTTGTAGATGACGATCTGTTTGTCTTTGACGACTTCTTTTTTCACTTCTTGCGTGACGAGAACTTCGACCGTCTCTTTGACGGTGACTTCTTTCTCCACCACCTGGGGTTCGGGCGTGGCGCCGCAGGCGGCCAGCAAGCCGGCGAGCAACACCACGGCCATCAAGATCAACAATGACTTTTTCATCTTTCTCTCCTCCTATCCTTTGTTTCGAGTTTGACCAACTTGAGTGAATTTGTCGGCATGAATCCCTGTTGCTTGGCGACACCTCCTTTCACGGGCGCCGGGGCGCACACGAGGCCCGCTCTACGAGACGGGCGGGAATCACGACTTGTTCAGGCGTGCGGTCGGGGTTCTGGATGGTATCGACGAGAAGCTGCACGGCGCGCTCGCCTGTTTCCTGCATCGGCTGGCGCAGCGTGGTCAGCGGCGGATCAAAGTAGGACGCCAGGGGAATGTCGTCGAAACCGACGACCGACACGTCGTCGGGCACCTGCCGCCCCGCCTCCCCCAGGGCGCGGATGGCGCCGATGGCCATCTGGTCGTTCTGGGCGAAAATGGCGGAAAAGGGCCGGGCGGCGGCGAGCAACCGGCCCGTGGCCTCGTAGCCCGCCGTGGCCGACCAGTCGCCCCGGACCACCAGGTCCGGCTCGGCGGCCAGGCCGGCATCGGCCAGAGCCTGGTGGTAGCCCGCCAGCCGGTCGCCGCTGGCCTCCTCGTTGGCCGGGCCGAGGATGGTGGCGATGGCCGTGTGTCCCAGGTCGATCAAGTAGCAGGTGGCTTGATAGCCCCCATCGCGGTCGTCGCAGTGAATCGAAGACACCGGTTCTTCCTGAGGCGTGCTGTTCAAGTAGAGGACGGCCAGCCCCTTGTCGATGAGTGGCAGAAAATAGCGGTAGCGCTCGTCTGCGCGGGGGTTGAGGACCATCAGGCCGTCCACCCGGCGGCGCAACATCTCTTCGAGCAGGGGCTCCACGTCGGCCTCGGTGGGGGCGCTGCCGGTGAGTACAAAGTAGCCCAGGCGGCGCGCTTCCGCCTGGGCGCTATCGATGATGTTGGCAAAAGTAAAGTCGGTCAGGGTGGGCGAGATGCAGCCCAGCGTGCAGGTGCGGCCGACCACGATGCTGCGCGCCGCCACGTTGGGGCGGTAGCCCAGCTCGTCGATGGCGGCCAACACGCGGTCGCGCGTGGCGTCGCTGACTTCGCCTTTGTTGTTGACGACCCGCGACACGGTCTGGCGGGACACGCCGGCCCGGGCCGCTACGTCCTTTATGGTGGGTCGAGATTGCACGTTGCGCCTCTTCGCTGTCAATGTGAACGTTCACGTGAACGTTCACAATTATAGCATAGAAGGGGCGCCTTGTCAAGACCTGAGTTTAGGAATTCTGGCGGGTCAGAACAATGGACGGGCAGAATCTACGGATTGGTTTGCGGTTGGTATTTCGCGTCCGCGCTGTTCGATCCACAAATTCTGCCCGTCCATTGTTCTGCGCGTCGGAGCGGCCCTCAGCCAGCCTGCCGGATCTCGTCCACGGCCTCGGGGTTGACCAGGGCGCTCAGATCGCCCGGCGGCTGGCCCAGGTAGGCGGCGCGGATGACGCGGCGCATGACCTTGGCGTTGCGCGTCTTGGGGATGCCGCCCACCAGGTGGACGGCCTGGGGAGCCAGCGGCTTGCCCATCTCGCGGGCCACCCGCGCCTGGAGCTCGGCCCGCAGCGCCTCGCCCGGCTCGTAGCCGGGCTTGAGCACGGCAAAGGCGACGACCGCCTCGCCCTTGATGGCGTGGGGCACGCCGATGGCCGCCGCCTCGGCGACGGCGGGATGGCCGGCCAGCACGCTCTCCACCTCGGCGGGGCCGACGCGCTTGCCGGCGACCTTGATGGTGTCGTCGGAGCGGCCCAGGATGAACCACTGGCCGTCCTCGTCGACGGCGGCAAAGTCGCCGTGGACCCAGACGCCGGGCAGGCGCCGCCAGTAGCTGTCCAGGTAGCGCTCAGGGTCCTGCCAGAAGCCGCACGTCATGCCGATCCAGGGCTGGCGCACGACCAGCTCGCCGACCTGGCCCCGGACCGGGTTGCCGGCTTTGTCCACCACGTCGGCGGCGATGCCCGGCGGCACGCCGGAAAAGGCGCAGGGCTTGAGGGGGCTCAGCACGTTGCCCATCAGGATGCCGCCGCTGATCTCGGTGCCACCCGAGTAGTTGACGATGGGCACGCGCCCGCCGCCCACCGTCTCGAAGAGCCAGCGCCAGGCGTCGGGGTTCCACGCCTCGCCCGTCGAGCC
Organism: uncultured Anaerolineaceae bacterium; assembly: GCA_964387775.1. Classification (GTDB taxonomy): domain Bacteria; phylum Chloroflexota; class Anaerolineae; order JAAYZQ01; family JAAYZQ01; genus CAYLZO01. The sequence goes on from CAYLZO010000182.1 coordinate 9,920, forward strand.
CAGCACGCGCAGCGAGCGCAGGTCGTGGCGGCGGACGGGCGCCTCGCCGTGGGGCATGATGGCCCGGATGAAGGTCGGCGCCAGGCCCAGGCAGGTGACGCCGTGGCCCTCGACCAGCGCCCAGACCCGGTCGACGCCGGGGTAGTCGGGCGCGCCGTCGTAGAAAAACATGCTGGCGCCCAGCAGCAGCACGCCAAAGATCATCCACGGCCCCATCATCCAGCCCATGTCGGTCATCCACGACAGGGTGTCGAAGGCCTGGACGTCAAAGCCGTGGGCCATGTCCTGGGCGGCCTTGATGGGAAAGCCGCAGTGGGTGTGGACGGCGCCCTTGGGCCGGCCGGTGGTGCCGCTGGTGTAGATGATCATCAGCAGGTCCTCGGCCCCGGTGCGCTCGGTGGGGGTCTCGGCGGGCCGGCCGGCGATGAGTTCGTCCCACCACAGGTCGCGGCCGGCGGCCATCGCCACCTCGACGCCGGTCCGGCGCAGGACGATCACGTGCTGCACGCCGGGGACCTCGGCCAGGGCCTGGTCGGCGGCGGGCTTCATGGGGATGGTTTTGCCCCGCCGGACCAGCCCGTCGGCGGTAAAGAGGGCCTTGGCCCCCGCGTCGGCCAGGCGGGTGGCCAGGGCGCCGGGGCCAAAGCCGGAGAAGAGGGGCAGGATGACGGCTCCGATCTTGGCGATGGCCAGAAAGGCGACGATGATCTCGGGCACCATGGGCATGTAGAGGCCGATGGCGTCGCCCTGGCCCAGGCCGAGGGCGCGCAGCCCGGCGGCGACGCGGTTCACCTGGCGGTAGAGGTCGCGGTAGGTCAGCAGGCGCACGTCGCCCGCCTCGTCCTCCCAGCGGATGGCGACGCGGTTCTGGGCCGGCGTGCCGATCCACTTGTCCAGGCAGTTGTGGACGATGTTGAGCCGGGCGCCGACGCACCAGCGCGGCCACTCGATGCCCCGGCTCAGGTCCACCACCTGGGTGTAAGGCTCGTAGAATTCGAGGCCCAGGTCGTCGAACACGGCTTCCCAGAACCAGGCGATGTCCGTGGTGGAGCGCTCGTGCAGTTCGTCCAGCGTGGCCAGGCCGTGGCGCTCCAGGAAGCGCCGCAGGCGGCTCTGTTGCACGTACGCCTCGCTGGGCTGCCAGACGATTTCCTGGTCGAATGGGAATGGTCCCTGGGATGCCATTGTTCCTCCCCTCCAGACTGCCGAATTCCCGCTGCCCGGTGATTCGGGCCGAGATTGATTATAGCACACAATGGTTTTCTTGCAACCGTGGGCCGGGG
>CAYLZO010000183.1:0-11192 GCA_964387775.1 uncultured Anaerolineaceae bacterium
CACGACTTCCTTGAAGGTGCGCAGGCGCTCGGCCACGGGCAGCCGCTCCGGCTCCCTGCGCGGCGCGGGTCTCACGTGACCGCTCTTGAGCAGCACCTCGGCGTCCGCCCGCTTCCACTTTTCCACCGGGCGCTCGTTCTCCACCGGGCGCAGCGGTTCGCCGCGCAGGTAATGATCCAGCGAGCGGGCCGCCTCGTGGCCCAGGGCCACGGCGTTGATGACAAAGCCCGCGCCGGGGATGACGCCCGGTCCGGCAAAGACACCCTCCTCCGGCGTGGCGAGCGTCTTTTTGTCGCCCACCAACTCGTCGAAAGGCGGCTCCAGGAACTGCTGGTCGGAGAACTGGCCGATGGCGCGGATGACGGTGTCCACTTCCATCGTGAACTCGGTGCCCGGCTCGGCCACGACCACGCGCTTGCCGCTGTCGTCGATGCGGCTCAGCCGCCGCGACTCGGCGCACTCCATGCCTGCCACCCAGCCCTTCTCGCCCAGAATGCGGACGGCCACGGTGTTGAGCACCAGCTTGACACCCTCCTCCTCGGCCTCCTCCAGCTCGCGGGGATAGGCCGGCAGCTCGCCCCGCGAGCGGCGGTAGACGAGGCTGACCTCCTCGGCGCCCAGGCGCAGGGCCGTCGTGGCCGCGTCCAGGGCCGTGATGCCGCCGCCCACCACGGCCACCCGCTTGCCAATCTGGGGCCGGCGGCCCAGGTTCACCTCGCGCAGGAAGGCGATGCCCGACAGCACGCCGTTCAGCTCCTCGCCGGGGATGCCCAGGCGGGTCTGTTTGCTCACGCCGACGGCCAGGTAGACGGCGTCGTACTCGCCGCCGTTGCGCTTCAGCAGGGCCGTGGGGTCGGCGATGGGATGGTTGAGGCGCAGGTCCACGCCCAGGGCCAGGATGTCCTCGATGTCGCGGCGCAGCACGTCCTTGGGCAGCCGGTGCTCGGGGATGCCGACGCGCATCATGCCGCCCGCCACGGGCAGCGCCTCAAAGACGGTCACGCCATAGCCCAGCTTGACCAGGTCCTGGGCGGCCGTCAGCCCCGCCGGCCCCGAGCCGACCACGGCCACGCGCTGGGGCCGCGTCTGGGGCACCGGCTGGATGTCGCGGGGGATGGCCGTAGCATAGACGTAATCGGTCACGAAGCGTTTGAGGGCCATGATCGACAGCGGCTCGTCCACGTAGCGGCGGTTGCAGTTGCCCTCGCAGGGGTGGTGGCACGAGCGGCCGCAGACGCTGGGGAAAGGGTTGTCCTCGCGGATGGTGCGCAGCGCGTCCTCGTAGCGGCCCTCGCGGATGGAGGCGATGTAGCCCTGGGCGTGCTGCCCCGCCGGGCAGGCGGCCTGGCAGGGGGCGATGCCGGCCTTGTCGATGACAAAGGCGTTGGGCACCGCCTGGGGGAAGGGCCGGTAGATGGCCTTGCGGTTGACCATGCCCAGGTCGAACTCGCTGGGCAGCTCGCGGGGGCAGACCTCGGCGCACGAGCCGCAGCCGGTGCAGGTATCCACGTCCACGTAGCGCGCCTTGCGGCGGACCGTCACCCGGAAATTACCGACGTAGCCTTGGACGTCGGTCACCTCGCTGTAGGTCAGCAGGTGGACGTTGGGATGGGCGGCCAGGTCCACCATCTTGGGCGTCAGGATGCAGGCCGAGCAGTCGAGGGTGGGGAAGGTCTTGTCCAACTGGGCCATGTGGCCGCCGATGGACGGGGCGCGCTCCACCAGGTAGACGGGATAGCCGGATCGGGCGATGTCGAGCGCGGCCTGGATGCCGGCGATGCCCCCGCCGACGACCAGCGCCGAGCGCGTGACCGGCGCCTGGCGGGGATAGAGCGCTTCGTGCCCGCGCACCCGCTCCACGGCGGCGCGCACCAGGTCCTTGGCTTTCTCTGTGCCGGTGGGCACGTCGCGGTGCACCCAGGAGCAGTGCTCGCGGATATTGGCCACTTCCAGGAAAAAGGGGTTGAGGCCCGCCTTTTGCAGCGCGGCGCGAAAGGTCCGCTCGTGCATCCTGGGCGAGCAGGCGGCGACGACCACGCGGTCCACGCCCAGCTCGCCGATGTCGTGGCGGATCGATTCCTGGCCGGGGTCGGAGCAGGTGTACTTGTTGGTGCGGGCCACGACCACGCCCGCCAGCCCCCGGGCGTATTCGGCCACCGCCTCCACGTCCACCGTGGCGGCAATGTTGGAACCGCAGTAACAGACATAGACGCCGATCTTCATGGAACGGCCCCCCTCTAGGGTGAGTATTCGACAACCGCTGCAATCGCGGCGGCGATGGCCCGCATAACCGCCGGAGATACGCTGCCCAATCTGCGGACAAAACGTCGTGTATCTACACCTCGTAGTTGCAGCGTATCCACGGCTGAGGTTTTGGTCAATGCGTTCTCACTATGTTTAATAGTCAATGAACTCTCCCGCCTGCCATTCTTGACGCTCCGAGTTTTCCTCTTCGTAGTGTAGCACCATCTGCTTTGCCTGTTCTGCCATGAGGCGACGGCGCTCCGACAGGGGGAACAGCATGAATTCTTCCTGGAAGGAGAGCGGACTCTTGCGACTCACCCAAATCAACTAAAAAATCGTACAAAATTGGCAATTTGTCTACCGGTAATTGCGCGACCAGTTCTTGAACTTCTGAATAGGTGGCATATGCTACCGTTTCTTCACGTGTCTGATTCAATTCAGCCAAAATCTCCTCGGCGGATCGGTTCAACTCCCCTTGCTGTTGCAACCTCTTGCGATATTGGTCCGTAAGAGCACGCAGGCCACGGCGGTAGTTCAAATCCGCCACCTGCTCCCAGAGGGCTCGCTGCTCATTCTCTTCCAAAACGGCGATCTCGTGCGCCAAGCTTGCCACTTTTGTTGTCATACTACAATATCTCCACTTTTAGTCAAATGGGTCATGGAACCCGTATTTTATTCACCCATTTCCCGTTTTGCCAGATAGTCCTGCACCTGCCGGGCAAACTCGTCAAAATCGGCCAATTCTTCCGTCACGGCCCGGTAGACCGCCCGGTAATCCAATCGCCAGTAGACGTGGACGATGGCGTTCCGCATCCCGGCCATGCCCCGAATCCGCCGGGCAAAGGCCGGGTCCAGCAGGCCCTTGTCTCCGGCCAGGACGATCAAATTGGTCGTGTCCAGTTCCGCCAGGCTGACACCGACCACGGCCAGGAAGTGGCGGCACACGTCCAGCACCGACTCCAGCGCGATGCGCAGGTGATGGACGCACAATTCGCGGCTGTCCACGTCGGCCACGAACTGGTCGAAGGAAACGAAGCGGGTCTGCAATTGCCGCAGCCGTCCCAACGCCTCGTCCAGGGACGACAGCAAGGTGTCCAGCCGCTCCCGGTTCAAGTGCCTGTCCGCCATGCTCAATCCCTCCCGGCAGCGCCGCTCGAACTCGGCCTGGTATTCGGCCTTGAAACGGCGGTAGTCATCGTACTCAAAGAGTGCCAGAGCTGTGGCGTTCTCCGCCTCGGTGGGCTCCCTGCTGTACAGCAATTCCCCACCCAGCAGGGCGTCCAGCTTCAGGGCCGCGTTCGCCCGATTGAGCACCACCAGGTCCACCCGTTGCGTTCCCAACGCCCGGCACAGCGATTCTCGCAGGGCCAGGTACCGGTCGAAATCGTAAGCATCGAACAGCACGGCCACGTCCACGTCCCTGGGCGTGCCCGTGGTGAGCGCCGACCCAAAGAGCGTCGCCAGCCGGACCCCATCGTCCCGGAAAAGCGCGACCAGTCTTTCAGTAACGAACGGCTGGGTTATGTCCAGGTTCAACCCCTCACCCCCATAACCGCCAGCAGGCCGGCGGGCGAGACGACGTTGTGCTGCAAGCCCAGCGCCGGCGGCGCCAGGCCAAAGGCCAGGCCCATCACCTGGGTGAAATAGAGCACCGGCAGGTCGAACGCCCCGCCGGCCCGTCGGCCCACCGCGCCCTGGTAGGTGTCGAGCATCGTGGCGCACAGCGGGCAGGCCAGCACCAGGCAGTCGGCGCCTTGCTCCTTGGCCTTGCGCAGCAGGTGGCCGGTCAGGTCGAGGGCCACGCCCAGCCGGGGCACCGTCAACCGCCCGCCGCAGCAGCGCGCCTTGTAGTCGTAGGGCACCGGCTCGGCGCCCAGGGCCTCCATCAGGCGGTCCATGGAGGTCGGATTCTCGGGGTCGTCAAAGCCGCCCCTCGGCCGGCCGATGACGCAGCCGTAGTAGCAGGCCACCCGCAGCCCCTCCAGGGGGTGCTCGACGGCGTCGTGTACCTGGTCCAGGTCGCGGCTGAGGCTCTGGAGGGCGTGCTCGACGGCGGGCAGGGGCTCCGGCAGTGGCGCGCCCACGAGCTGCTCCACGCGCTGCCGGGCCGGGCCGTTGCCGGCCATCGCCTCCCGCGCCAGCCGGAAATACTTGTAGCAGCCGCTGCAGGGGGCCATGACCGCTGTCTGTCCAACCCCCTCGACCAGGAGCAGGTTGCGGGCCACCAGCGCTCCGGACAGGGCCGGGTCGGTTTGGGCGGCGGGCACGGCGCCGCAGCAGTTCCAGCCCTCGATCTCGACCAGCTCGATCTCCAGGTGGCGGCACACGGCCCGCGTCGAGAGATCGTACTCCCTGGCGCTGGCCTGGAGGCTGCAACCGGGATAGTAGGCGTAGGACGGGCTCATCGGCTTTCCTCCCAGCGCCGAAAGATGGCGCCTACCTGCTCGCGCTGGTTGATGCGGTGGGGCGAGAAGGCGAGTTTCCGGCGGCGGAGCAGGGCCAGGCCCACGGGCGCCTGGCGCACGAGGTCCAGGGGGCGCCGCAAATTGTAGCGCAGCAGCAGCTCCAGTTCAAAGACGCGGCCGTCGCGCCGGACCAGGTGCAGAAAGGTGCGCTCGAAAGCGGGGTCGTGGGGTGCATAGCCCCGTTCCAGCGCCAGGACGCGCAGGCTGGCCATCAGGTCGGTGATCTCGATGTCGCGGGGGCAGCGCACGGCGCAGGCATAACAGGCGGCGCAGACCCAGATGGCCTGGCTGGACAGCACGGCCTCGGCCCGGTTGAGCCGGATGAGGTGCATGATGGCCCGGGGAGTATAGTCCATGGCGCCAACGGCAGGGCAGGAGCCGGAGCAAGTGCCGCACTGGTAGCAGGCGGCGACCCGCTTCCCGCCGCGCAAATCCGCGACGAGGGTCGAAAAGTCTGGTGCAGAGCCGGCCGGTGGATCCACCATCGTCCTCCCCTTCTAGCTCACCGACGATCCTAGAGACGCTGTACCGCAATGGCGTGGCTCGGTGTGATCGGGCTGGCTCAAGAAATATGCAAAACAAGGTTGCCGGGTCAGCGGCAAAGACATTATACCACGAAGAACAGAAAAACGTCAAGGGAAGATCGGGGCAGCCTGGCGCACGAGAAAAGCCCCGGCAGGTGTCTGCCGGGGCGGGGTTTTCGGTCTGGATGCGCGGCGATCTCAGGGCAGGTCAAACGCCGCTCCGATAGCCTCCACCGCCTGGTCCATGTCGTCCAGATCCAGGATGCAAGACAGGCTGGAGATCGAGGTGCTGATGGCCAGGATGTTGATCCCGACTGAGGCCAGGGCGGAGAACATGGCTCCCGCGATGCCGGCCCGCTCCCCAAAGTGGGGGCCAAAGATGGAAATCATACCCACCTGCCCGTCGTACACGACCTCTTTAGCGCCGACGGTCTCCTTGACGGCATCGAGCACACGCAGCGCGGCCTTGAGGTCCTTACGAGCCACACAGATGACGATGCTGTCCAGGTTGTTGAGGTCAATGGTATGTACAATAAAGGGACAGTTGATCCTGTTGGCGCCCAATGCCCCAAAAATCATGCTGGCCACGCCCGGACGATCCGGGATTGACATGACGCCGATCTTGGCCAGCTCACGGTTTTGCAGGATGCCGCCGATCTTGATTCGTTTTTCCTGCATGCTGTGTCCCCTTCCCACTTAGCCCCTTGGCAGGGTCACATAGAACGTGGTCCCGTCGCCTTCGGTGCTCTCGAAAGAAATCTGGCCGCCATGTTGCTCCACCACCTCTTTGGTGATGGCCAGGCCCAAGCCCGTGCCCTCCATCTCCAAGGCTTTGGCGTTCTTGGCCCGATAGAACTCGCTAAAAATCCGGGGTTGCGCTTCTTCAGGGATGCCGATGCCCGAGTCCGAGACCTCAAACTGGACCCAATCCCCCTGGCCCCAGGCCCGCACCGATACCGAGCCACCCTCGGGCGTGTACTTGACAGCGTTGTTCACCAGGTTCATAAAGACGCGCTCCAGCCCGTCCTCGACGCCGGTGATGACCAGGGGCTCGGGGTCGACGTCCACCGTGTAGGTCAGCCCCTTCTCGGCCGCGCTGCCCTCCATCAAGTCGGTGACCTTGGTGATGAGATCGTTGAGCACCACCTCTTTTTTCTCGCCCTGGAGCTTTTCCATCTTGCCCGCGGCCAATTCCAGCAGGTCCTTGACCAGGGCCAGCAGAAAGGAGAGGCGGCGCAGCGAGCGGTTGACCAGGTCCTCTTGATTCTCGGTCAGGGAGCCGACGTAGCCTTGTTCCATCAACTTGAGCATGCTCTGCACGGCCGACAGGGGCGAGCGCAGCTCGTGCGTCACCATGCGCACGAATTCCGACTTGGCCCGGTCGGCCCTCTCCAGGGCCTGGTAGACCCGCGCATTGGCGATGGCCGTCGCACCGGCACTGCCCAGGGCCGAGAGAAATTCAGCGTCCTCCTTGCTGAACCGGTTTAGCGCCTCGTCATAGACGCAGATCACGCCCTCGGCCTTGCCCTGGATGAGGAGCGGCACGCAAAGCATGGATTGCAGCCCTTCGGACGTGGCCTCGGCCGTGTATTGAAAGCGCTCGTCCTGGGTGACGTCGGAGACGATGGCCAACTGGCCCGACAGGGTCTGGTAGGTGATGACGCTTTTTTGCAGGTCAATCGGCCCCGTGGACAGGAACTGTCTGTCGATCCCGTACGAGGCAATGGTGTCCACCACCTGACCGCTTTCATCGAGCAAGCGGATGGTACAGGCCCGGACGTCCATCTCCCGGGCCGCGTTCTTGGCGATGAGGTTCAGCACCTCGTCGAGATTGAGGGTCGAACTGACCGTCGTGGTGACTTTGTAGAGGGTTTCGATGCGTTGGCTGGCGCTGGCCAACTGCCGCTGCAGCCGGCGCAGCCGGCGCGAGACGTTCATCGACAGGTAGGCCATGGCGTAGCAGGCGACGGTGAAACCGAGCCAGACACCCGCCACGTAGAACGGATCGTCGTACAGGTACAAAGCGACGCCGCCCCATCGCGTGCCCTCGTAGAGGGGATAGTGCGGAACGATCCCCGCAAACTGCAGGATGGCGATCCCCCCGGCCAGCACGGGCGCCAGCGCGACGTAGAGAAAGCCCCGGTCGTGAGGCAACAGCATGGCGGCGATGACGATATGAAATAGGAAGAAAAAGAGGGCCGGGCTGGCGATTCCGCCTGTCAGGTGGACGAGCAGCGCCGTGGCCAGCCAGTCCAGGCCGATCTGCGCCCGGGCGAACCACTGATAGGTGGCGCCAGGCGTGGACCGCGCGTTGAGCTGGCGCAGCACGCCCCACAAGGCTGCGTTGTAGACCAGCAGCCCGGCGCCCAGCAGGTACAGGGTCAATCCCGGAATGCGCAACTCCAGGACCGGGCCGACGAGGATCGTGCCCAGCAGTACCCCGGCCCCCGCCAGCCAGCGCAAGCGGATCAACCAGGCCAGGCTGCTGACCAGCTCCTCATCGGCCGGTGTCCCGAGATCTCCCTCCCTCGCACCGCGCATGGAGTCGCCTCCGGATTTGCTCAGACTAGTCGCCCAAGAGCTTTTCCACCTTTTCCAGCAGGGCGCCCGGCTCCAGGGGCTTTTCCACGAAATCGTCCACCGGCAGGTAATCGCCGTCCGGTTTGAAGCGCAGCTCGGTCGTGGTGTGCAGGGCCGTCAGCATCAAGATCGGGACCTCGCTATAGGCCGCATATTCCGACTTGGGATCAGGACTGCGCAGATTGAGCGTGACCTGGAACCCCTCGGTGGTATAGTCCATCATCACGTCCAGGATGATCAGGTCCGGCTCGATCTCTTTGACCTTGGCCAATCCCTCTGCACCGCTGGCCGCACTGTAGACCTGATAACCGGCGGATTCCAGCGTGAGACGCATGACTTCTACCAAGTCGGGGTCATCGTCCACGATCAGGATCTTTTTGTCAGCCATGGATTTCTCCTCCTCGCTTGACTAGGTTGTAGGTGGTAGTGGGTAGGTTGTAGGCTACAACCTACTCACTACCAACTTCTTTGAGGATAGCTTCTACCAGTTTGGGCAGAGCCGCCTCGACCTCGGGGCTCAGCCCCTCTTGCCAGTCCACGTGGCTCGGCTGCACGCCATAGACGATCACCTCGTCGGGCAACACGCCGAGCACCCGGGCCAGCAGCAGCGCCTCGCGCAGGCCGGCGGCGTGGACCGAGAGGTACTCGTCGTCGCCCAGCAGGTTGGCCTCGTCGGGCGTAAAGCGCACGAACTCGCCGGGCGCCTTCCCCACGTAGGCGGCGTCGATCAAGACGACGCGGGGCCAGCCCTCCATCAGGTTGACCAGGTCCAGGCCCCGCGTCCCGGCGTCGATCACCTCCACGCCCTCGGGCAGCGCCCGCCCGGCCAGCAACTCGGCGGCGCGAATCCCAACGCCGTCGTCGCCCCGCAGCGGGTTGCCCAGGCCCATGATGAGCGTGTGGCGCATGGTCCCGTAAAACGTAAAGCGTAAAACGTAAAGCCGGGACGAGGCCCTTACGCTTTACGTTTTACGCAATACGCATCAACCCCTACACAAACTCGACGTTGAGCAAATGCGTCGAGCACGAAATGCACGGGTCGTAGGCCCGCACCAGCATCTCCAGCGTCAGCCGGATCTCGTCCTGGGGCTTGTCCAGGATCTGGGGCACCAGGGCCTCCATGTCGTATTGGATGTTGGCGTGGTTCTGGTTGGTGGGGATGATGCAGTTGGCGCCCTGGATCAGGCCGTCGTCGTCGATGACGTAATTGTGGAACAGGATGCCGCGCGGCACGTCGCACGAGCCGACGCCCTCGCCGCCCTGGCCCTGGAACTCGTAGAGGGGCTCTTCCTCGATGCCCCGGTCCACCAACTCGTCGATGATCGCGATGGCGTCCTCGACGCAGTGGACCATCTCCACCGCCTGGGCCGCCGAGTTCAGGAAGGGGTTGGTGACGATGGGCGCCATGCCCAGCGCTTCGGCCGCGGCCTTGGCCCGGGGGTGCAACTGGTCGTAGTTGTTGTTGAACCGCGCCAGCGCGCCGACCATGTAGCTCTCGCGGTTGTGCTTGGCCCACTTGGCCGTCGATTGGGGCACCATGTGCTCGTTCGTGACCTGGCGATAGTCGGGCAACTCGTAGGTGAACCCGTCGGTGGTGGCGATGCGCCCGTCGATGTAGGCGTACTCGTCGTCCTTCTTCAGCGAGACGTACTCGGTCTCGCGCTCAAAGTCGGGCCAGGGCAGCGTCGCCAGCAGCGAGATCGTCTCGTCCATGTCCTCGCGGGCGGCCACGAACCGCTCGCGCATGGCCAGCAGTTCCTTCTCGGTGGGCAAATGGGTAAAGCCGCCGACGGTCATGGCGATGGGATGCGTGTGGCGCCCGCCGACGACGGCGCAGATGTCGCCCGCCAGCTTTTTGATGCGCAGCGCCCGCAGCACTACCTCGGGATGGCTCGACGCCAGGGGCAGCACGCTGCCCGCCCCGAAAAAGTCGGGGGCGACGAGCATATAGACGTGCAGCACGTGGCTGTCGATCATCTCGCCGTGGAACATCAATTTACGCAGCAGCTCGGTCTGCTCCGAGACCTCGACGCCCAGGGCCGTCTCGGTGGCCCGCAGCGAAGCCGTCGCGTGGCCTACCGAGCAGATGCCGCAGATGCGCGAGGTGATGTGCGACGCCTCGGTGTAGGGCCGGCCGCGCAGCATCGCCTCGAAAAAGCGGGGCGCCTCGACCACCTGCCACTCGCACTGGAGGATGTCGCCGTTCTTGACGTCCAGGACGATGTTGCCGTGGCCCTCGACGCGGGTCAGGTGATGTACGTCAACGTTTACGTTCACTTCACTCATGCGTCTCTCCTAAACCTCAGCCTCAGCCCTCAACCTGCTCGGGCTGGAAGGCGTTAAACATCGTCATCTTGGCCATCAACTGCTCGACGGTCAGCCCCGCCTCGGCGAGCACGTCCTTCATGGCGTTCTCGTTGGGATGCGGGATCAGGCCCCGGCAGCCCTCGCAGCCGTCGCCATAGGTGGGGCAGATGGCGTCGCAGCCGGCGCGCGTGATGGGCCCCAGGCAGGTGCCGCCCTTGTCGAAAATGCAGACGTTCTCTTTCAGCTTGCACTCGACGCAGAGCGGATAGTCGGGGATGCCCGGCTTTTTGCCCAGCAGCACGTTCTTGACCACACTCAGGAACTCGAAGCGGTCGATGGGGCAGCCGGGGATAAAGGCGTCCACCGGGATGACCTGGCTGATGGGCCGGGCCGGGTAGGTATCGTACCAATCCCACTTGTCGCCATAAACGTACTCGCGCACGCCCTGGAGCGAGGGCTGGATGTTCTTCAGGGCGTTGACGCCGGCCGTGTGGGCGCAGGCGCCCAGGGCGACGACGATGGCCGCCTGCTCGCGGATCTGCTTCAGGCGCGCCTCGTCCTCGGGCCGCGTGCACGAGCCCTCGACAAAGGCGACGGCGTAATCCTCGCCTTTCTCGCTCATCGCCTCGCGGAACTGGACGATCTCGACGGCGTCGAGCAGCTCCAGGTGGGTCTGCAGGGCGTCCACCACGGTGAGCTGGCAGCCCTCGCAGCAGGCAAAGTCAAAGAATGCAACCTTGGGCTTGTCCTGAGCTTGTCGAACGGATTTCTCGGCCATTACAGCGCCTCCTCCAATCCCTTGATGTCGGCGTAGCGGAACACCGGGCCGTCCTGGCAGCAGTAGAGCTTGTCGATCTGGCAGTGGCCGCACTTGCCCACGCCGCACTTCATCCGCCGCTCCAGCGAGAGGTAGATCTGGGTCTCGGGGATGCCCTTGCCCAGCAGCTCCATCAGCACAAAGCGGTACATGATCGGCGGGCCGCAGGTGGCGGCCACCGTGTTGCGCGAGTTGACGGCGATCTTGGGAAAGAGGGTGGTGATGACGCCCACGTTGCCTGTCCAGCTCTCGTCG
>CAYLZO010000184.1:0-11155 GCA_964387775.1 uncultured Anaerolineaceae bacterium
CGACACCCAAGTGACCGGCATCCGCCTGAACGGCGGGCGCGTCGCCGGCGTGGACACGGGCCGGGGCGCCTTTGACACGCCGTTGGTGCTCAACGCCGCCGGCGCCTGGGGCGCGCCGGTGGCCCGCCTGGCCGGCGCCGAGGTACCCATCGACGCCTGCCGGGTGCAGGTCGCCTTTTTCCGGCGCCCGCCCGGCCACGAGGCCGAGCACCCCGTCGTCGGCGATTTCCCCAACGCCATCTATTTCCGCTCCGAGACGGGCGGCCTGACCCTGGCCGGCCTCATCGACCCCGAAGAGGCCAACTATGTCGTGGACCCCGACGCCTACAACCGGCGCATGGACGCCGATTTCGTCCTGGAGGCGGGCGAGCGGCTGGTGGCCCGCTACCCGGCCCTGGAGCTGAGCGAAAGCACCGGCGGCTACGCCTCGCTCTATGGCATCACGCCCGACTGGCACCCCGTCGTGGGCGAGCTCTTGCCCGACAGCGGCTTCTACGTCTGCGCCGGGTTCAGCGGCCACGGCTTCAAACTCGGCCCGGCGGTGGGCCTCATGGCCGCCGACCTGCTCACCGGCGCGTCCGAGCCGCTGTTCGACGCCCACCTCTTCCGCCCCACCCGCTTTGCCGAGGGCGAGCCGGTCCGCGGCCGCTACGAGTACAGCATCCTGGGGTGACGATCTATGTCAGGTAGGGCAAATCGGCAATTTGCCCCACGCAAGATACCATCTTGCGCTACAGGCAGGGGTGAGGCATCTCAGGCAACCGTCTTCTCAAGCAAGGGGTTTCGGTCAGGGCAGGCCCATCGCCCCCAGGGCAATCGCGTTTGGACCTCTAACGCCTGTCATTGCGAGCAAAGCGAAGCAATCTCTGCTTGTTTCAAGGGGATTGCCCTGCCATCGCCCCCGAAACCGATTCCGGGGGATGCCTCGCCCCTACGGAGGTGATTTGTGACCGAGAAAACTCGACAAAAACGCACGGTAGAGATCGGCGCCAGCCTGACCGGGGAGCGGAAAAGGCGCCCGCTGCGGCGCACGACGCGAGCCGATCATCCCGGCGTCTCCGCCGCCCACCTGGACGTGGCCGAAAACTATACCAACCCGCTGCTGATGGGGCCGCCCCTCTGCGACGAGTTGGTGACCCTGGTGCAGCACATGTTCAGCGAGGAGGAGGCGGCCCTGATGCGCCACGTCCGCTCGCCGGCGGGCAAGACGGCGGCCGGCGTCGCCCGGGCCGCGCGCCGCCCCGTGGACGAGGTGCGTCCCATCCTCGACCGCCTGGCCGACGAAAAATACGTGCTGTTCACCTTTGGCCGGGGCCGGCGCAAGCGCTACGGGCTGTGGCCCCTCCTGCCCGGCGCCTTTGAGATGATCCTGATGCGCCCCACGCTGGACACCCTGACCGGCTGGCACCGCCGCTTCGTCGAGCTGTTCGAGGCGCTCTACGAGACGGGCTACCTGGCCGACCAGACCGAGCATCGCATGGCGGGCATCCGCTACGTGCCCGTGGACGAGGCCATCGAGGGCCACGCCCAGGCCCTGCCCAGCGACCGCCTGGAGGCGATCCTGGACCGCTACGACACGTTTGCCGTGGGCCTGTGCCAATGCCGCATGTCGGCCCGGGTCCTGGGCCGGGGCTGCGAGCGCGAGATGGAAAACTGCGTCAGCTTTGGCGACTCGGCCCGCTACCTGGTCGGCAAGGGCAAGATGCGGCCGGCCGAAAAGCGCGAGATCGTCGAAATCAAGGCCCAGGCAGCGGCCAACGGGCTGGTCAGCTTTGTGTCCGAAGTCGAGGTCGGCGCCCTCCGCGCCGGGGGCTCCTGCTCGTGCTGCGGCTGCTGCTGCGGGGCGCTGCGCCTGATCAGCGAGTTCAACGCGCCGGGCCTCATGGCGCCGCCCCACTTTGTGCCCCGCGTGGACCGCAGCCGGTGTACCTACTGCGGCCGCTGCGCGGCGGCCTGCCCCGTCGGCGCGATGGTCGTGGACGTCCAGGCTCGGGGGCACCAGCACCGGGCCGAGCGCTGCATCGGCTGTGGGCTGTGCGCCGTGGCCTGCGACCGGCAGGGCGCCATCCAGATGGAGCCGACGCCCCACCATCGGGAGCCGGCGACGGGTCTCTTTTCGCTGGCGCGGCGCATGGCGCCCGGCTATCTGCGCAACGCCTGGTCGGCGTGGCGGAGCCGCTGAGGGGCGGGCTTGGGAGAGACTTTTGAATTGGGGCACAAAACTCGTCTGCTTTGAAAAATCCGCGCATTTCTGTCGATCCGCGACTGTTCCTCCCGGCGACAACAGGTGTCCGGTAGCAAAGCATAAATCAAGAGGCTCCTTGGGCCCAAGTGAGATTCTTCGCTTCGCTCAGAATGACGGAAGCCAGAGAGAAACTTGCGCCCTGGTGCACTAGAGGTCCGGCTCTGCGGGTAGCCAGACGGTGAACGTGCTGCCCTCGCCCTCCTCGCTCTCGACCTCGATGCGGCCGCCGTGCTCCTGGACGATGCCCAGGCTCACCGACAGACCGAGGCCCGAACCGTCGCCCACCGGCTTGGTGGTGAAAAAGGGCTCAAAGACCCGGGCAAGGTGCTCCCCGGGAATGCCCTCGCCGGTGTCAGAGACGTGCAAGGCAGTCTCCCCTTCCACCTCTTCTGTCCGGACCATCAGCCGGCCGCCCCCGGGCATGGCGTCGAGGGCGTTGGTCAGCAGGTTGAGGACGACCTGCTTCATCCGGCCGGCGTCCAACCACAGCGGGGGCAGGTCCGGGGCATAGTGCTCCTCGATGGCGACGTGACGGGACTTGAGGCGGAGGCGGATGAGGGCCAGGGCTTCCTCCACAATCAGGTTGAGGTTGGTTTGCGTGGGACGAAAACCCGTCTGCCGCGAGAAACTTAGCAGGTTGCTGACGATGTCGCGGGCCCGCCCCGCCCCCCGGTGAATGGCCTCCAGGCGCCGATAGTCGGGATCGTCTGCCGGCGTGCGCTCCAAGAGCAGCTCTGAGAAGCCGAGCACGGCCATTAGGGGATTGTTCAGCTCGTGGGCCACACCGGCCGCCAGCTCGCCGATGGCGGCCATGCGCCCCGCTTGCACCAACTGCACCTGGGCCTGCTCCAACTCTGCCATGCGCTGCTGGAGGCTCTCGTAGAGCCGGGCGTTTTCCAGGGCAATGGCGGCCGGGCTCATCAGCGATTCGAGCAGCATGCGGTCGGTGTGCCTAAAACGGCCGGCCGACTCGTCGAGCACCTGGAGCACGCCGATCACGGTTTCCTTGACCCGCAAGGGAACGGACAGGATCGAGCGCAAGGCCAGGCCCGTCTCGTGCTCGACCCCCTTGAAGTGACGGGCCTCGGTCCGCGTATCGGCTACGATGAGGCTCTCGCCTGTCTCGGCCACCCAGCCGGCCAGGCCCTCGCCCGGCGTCAACCGCCAGCCCGAGACGGTCTTCCTGTGGGGACCTCGCGCCCGCCGGCAGACCAGCTCACCGCCCTCGGAATCAAAGAGCCAGACCGAACAAGCCGTCGCGTTCAAGAGGCTGCAAGCCCATTCCAGGGTCGTGGCCAGCACTTCGTCCAGGTTGAGGGAGGCGTTGAGGGCTTGACCCGCCTGGTTCAGGACCTCCATCTCCCGGAGATATTGGCGCATTGCCTCGGCCATCCGCTTGCGGGCCGTGACGTCGCGCATGCTGCCCTCGTAGTAAAGCACCCGGTCCCGGCTATCCTCGACGCTGCGGGCATTCTCCTGGACCCAGATGACGTCGCCGTCGTAGCGACGCACGCGCAACTCAAAATCGCGGACCACCCCCTTGCCCTCGATAAAAGACCGCCAACGCGCCCGGTCCTCCGGATCGGCGTAGGTGTCGGTCACGTTGGCGGACAACAGCGACTCGCGGTCGGGATAGCCCAGCATCTCCTGGAGGGCCGCGTTGGCGTCCACGATCTGCCCGTCGGGCCGGGTGCGGTAGAGGCCGATGGGCACGCCGTCAAAGAGGCTGCGGTAGCGGCGCTCGCTCTCGCGGAGCGCCTCTTCGGCGCGCCTGCGCTGCATCGAAGCGGCGACCAGGTGGGCAAAGAGTCGAAGGACGTCTACGGAAGGAACCGGCGCGTTCCGGGGCAGGGCCACGACGGCTGTGCCCAAAAGCTCGCCGCCGTGGTGGAGGGCCAGGCCGACGTAGCGGCCGATGCCCAGCGTTTTCTGAATCGCCGTGCCGATAGGTTTCGGGACCGCGCCCATCGTTGTGGCGGACAGATCCGTTTCAACGCGCATTACGTCGGCGAGCATCTCCCGGCGCAGTTCCGGGCTGACCGATACACGCAGGCCGACAAAGTTTGCGCCCAGGATCCGCTGGGCGATGGTCAGCAAAGGGCGGCTGACGGCCACACGTTGCAAGACCAACTCCTCTGCCTCGGCGTCGTAGGTCGAGACGGCCACGGCCACAGCGTCGGTGATAGACTTGAGACCCTGGGCGATCAGGGGCAGGAGGTCGGCCTCCGGCGACGCTGCCGTGAGCCGAATGGCCAGCTCGCTCATCCCGGCGAGAAACTCGGCCTGTTGCCTCGCTTCTGTCTCTGGCTGTTGCTCCGGAGCGAATCGCTCCCTGACCGGTTGCAGGCTAACCGTCGTGTGCCTCCTGCTCATTCTGGATCGGTATCCGCCCGACGACCACCAGGTTGTCGTAGTGATCGCGATCGTAGGGCACGGGCGGCAGCTTGGTGTCGGCCAGGGCGTGGGTCCACTCCAGGCCGACGGCGGCCAACATGGCCCGCCATTCGGGCAAGGAGTAGACCCGGATGCGCTCCCGGCCGTCGAAGGTGTTCAGCACCCCCTCCTCGTCTATGAACCGGAACTCGCTGACGTAGGTGCAAGTTTCGGGCTCCCACCAGGTGGTGCGCAGGCCATAGCCGCCGCCGTAAGCGCTCCAGGTGCGGCGGGGCGGGCGGACCACCATCCGGGCCGGATCGAATACATCTACGAGCAACCGGCCCGGAGGTTGCACCCCGGCGGGCTCGGGGCGGCGGAGGGCGCGGGCAATCCGGGCCAGCACGTCCCGGTTCGTCGCCTCGTCGAAAAAGCCAAAGCTGCCGCTGAGGAGCAGCACCGCGTCGAAGGCGTCCTCGCAGGCCAGCTCCCGCATGTCGCCGACCTCGAAGCGGGCCGTCTCCACGCCCCACGCTCCGGCCTTTTGCCGGCCGTGAGCGACGAGGCTCGGTGCCACGTCCACGCCGAGCACGTCCAGGCCGCGTTGGGCCAGCCGGACGGCGTGGTCGCCGCTGCCGCAGGCCAGGTCGAGCACCCGGTCGCCGGGCTGAAGGTCGAGCACGTGGACGACGAGGTCCACCAGGTCGTCGTCCCACTGGCTGATGCCCGGGATCTGGCTGCGGTGCACGACGCGAAAGTGGTGGGCCCACCAGTCCCAGCTTCGCTCGATGGTTTTCACGTTGGAAACTCCTGAAAGCCCGGAGGGAAATCCCGGTTCGATTGGTGGCAGCTCCCGTCATTGCGAGCTGCCGAAGGCAGCGAAGCAATCTCCAGCTGGTCGAGAGGAGATTGCTTCGGGCGCTGCGCGCCCTCGCAATGACGGGAGCCAGCCGATCAGTAGTTCTTGGCGACCAGCGGCAGATAGATGGTGAATCCGCCCTGGACGTCGAATGCGGCCTGGGCGGTCCCTCCGCCGCCGTTGGTCGAGGTGTAGACGGCCGTGTTGGTGACGGTCTGTCCCGCATAGGCCGCGGCGTCGGTGACGGTGGCCGTGAAGGCGATGATCACGTCCTCCCCGGCCGACAGTGTGCCGGTCCAGGTGAGGGTGCCGTCGGCCAGCACGGCGCCGGCCTGCGTCAGCCAGCCGCTGAAGGTGACGGCCGGGGGCAGCGTATCGGTCAGCGCCAAACCCTGGGCCAGGCCAAAGCCGCCGTTCTGGAGGCTGAGGGTATAGGTCACCCCGCCGCCCGGACGCACGGCCGTGGGCGTCACCGTCTTGGCCAGCGTCAGCGCCGTCTCGGGGAAGAGGCTCACGACCACGGGATCGTGGTCGGAGGCCCGGTAGGCGTCGGGGTCGTAGAGGTAGGCGGGGTTGTAGTCGTTGTAATCGAGGGCGCGCGGCTCGTCGGCGTTGATGTGCCAGATGGTGGTGTCCACCACCTGGGGCACGAGGCTGGCAGTGGCCAGGGCGTGATCCAGGTAGCCGGCCTGGCCATTAAAGACGTAGGAGTAGGCGCCGGCGCCCAGGTAGGTGGCCACCAGGTCGATATAGCCGGCGGTGGTGATGGCCTCGATGGGGTCCTCCTTGGCGTAGGCGTTCAGGTCGCCGATGATGAGATAGTCGGGGTCGCCACTGCCGGTGGGATCGGTCGCCAGCCAGTTGACCAGGGCCGTGGCCGCGTCGGTGCGGGTCTGGTTGCAGTTGCCCTGGCCGTCGCCCAGGTCGGGGTCGCCGACGTCGTCGCAGGGCGAGCCCTTCGATTTCAGGTGGTTGACGGCCACGGTCAGCCGCTGGCCGGTGGCCGTGTGCTCAAAGGTCTGGACCAGGACCGGGCGGTTCTTGGTATCGATGAACGTGGGGTCCACGGAGGAATCGAGGACTGCCGGGGCGCCGATGGGCGTCACGCTATCCGGCTTGTAGAGGAGGCCCTGGATGATCTCATCGGTGCCGACCGGCCCGCCAAAGTCGACAAAGGCGTAGGTGCCGGGCGCCGAGTGGGTGTTCAGGCCGGCCACCAGGTCCTGGATGGCGCTGTAGGTGCCATAGCCGTCGTTTTCGATCTCCATCAGCCCTACGACGTCGGCGTCGATGGCCAGCGTGGCGGTGATGATCTTAGCCCGCTGCCGCTCAAACTCGGCCAGCGTGTCCGCCCCGCGCGGGGTGGGAAAGCCGCCGCCCTGGCCGTCGCCATTGAAGTAGTTGAGCACGTTAAAGCTGGCCACGCGGAGCAGGCCGGCGTCGACCTGAGGGGCCATCGTGCGCTGATTTTCCCGGTCAACGTCGAGCGGGAGCGTGGGCTGCAAGCGATAGTAACCCGAGTCGTAGCTCAGCACGCCGACCAGGCCACTCACGACGTCGCCCAGGCGCAGCGTATCGTCGGCAGCCAGGTAGGGCACCGTCGCCGGGTTCTGGACCCGGCTGCCGTCGTCCACCAGGAGGCGGCTGCGGTCGTTGAGGTCTTGTAAGGCGAGGGCCGGCGCGCCGGGCGAGACGAGGTTGGTCGGGTTGTAGAGACGGCCGCCGACCGAGACCCAGACCTCGCCATAGCGGCCCAGGTTGTAGGTCTCGGTGGCATAGAGCACGCCCGGCGCGTCGAGCGACATGCCCTCGAAGCGCTCCAGGTACTCGACGGCGCTGAGGGGCAGGCTCACGGCGGCCGGCGAGACCGCTGCGCCGCTGGCCTGCACCTGGACCGAATCGACGTTGGTGAATTCGGTCAGCCCAAAGTACTCTTGGACGTCGCCCTGGACGCGGACCACGTCGCCGAGGTTGACGTCCACGCCGAACCCATCGTCGTAGACAAAGATGCCCTCAGAGGTCGCCGGATCGGCGTCGGCATCGGCGTCTTCCTCCTGTACAAAGAACCCGCCGAGTTCGGTGGTCGTATCCTGAAAGTCGCCGACCACGACCCCTTCGATGAGCAGGTCGGTGTAGCCGTCGAGGGGGCTGGCCAGGCCGCTGCCCTGGATGACGTGGATGGGGACGAGCCCTCCCGGCGCGTTGACCAGGGTCGGGACGGGTGCGCCGTGGGTCCGGGTGGGCCAGTTGCCGGCCCACGCGACATAGTCGTCGTTCACCAGCACCGTAGTCGAGAGCGGCGCCGTGACGACGGCCGTGCGGCTGACGAGGGCGCCGTCGGCCAGGCTGGGGAGGGTCCAGCTCACGACGTTGCTGCCCAGCTCGACGCCGCCGCCGGATAGGTCCGCGATCTCGACGGGCAGAGGCAGGGCGTCGGTCAGCACGACGTGGGTCAGGGCGGTGCCCGTGTCGTTGTGGACGGTGAGGGTGTAGGTGAACAACGCGCCGGGAGCGACCGTGCCTGGCGCCGTCTTGGCCAGATCGAGGGGCTGCCCGGTGACGACGTCGGCGGCGTTGCGGGGCATAACCACAAAGTCAAACCAGTAGATGAGCGCGCCCCGGAGCGCGCCGAACGAGTCGCCCACGTCCGGCTCAAAGTCGTAGCCCCAGTCATCGGCCTTGCCTGTGCCGGCGCTGGCGTCGGTAAAGGTCCAGGTGCCGTACTGGTTGGCCGCACCGGTCACTTCGATATTGCGGACCTCGACCAAGACCGACTCGTAGGGCTCGGCAGCGTCGAGGTCGTCGTACTGGATGGTGGCGGCGTTGACCACGGCCGGTCCGTAGAGGGGGTTGCCGCTGCTGAGGACGGTGTAAGAGGCGCCCCCGGTCAGTTCAGTCAGACCATAGTACTCGTCCACCGTTCCTGCCACCTGCACCTCGTCGCCGAGGGCGGGCAGCGGGCTGCCGGGGTAGTAGACGTAGATGCCGTGCCAGGGGCCGGCCGCGTCGGCGATGCAAAAGCCGCGCCCCGGATAGACGGCATAAACGACGCCGGTGGTGGTCACTGCTTGGGTGTCATAGGGCGAGGGATAGGTCCCGTCGACGCCGGGGGTGGTCGTGTATTGGATGTCATAGATGGGCGTCAGGGCCCGGGGCGCAGCCGTCACCGGTAGATCCGCCAGGAACCAGAACGCAATCAACAGCCCCAGAGCTGAAGCCAGGGCCACACATAGACCCCAGGTTCGTTTTGTCATCGTTGGTTTCCTTTCTGTCGGGGTAAGAGGCCAGGCCGCAGTTCTCTATCCGAGACGGCGTTTCAGTCCCGGCTCTGCCCCACCTCAAAAGTAGCCGCTCGCTCGACGAGGACCCACGGTCCCCTGTGCCTGGCCGCACACGCCTTCGGCGAAGCGTAGCAGGATAGGCCGGTATTGGGGACAGCCCACGCCTCAACGCCGGACTGTGGTCCGGCGTGAGCAGGAAAGGGCCTTGATCCTGAGTGGTGTACCAAGGAACGTGTCGGCTTGCCGGAAATGGTCGGTATGTGAAAGTGCCTGGCACCTTAGCAGGTGCCAGGCACTTTGTTTGTGCTAGTCGTTCTTGAAGACGATGGGCAAGTAGTAGTGGAATCTCTCGACGATGGCGAACACGGCAGTGTCCTCCCCGCTGCCGGCGTTGCCCGAGACGTAGGTGACGGTGTTGGTGACGGTTTGGCCGTAGAGGGTCGCATCGGTGCCTACCGTGGCCGTGAAGGCGATGACTACCTGCGCCCCGAGCGGGACGTCCCCGGTCCAGGTGAGGGTGTCGTTGGCCTCGACGGCCCCGCTTTGCTGGACCCAGCCGCCAAAGGCGAGGGCAGCGGGCAACACGTCGGTCAAGACCACGCCCAGCGCAGCGCCGTCGCCGCTGTTGTCGAGAACGAGGGTGTAGGTCACGACGCCGCCCAGATCCACGCCGGCGGTGGGCGTCACGTCCTTGCTGACGGCCAGGACGGGGGCAGTGACGGTCAGGACGCCGGCGTTCGCCAACTCGAAGGGCTCGCCGGGATAGACTTCGTCGAGATCTACGTAGGTCCATGCAGCATTGGGGTTTCCGGGACCCCGGTTGCCATCAAAGCGCACGGCGTAGGAGTAAACGCCAGTGACCATGGGCGTCAGGGTACCAGTGTAGATGTCGTTGTTGCCATTCTGGTTGCCAGTGAAGGTCAGGTCGGCCCAAGTCCAGAGGCTGGGATCGGTCTCGGCACCGTAGCCCAGCTCGGCCCACACGGCCCGGCCCACACCTGGCGGGTTCGTTACGTTTTGGATGTACACTTCGCCACTGATGGGCTCGGTGGTTTCACCCAGCAGGACGGTGATGGCCGGTGGGTCGATCAGGTGGGCATAGCCGACGCTGACGTTGCGATAGTCGTCCACGGTGAGGTTGCCATTCACGAACACGTTGCGGTTGGCGGTGTTCAGCCAGTCCCACTGGTCGCCGCCGCTCTTGACGATGTACTTGTATTCGTGGGTGCCGGTGGCCGGCAGGGTGAGGGTGACGGAAAAGACACTGTAGTCGGCGTTGGCGTTGAGGGGCGTGGCGTTGGGATCCCAGCCGTTGAAGGTACCGGCGACGTAGACGTCCTCGCCGGTGTAGGCCACGTCCTCTACGTCGTGATAGACCAAGGTCAACAGGTAGTCCAGGTCGATGTCGGCGTCGTAGCGCGGGACGAGCTTGTAGTCGCTAAAGCTATAGTAGCCCAGCCCCCGGATGTAGTTGTAGTAGTCGCCGTTGGCCGGCGCGTAGGTCAGCGACCCACTCAGGTCGTCGGCGCGGGTTGCCCCGGAGCCGTCGTCAAAGGCCCACTCGCCAAAGCCCAAGTCCTCGTCGGTGACCGTGGCGCCCTGGAACTCGATAAGCACGCCTTCGTAGGGCTCGGCGGTGGCGGGACTGCCCGTGGCATAAAGACCTGTGGTCAGCACCTCGGGCGTCGGCAGCGGGTTGGTGGTGCTGAGGATATATTGCTCGCCGCCAGCGCTGTCGCGCAGGTCGAGCTCGGTGAGGCCAAAGTACTCGGCTACCTCGCCGTAGGCCAACACCCAGTCACCCTCCTGAACCGGGGGGCGATCCCCGTTGTGGTAGACGTAGAGGCCACTCCAGGGGCCACCGGCCGGCTCCTCGATAAAGTAGCGCGTGCCGCCGAAATCGCTGCTGGCGGCGGTCACGATGCCCTCGGTCCATACCTGCTGGCCGGCGTAGGGCGAGGCATCGTCCGCAGCCGGATCGGGCACGGTCTGGACCTCAGAGATGGGCATCACCAGGCGGGTGACGTATTCGTAATAGTTGTTGCCCGATACGCCGTCGTTGCCGGCCGTCACCTCCACCGTGTTGGTCAGCACGTAGCCCGAGGGGAAACTCAAGGCCGTGCCGGTGATGATGATCTGGGCCGAGTCGGTGAGGGTCGCCGCCGTGCAGACCAGATCATCCGCCGAGGGAAAGGCCGTGCTGCAAGACAGCTCAGCCGGCGCAGCGTGGGAGTCGTAGCTAAAGTCAACGGGGAAGGTGTCGGTGAGCACCACGTCCGTCATGGGCTCGGTGCCGATGATGTCGTAGCGAAGGGTGTAAGTGATCTGATCGCCGGGCCACAGGGGCTCGGCCGTGCCCACCTTGCTCACCGAGATGTCGGAGCCGACGACGGTGGT
>CAYLZO010000185.1:0-2564 GCA_964387775.1 uncultured Anaerolineaceae bacterium
GCCGCCGCCCAGGGCAAAGCCGACCCGGCAGCCGCTGCCCACGGCTACAGCCACACCGATCATCACGGCCACGGCCCTCCCTACGGTCGTGACGCCCACGCTCACGCCCACCCCGACGTGGACGCCGCTGCCCGCCGTGACGCCGACGATTGACCCGCTCTTGGCCGGGCTACCGGTGCGCTGGGGGATCATCAGCCTGCCCATCGTGGAAGAAAATTGATAGGAGCCAAACATGAGAGACAGAACCACGCCCCGTTTGACCAAAGGAGAACAACCATCGGCCATTCTCTCCGGCCACGAATTCCTGGCCGACCGGGAAACGGAGCTTCAAGCCAGGCTGGATGAACTGGAGGGAGAACTGGCGAGCCTGGAAGAGGCGCCGGACGACGTCCAGAGCCTGGAAGAGCAGGTCGCGGACGGCCTGCGCGCCGTGATGGATGCTCTGGAGCCATCTGCCAAGGCATTAACGACATACCGGCCTACGCCGCCTCCGGAACCGGAACCTACGCAGCCGCCTGCTGCCAAGGCATTAACGACGTATCCGGCCAGCCGGCCGGGCGCCCGGACCGGGACCTGGCGGCGTTTCGCAGCGGTGGCCGCGCTCCTCCTGGCGCTAGCAGGGGCGATTGCCGTGTTCCTGCTGTACGGACTGCCGCTGGTAACCGAGATCACGAGAGAAGAACCGACCGCCACGACAGTGGTCCTGTCCACGGCCACGAACACGCCTGCACCTGCGATTACGGCCAGCCCGACCCGGCCACCGGTTACTTCGACGCCGCTTCCTTCCCCGACCATCGTTGCACCGGTCATACCGGATTCGCCGGGCCAGGCCGGGGCAACGGTGCGAGCCGAGACGCTGCAAATCGAGGACGTTTCCGGCACGCTGCGCCTGGAGCTGCCGCTGGTCGTCATGACCGAGACGGTCCGCCTGGTCGAGGGGACGCCGGTCCTGAAGCCGGTCCTGCCCAGCAACGGCGCGGGTCTGCACCGAGGATCCGCTCTCTTTGGCAAAGACGGCGTGACCATCATCGCCGTTTCGGGAACGACCGCCCCGGCGAGCCTGTGGCAGACGCGGCCGGGAGACCGCTTGACCGGCTGCAATAGCGACGGGGCCTGCCACGACTACCAGGTCGTGATCGCCGAGACGTGGGACCTGGACCGGGTACAC
Source organism: uncultured Anaerolineaceae bacterium (assembly GCA_964387775.1). GTDB lineage: Bacteria > Chloroflexota > Anaerolineae > JAAYZQ01 > JAAYZQ01 > CAYLZO01. The sequence continues at coordinate 1,169 of CAYLZO010000185.1, forward strand.
CAGATTCTGCGCGATATGTCGTTAATGCCTTGGCAATGGCCGCCTGACCGGGGGGTGCTGCTGTACGTGGTTCTCGACGAGACCGACGCCTGGGTCGTCCAGGCCCAACCGCGAGAAGGAGAGACACGATGACGCGATTGAGGGACGTCCCTCTGGACCTGCTCCAGGAGGCCAATACAGCCCTGAGCCGCTACGTCCGCGCGCGACGCAAACAGAAACTGCGCCAGGAGCAGGCGCGCCTGCAGGCGGAATTGTTGGACATGCGCACCGACCTGGCCGAGATCCAGGCATTGGTCGGCGGCGCGGACTGGATGGAGGAGGAGACAGACCATGCGTAAGCACAGACCTACCCTATTGGCCCTGACCCTGCTTCTGGTTCTGGTTGTCGGCTGCAACTGGCCCCTATCCCATCCAGACACCGAACCACCGGCAGCAACCAGGTCATCTTCCCCGGAGGTCGAGTCTCCCGGGGAGCAGGATGGAGGACGCCGGGAGGTGGCTGTATCCACTGCCACCGGTCCGGCGACGGCCTTTGTGAGTCCCTTGGTCACACCCACGGCAGACTCGGCCGGCCCCACGCCGGTGGCCGTCCTCGGGCGAGGAGGGCTTTTCTCCGGGCGGACGATCCGCTTCGACCTGCCCGAGGGCTACCACGTGCTGGAGGGGGTGGACGGCGGCTGCTTCGTTTACCACGAGACGCTGCCCGGCTTCCTGGTTCTCTATCCAACGGCAGGTGGGGCCAGCAAGACCCTGACCGACTTGCTGAACGCTACGACCAACACTCAGCGCACCGAGTCACCACTAGAAGTGGACATCGGCGGGCTGACCTTCGTTGGCCTGTTCGTCGAGACGGACACCGACGACCGGATCTTCCTGGCCGCCGCCGAGGGCTGGGCACTGGTCGCCCAAGGACCGGTGGACGGCTGGCCGACCCTGGCCGCCGGTCTCAACCAGGTGTTGGTTTCTTTGACCTTTGAGGAGGGTACGCGATGAACGACCAGGACCTGAGCCAAGGCATTAACGACGTGTATCTGGAACCGAAACGACGCCTGCCCTGGTATGGGTGGGCTGCTCTTGGACTCGTCGGCGTTTTGTTGCTCGGGGTGGCTGGCCTGGCCGCGATCCTGGGAACCAGGCACTTTGGCGGCGGCGCGCCAGACGCTACCGCGCCTGTGAGTACGTTGGTACCCACCTTCACGCCCCGGCCCACGGCCACGGCAGCGCCAGCCGTGGCCAGCCTGTCGGTCCGGCCCTGGACGGACGATAGCGCGCCGGTGGGGTTGGTGGAAGTGACCCTCTCGCTGCCAGGACCGGTGCAGGTAAGCCATGACCCGCCATCCGGCTACCGCTACTGGCGCGGCGATCTGATCCAGACGCGACAAGGTTTGGCCTGGAG
>CAYLZO010000185.1:2664-11070 GCA_964387775.1 uncultured Anaerolineaceae bacterium
GCAGACGTTGACCCTCGATCTGCAACCGGCGACACCGGCCACGGTGTCGGTCGAGTTGGAAGAATAGACAAGGAGATGACATAATGACAAAAAGCAAGGTAACGCGCAGGATAACGTTGGCGCTCGCGCTAGCAGCATTGTTGGTGATGCTGATTGGCCTGGTCATGGTGATCCAGGCCGATAGCGGGCCGTTCGACGACGGCGGACCCTTCGCCGCCTCGTCGGTGGCGCCCACCGCGGGCGAGGTGGATGTGGGCGACGAGGTGGGCTTCTCACTGTACGTGGTCAACGCCACTACGGTGACGGCCACCGAAGTGCTCGTCTGGAATCCGCTCCCGACGGGGGCGAGCTACGTCTCCGCCTCCGGCGGCGCCTTCCCGGTGGTGGGTGGGGCAGTCAGCGACGTGGCTTTGACTGCCCCACCCGAGGGCCGCGCCTACGACGCCCGACTGGGAACCTCCGTCCCCTTGACCGTTCCCGGTAACGTGACCGGCATCGCCTGGGTGGGCAACATCCCGCCCGAGGGGATGGCCGTGCCGGGGCTGATCGTGACGGTCCACGGCCCGGCCGGACGACACCTGGTGGACGAAGCCTTCCTCTACGACGACCGGGACCTGGCCGGGGTCATCTCCGGCCAGACCTGGGTGCGACTGTATAGCCGCTACCTGCCCTTCGTCGCCAACCGGGCCGAACCCCCTGCGCCCACGACGGTCATCACCGTGCCCATGGTCGGGCTGCCGGTCGTGATGACCAGTAAGGGAGATACGCTCGCAGAGGCGCAGGCAGAGCCCGAGTGGATGTTGGACAGCCAGTCCCTCTACGCTGCAGTGCACTACCCCACCGATCACCACCCGTTCTTTTCCGTGGCGCGCACCTACCTGCAGTTCGATCCGGCCCACCTGGCCACGATCTCCCCGACCCAGGTGGTGGCAGCCGACCTGGTGCTCTACCCCAACGGCAACTGGGACGAGTGCTCGGCAGTGGACATACTGTTCCGGGTCGGAACCTGGGACGAGCTCGACCCGGCGGCCTGGGACGATCTGGGGGAAACCCTGGCGACGTTCTGGGCCACCGACACGGCTCATATCCCGCAGTACACTGCACCCATCATCAATTTCGAGGCGCTGTGGGCGCACCAGGGCAAGGTGGCCATGTTGGTGGACGAAGCGACCCCCGTCCCGCCGGAGTGTATGCACCTGGGCAATCTGAGCGTGGGCTTCTTCGCTTTCAGCCAGGCCAACAACGCACCTACCCACCTGCTGGTCACCATGAGGGATGAATGAAATGACCAGGCACAGAACGCTACTGCTCTTGCTGTTGATGCCCGGCCTGTTGCTGCTCGCCGCCGCCGGGATACAGGCGGCGCAGGGTCTGGGAGGGTACTCTCCCTCCCAGACTTCCCAGACCACCGAACTGGTCCGTACTCCGGGAGGGACCTACGGCTGGGTACCCCTCCTGGGACGGTGGGAGCGGGTCAACCACGACGCCTATCCGGGGTGCTACTCCGCCAACAACTGCCCCAGCTATTTAACCTACGCGCCCGATACGGGTCCCTACGCCTACTGGTGGACCCCGGGCTACAACGACAATGCGTGGAGCGACGACGCCTGGTCGGCCTGGGAATCGGACTGGGATGACTACGGCTGGAGTCCCATCCCCACCATCGGCAAATACGTCTACCGGGCCAAGGTCCCGCTCAGCAACGGCGTCACCGACCTGCACCGCCGGGAGTTCACCCTGACGACCCCGGCCGGGTACGTCCTGGACCACGTGGAGGTTCAGGTCTTCTCCGACAACCACTCTGAATGGTACATCAACGGCGATCACCTCCACACCCAGGACGCCAGCCAGTGGGCCTTCTTCGACCTCCCGGCCGGTCCTTTCGTCGAGGGTTCCAACCTGTTGGCCGTGGCCTTTCACAACGACAACGTGTGCGTGAACTGCAACCCCATGGGCATCCAGTACGTCCTGACGGCCGTCTTCCAGCAACTCCCGACGCCCACCCCCACGCCCTACGTCCAGGCCTACGCCCGCAATCCCCAGGGCCAGGCGGTGAACGTGGCTTCGCTGGGCCGCTCCCGCTTTCAGGCCGGTGGAGCCGGGGAAGCCCAGGTCATAGCGGACGCCTCGGCCTACACCGAGGCGGCGATGGATTACGGCAGCTACACCTACCGGGGTGCCTACTTTGACGGCTACGACGACCAGGTGCTGATGGGCGTCACGCCCTCGGCCAACGGCCAGCAGGCCAACACCGTCGGTAATAACTTCCACTACGGCTGGGCCAACTGGCACACCGGCGGCCGGAGCGTGGTCGCCGTTTACGCCACGGCCACGCCCACCCCGACACCGACGCCCTGGCTCGATGCCCACGTGCGCAATCCGCAGGGCACGCCGGTGGCCCAGACGGTGTGCCGCGCCCGATTCAACAGCAGCGGCAGCCCCAGCTACAACACCTGCCAGACAACGGCCGACTACCAGTCGGCGCCGATGGCCTACGGCAGCTACACTTACCGAGGGGCAATGGTCGTGCCCTCGGGCAACCGGGTGGTCGTGGGCGTCACCCCGGCGCCGGCGAGCGGTGCCCGCCGCGATCTGTCGGGTGCGACCCTCTACGGCTGGTCGGGCTGGAACACCGGCGAGCGGGACGTGACCTTCGTCGTAGCGGGCTCCCCCCAGACGGCGACGCCGGCGCCCGAGATCGTCGTCCAGGCCATCAATCCTGAAGGCACGCCGGTGGCCGTGTCGCGGGCCGGATCGGTGCGTTTCAACGACGGGCCGGGAGCCTGGATCTGGGATTACGACACGAACACCTTCGACTACAGCGGCCCGGCCCCACCCTATGGCGCCTACGACAACCGAGGCGCCTACTTCCGCCCCAACGCCAACCAGGTGTTCCTGGGGGCGACGCCCATGCCGGCCATCGCGGGGACGACGCATATCGACGCGCCCGACGTCTACTACGGCTGGCCCGACTGGCACGCGGGCGACCGGGTGGTGTACGGCGTCTTTGCCACGCCTACGCCGACCCCGACGCCGACGAACACCCCAACCCCCACGCCCAGCCCCACGCCCAGCCCCACCCCGACCAACACGCCCACACCTACCCCGACAAACACACCGACTTTTACACCCACGCCGCCGCCCTACGTCCTGCCGCCCGAGATCCGGCCCTTCCTGCACTTGCGAGGCCACGAGCCGCCCTACACCACGCAGCAGATCGACTACCTGGCCACCGACGACGTCTACCACTACGCCCAGGTCTATCTGCACGCCGTGCCCTCGGCCGAGACCGTCACCCCGCCCCGGTACTGCGAGTGGAACGGCGCCGGCTGGACCTGCACCCCGGCCGATACCTTCGAGTGGCTGGGCTACACCTTCAGCGGTGTGCGACGCGAGGGCTACTGGTTCCCCTCGCCGGTGGGCGAGGTCACCAAGAGCTACAGCGTGCCTGACCACACCTTCGACCCCGACCCCCGCTGGACCGACCCCGACTATGCCTACCCCCGCGAGTTCCTGCACCTCTACTTCAATCTGCCTGCCGGGAGCACGCCGCCCTGCCCGGTCAGCGGGCCGGACGGGCCGTGCATCGTCTACGACGGCCGGGCGCCGGGGGAGGAGACGTTGGTCGCGACCCTCCACACCCGCGCCACCTGGCTGTCCTTCTCCATAACCAGGGACTTTGACCTGGCGACAGAGTACCCGCTGATCCTGACCGCCACCCAATGGGAGTATCCATAGCATGAACCCTGCAATCCAGACCTGGCAGAGACAGGAGATCCTGCTGCTCCTGGCCGTGGCCCAACTGACGCTGCTGACCGTCGTCGGCTGGCTCATCTCGCGGCGACTGGCCCGCCACATCCGCTTCCAGCAGAAGCTGGCCCAGAGGCAGGTAGAGCTGGCCCGCGCGGCGGCCACTTACCGGGCGCGCGAGGAAGACCCGCACACGACGTTTCGCCGCATCGCCACCAACGTCACCCGGCGGCCCCTCGGCGAGCTCACGCCCTTGCGGGGCAGCGTCGCGCCGACCTACCTGCTCTTTCGGGAAGACGACACCCGGCGCCGCCTGCTGTTGGCTGCCGACGGTGACCTGAAGGCCGCCTTGCGGGCCGAGGGGGTTCGACAGAGTCCTCTACCCTGGAGGCGATATCCAGTCTGCGCCATCACCCCGGCCAACGGCAGCGCCCTGGTGATGGAGGAGATCGCCGACGCCTGGGCGGCCCTTGCCGAGCGGCTGGGCCTGGTCAGTGTCCTGCCCTCGGTGGGGCGCTGGCTGCTGGCCGAGCTGCCGCCGGAGGAGTTGGTCTCGTGAATACGCGCGTATTCACCGGGCCGGGCCAGAACGGGCGGCGACCCTCGGCTCGCATCCTGGCCGTGGTCCAGGCCTGCCCCGGCATCAATCTTTCTCTACTCTGCCGCGCCCTGAACGGCCAGCCCTCGACCGGGTGGTGTGGTCTGTGCAGCCAGTACGCCAATCCGAGAAAGCGCGAGCGCGCCGAGAAATGGAGCGAGCAGGTTACCCTGCTGGGCATGGATGCGCCCTACCAGCTCCACGATCCCTGTCCCCTCGGATTTGATAACGTCAGAAAATCGGTATATGCCCTCGCCGAGCGGGGCCTGCTCCGGCTGGAGCGGGAGAAGCGCCAGGATACCCGCCAGCCCCGGGGCTGGGACTGGATGACGTGCGCCTACTACCAGTCGCAAATACATGTAGCCCTGATAGGCTGCGTAGCCCAGAAGCTGAACCATCCCGCCCCGGCCAGGGACCTCTACACCTCGGCTCTCTTCCGCTACCGGTTGGCCTGGGCCGAGCGGCACGCCGACCGGGTCTTTGTCCTATCGGCCGGGTACCACCTGGTCGAGCTGGACCAGGTGCTCCAACCCTACGACGCTTCGCTTAACACGGCGTCGAAAGAGGAGCGGCTGGCCTGGGCAGCGACGGTCTGGGGCCAGCTACACCAACGCCTCGATGTGCCCGAGACCCGCTTCACCCTGCTGGCCGGGCGCAACTACGTCACCCACCTGCGACAATGGCTGAGAGTCAACGCCGCTGCCTGCGAGACGCCTTTAGCCCGCATGCCCATCGGCCGCCAGCTCCAATGGCTCAAACGAGAGACTGAACACCCATGACACAGGCAACGAACAGACGAGACGTCAGCAAAGCCCTGCGCCGTCTTTCCTACCGCGAGCGGACCCAACTGACCAAAGAAGCCATCGCCCAGGCCATCGAGAATCTGCCGGAGCCCGACTGTCACGCCATCCCCGCCATCGCGGACGAACTGGCCGCTTCGATGAACAAGATGGGCAGCCTGCTCGCGCTGGAAGTGTTAGCCGCGGTCGGGATGCTCTGGAGCGAAAACGGAGAATGACCATGACCTGTAACTGCTCAAGATGTCCGGCCTTCCGGCTGTTCTGTGAAGGCTGCACTCAACCCTGCCGGTACCGCGAGTGCACGAAGGAGTGCAACGAGTGCCCTGTGCGCTGCGGCCGCCGTGAGGATCTCGATGAGTGGCTGGAAAGCATCGGTGGTCCGGCCCTCGACGTGCCCCTGCGCCCCCAGCCCCGATTCCGCCTGACGGCCGGCTACTTCCCCCAACTCCTCAACGGCCTGGAAGTGCCCTCTGTCCTGCAACGCGCGCCCGACCTGGCCGTGGGCATCGACAAGGTCCTGACGTCAAAGGGCCGGATTTCCCGCCGCGCCCTGCCCCGGGAATTCGGCCCGCGCAATCTCCGCGCCCAATGGGGTCTCAACGAACTCACCCGGCTGATCTGCATCGGCAACTACCTGGATGACAAGCTGGAACGGCTGTGGGCCGCCCAGCTTCAGGCCGATACCCTGTTGGACAGCGTCTGGATGCAGGTCCGCGTCCTGGGCTTTGAGTTTGCCACCAGCCTCAATTTCTCCATCTATCTCGACGACCCGCGCCTGGAGCACCTGATCAACGTCAAGCGGACGTGGCTGACAATAGCGCGGATGCAAGAAACAAGCACGCTCATTCCCATCCCCCATCTGCAATGGGCCACGGTCCTCGACCTGCAGCGGCAGCTCCACTACGTCCAGGAGCAGGGCTTCCACACGCTGACCCTGAACCTGCAGATGGCCAAACGCCAGGGCTGGGATACGGTGGCGATGGGCATCCCCCTCATCCAGGAACAGGCGCCTGACCTGCACCTGCTCTTCACCGGCGTTGCCAGCTTGAAGCGGATGAAACAGCTCGTCAGCGCCTTCTCCACTGCCTCCTTCACCAACACCACGGCCCACTACCTGGCCCAGCGCTACACCCGCCTGGATCGCGACGGCACGCGTCTCATCAAGGAGCCGGTCGAGGGCCACCCCGACCTGATCCTGGGCGAGAACGTGCGTCTCTACCGGGATTTCCTGGCCTCGATGAACGGGAACGAGCCTCAGTCCCAGGCTCCTCCGACGACGTACAGCCGCCAGGCGGCCCTGGACGAGGTCACCTCCGCGCTGCGCCAGCGATTCGGATTCGAGCCCCAGGCGGCCGAGGACGCCTTCGATCTGCTGGTCGTGGACGAGGCTGTCTTGGAGGCTTTTCAGGCCTGGCTGCATACCGACGCACTGGACCGGGATTTTCGCGGCTCGTTTCCCACCTGGCCCTGCGCCGAGTGCGTGCCGCACCCCACGCTGGGCCAGCTCCTGGACGAGGGCGCCGACCCGCTGGATGCCTTTTTGCACCTGGCCTACCTGGCCCAGCGAGTAGATGAGGAAATCGAGGTCTACGTCGGGCAGGCGGGGTACTGAGGCGACAGGATGGGTTGGGCCAAGAGTGCGGGCGCAGGCCGGAGGACGGTCACCTGCCAAGGCATTAACGACATATACCAGGCTCCGGTCCCGGCCGCCCCACGTCTGCGCGAGGGGGCGCCAGGGGGAGGGGCAGGCTCGGACCAGGACCGGGAGATAGAAGCGGCTCGCCCGGCTCCGCCGGTCGAGGATCATCCCGGGCGAGAGCGACGGGCGTTGCCGGTCTACGACGTAGCCACCGGCGAGGACACAGAGACTTCCGTCAACCTGGACAACACCCTGCTCCAGGCCATGTTTCCGGATCTCCAGATCGCCCTGGGCCAGGTGCCGCCGCCTCCATCTCGCGCTACGCCGGAGCAGCTCGAAGCCCACTGGCAATCGGTCCTGGAGGACCTTTCGACTCCGCTCAAGGCAGGCCTGGCGCGCGACCTGGGTGACCAGGAGGGTCCTTCGGCTTGCCCAGAGGGCATCAGGACAGGCTTGATCCTCGACGTAGCCACCGGCGCCCGCAAGGAGGGCCGCTTCATGTTCACCGATGGGGAGGTCGGCCGCCAGGTGGCCGACACCTTCGAGAAGATCATGGCCTACGGCGGCCTGCTGGCCTCTCCCTGCCAGCGACCGCCCCAACTCGTCGAGGGCGTTCGCATTCTGGTGGTGCCTGAAGGCGAGATGGGCACCGGCGACTGCGCCGGCAAGATGAGCGCGCGACTGGCCGAACTCTTTGGCAAGGACGGGGGGCAGGCCGGCCAATTCCGCCTGGGCGTCCGCCTTGATGGGGACACGATTGTCGTGGGCAAGGGCACGCTGAAGCAAATGGACTGGCGCGACCCCGACTACGACCTCATCCTGCCCGACTCCTCCTTCAAGGGCAACGTGCCGGCCTACGGCGAACACACCCTGGACATTCACCTGGGTTTCGTCGCCTGGTCACAGGAGCGCCGGACCCGGCTCAGCTACCAGGCGCTGCAGTGGTTCGACCCCGACCTCGTGGAACAGTGCATCTTTCCCCGCGCCGAGGCCAAGATCCCGCTGCTGCTGGAGGCGATGAAGAGCAGCGAGGGCGCTTGCCATTTCCTCCACATCGAACGCGAAGAACGGCAGGCCGGGGGTTCTGGTGAGCAGGGTCGAACCATATCCGAGACCGAGCGTGGCGAGCTGGACGCCGAGGACGCCCGCGAGCCCTCCGTGTTGGAGGAGGTCCTGGCTGCCGCGGTCTCCGACCGCAGCGGCGAGCTGTTCGACCATCCCTACGTCCAGTTCGGCCTCAAACGCCGCCTGCGCCAGGCGTGGCACGACCTGGCCGTGGGCGGTGGGGTCAAGGTGCCGTCCTTCATGGGCCTGCCTGACTCGTTCCGGGGTGCTGTGGACTGGCTGCCAGAAGGCGTCATTGTCTGCCCTGAGCTGCCCGCCGGCGAGGTGCTGGCCACCCGCTACCCCATCCGCACCCGCCACGACGTGCAGATCTGGCGCAACGTCCGAAACTGGAAGGATTTGAAAAGGCTAGGCTTTCATGTGGACAGCGAGGCCGAGGAGGGCCGTATCCTCAGCTTTTTCCTCTATGCTCGCCGCCACAAGGGCGCCGTGTTCATGAGCCACGACACAGCCAAGCGGGTGGGCGGCGATTTCGACGGCGACGTCTTCCAGCT
>CAYLZO010000186.1:0-10985 GCA_964387775.1 uncultured Anaerolineaceae bacterium
AACCTTCTAGACCATTCCCTGAGGCTGTGGTCATCCTTAACTGAACCGTATTGGGATTAAAGCCGAACCGGACCCGCTCGCGCACGTGGTCGTGCAGGGCGACGGCCCGCTCCCGCTCGCCAGCCGTCCCGGCGATGACCTGTTCTACCACCTCTTGGACCGTGAGTGTGTCGGCCAACGCTCGCCTCCTTCCTACCCGGCCTGTGCCGGCTAGTACCTTTTCAAGGCTATTTCGACAAGCTGTCATTGCGAGGAGCGAGCGCAGCGAGCGACGAAGCAATCCCCTTCTGCTCATTTCAGGCCGTTTAGCGCACGTCGTTGGAGATTGCTTCGTCGCCCTTCGGGCTCCTCGCAATGACAGGATACGTCATTTTCATGTTGAAAAGGTACTAGCTTGTCTCCAAGCGTGTCAACGCAAGATCGCCTGTGATACGGATCCAAGCATACAGAGGAGGTGCCAAAAAAGTGCCAAAACTAGCGTACCTTGCGCCCAAGCCAGCGCAAGGCCTCCAGGCCCAGACCACTGATTCCAACCAGCCCGCCGAGTATCACCACGACGGTATGGCCAGGGAAGGACGGTCCGCCGGTCTCTGGCAGGGACCCGGGAGACATGGCAGCCATGAGCGCCGCCAGCGACTCTTCGGTCAGGGTCGCCGTATAGGTCTGAATCTTTCCTTCCCGCACAGTGACCACCAATTCGTTGTCGATGGACTCGACCCCTAGGGCCTTCAGACTGTCGTCCGTGTAGTTGAGCAGGCAGGTCACCGTCTCGCCCTCGACCTGGCAATTGCTCACGGTGCTGGCCCCATTCAGCGAGTAGAGATTCTCCCACCAGCCTCGGATCTCTTCCTTGCCGCGAAAGATGCCATCGTGCCCCTCCATCGGCGGCGGGACGAGCTGGATGTAGGCATCGTCGGCGAGATACGACAGCGCCGCATCAGCATCCCCGGCATTCTGCGCATCATTCCAGGCCATGATGATGGATACCGGATCCGTCTCCTGGGCATGGGCGCCCCTCGAAAACGCCACAATCAGGATGACTACCATCAGGGTGAACATACTTGTTTTCATCTTTCTCTCCTCTCGTGTGATCGTCTGGTTTGTAGCAGACTCCAATGATCCAAGCCCCCTCAAACGGTCCCTTCGATATCTTGTTCTGTCTCATCACCTCCTTCCCACGCTGCGGTGCTAGGGATACACGGGATCATAGCCGAGCTTGCGCAACAAGCCAGCGATCCAGCCGCCAGAATCGCTGAAAAAGACCAGGCGCCAGCCACAAAGCAGACCCCCGTCAGACGCATACTTGCCTCCACTCAACCATCCTCCTGTATCTCCTCTGCCAGAGGCACCAAGCCAGCCCGGTCTCGCAGAAAACGAAAGAGCGCTTCCAGGCTGGCAAAGCCCACCAGTTCGCTGCTCCGGGGATCCTGCAAAGACGCCCGCAACGACGCCTCTTGGAGAGCACCAGCCCCCTCATCGCCCCTATCTCGCCACATTCGCAGCAGGTACGCGACATAGTCCTGGTGGTCACCGGTCTTTTGCGGGATGCTCATGTCCGTTTCCCCGTTCTGATGGATACAGCCTAGCACCCTTGCGTGGCGAAAACGCAGCGAAAACGTCCACAAACGGCCCAAGTTGACGCCCTGGCCGCAAGCGTGTATAATGCCCATGCGTATCGACGTCTGAGATTCAGCGTTTTCGGGAGGAAGACATGACTCACCTTCTCATCCGCCTTCTTGGACCTTTCGAAGTGACTTCCGACGGAGAACCGGCCACCGGGTTCCGTTCGGACAAGACCCGCGCCCTGCTCGCCTATCTTTGTGTCGAGGCACAACGACCCCACCGCCGGGAGAGACTGGCCGGCCTCCTGTGGCCGGATCTGCCAGAATCGTCTGCCCGGGCCAACCTGCGCCGCGAGCTGGCAAACCTCCGTCAGGTGCTTTCCCCTCCTGCCCAAGGGGAGACGGCGACCAACATAACACCCCCCCTCGACATTACCCGGCAGACGATCCAGTTCAGCGTCAGTGGTGATGTCTGGGTCGATGCCCCGGGCTTTGTCGCTTCAATAGAAGGCCCGCAGCATAGCCTTGAGCGCCTCGAGGCAGCGATGGGGCTCTATCGCGGGGAGTTGCTCGAAGGCTTCTCCCTGCCGGACAGCGCCCTCTTTGAAGAGTGGCTGCTCTTGCAACGCGAGCGGTTCGGACGCCTGGCGCTCAACGTCCTGCACCAGTTGGCGGAGGCCTACAGGCTGCAGGGCAAGTACGAGCGCGCGCTGGGCTATGCCTGGCGCCAGGCGGCGCTGGATCCGCTGCGGGAGCAGGCCCACCGCCAGGTGATGCGCCTGCTGGCCCATGCCGGGCGGGCCGGCGAAGCCCTGGCGCAGTATGAAACGTGTTGCCGGATCCTGGACGAGGAGCTCGGCACCGAACCCTCGGCCGCTACGACGCACCTGTGCGAGCAGATCCGTGACCAGACCCTCCCCCGCCCGCCGCCATCGCCGGTCCGCCTGCCGGCCTTTCTCACCGAGGAGCAGCCTGCCGGCATCGCCCCCCCCAACTTTGTTGCCCGCGAGGGCGAGCTAGCCCGGTTGGGGGATCTGCTGGACCGCTCCTGCCAAGGCCAGGGGGCTACCGTCCTGGTTGTCGGCGAGGCAGGCAGCGGCAAGACGGCCCTGCTCCAGGAGTTCGGCCGTCGTGCCGCGCAAACCCACCCCGGCCTGCTCGTCACCGCCGGCAAGGGCAACACCTACACGGGCACGGGCGACCCCTATCTGCCCTTTCGGCAAGCGTTGGGACTGCTGACCGGCGACGTCGAAGGCCCGTGGCTGGCCGGGGTCCTCGATACGAGCCAGGCGCTCCACCTCTGGCGCGCGCTCCCGGCGGCCGTCCAAGCGCTGGCGGAGGTTGGGCCCGACCTGGTCGGCCCCTTGGTCGCAGGCACCTCGCTACTGGAGCGGGCCAGAGCCTTCTTGCGCTGGTCGGGGGCGGTTGCCCCTGGGTGGGCCACGGCCTTGGAGGCCCTCACCGCCCGCCCGGTGGCCCCTCCCGGCGCGCCAGGCCCCGACCAGCGAGACCTGTTCGAGCAGGTCACACAGGTCCTGCACAAGATTGCCCGACCAGGCGGCTTGGTCCTGATGCTCGATGACTTTCAATGGGCCGACAGCGGTTCCATCGGTCTGCTCTTCCACCTGGGGCGCCGGCTGGCCGGCAGCCGCATCCTGATTGCCCTCGCCTACCGGCCCGAGGAGGTAGCCCTGAGCCACGGAGACGAGCGACATCCCCTGGCGCCGGTGGTCCACCAGTTGCAGCGAGAGTTTGGCGACGTGGAGGTTGACCTGGATAGGGCTGCCGGCCGTCCCCTTGTGGACGCCTTCCTGGACTCGGAGCCCAATCGCCTGGGGCCTGACTTTCGCGATAGGCTGTACGGCCAGACGGCGGGTCACCCTCTCTTCACCATCGAGCTGCTGCGCAGCATGCAAGAGCGCGGAGATCTGGTGCACGATCCTGAGGAGGGGTGGGTCGAGGGGCCCGCGCTGGACTGGCGGGCGATGCCGACACGCACGGAGGCGGTCATCGCCGAGCGCATCGGCCGGCTCGATCCAGCGTCGCAGCGGACGCTGCAGATTGCCAGCGTCCTGGGCGAGGAGTTCACAGCAGAAGCGGTGGCCCACGTGCAGGGAACCGACGAAGAGGCGCTGCTGCGGCGGCTGAGCCGCGAGCTGGGCCGCCAGCACCGCCTGGTCGATGCCCGCGGCATCGAGCGTGCCGGCACGCAGCGCCTGTCCCTGTATCGCTTCCGCCACATCCTGTTCCAGAGGTGGCTCTACCACGACCTGGACGAGGTGGAGCGGGCCCACCTCCACGGGCAGGCCGGGCGGGCCCTGGAGGTGCTGTACGGGGATCACCCCGAGGCCCTGGCCGAGATCACGCCCCAACTGGCCCGCCATTTCGAGAGAGCCGGTCTGGCCGACCGGGCCGTCACCTACCTGCACCAGGCCGGCGCGCGCGCGCTGCGCATGTGGGCCAACGAGGAGGCAATCCAGCACCTGACGGCCGGACTGGCCCTCCTCGAGTGCCTGCCCGAAACGGGGGAGCGCCACCGGCAGGAGCTATCGATGCAACTCGCCCTGAGGATGCCCTTGCAGGCGCTCAAGGGCTACGCAGCGCCCGAGACAGGCCGGGCCTATGCTCGGGCGCGCGAGTTGGCCCTGCACACCGACATCGGCGAGCCGGCCCAACAAATGCAGATCCTCGGCTTGTTGGGCAGTTATTTCAGCATGCGGGCTGAGCACCACAAATCGCTCGAGTTGTACGAGCGGTCCCTCGCCCTGGCCCGGCAAGAAGGCGAGCGCCCCTGGGAGGCCGTGAGCCACCTCAGGGTCGGCATGGTCCTGATCTTTGCCGGAGACTTGTGCCGGGCCGTCCCTCACCTGGAGGAGACAACGGGCTTTTACGATCCGGAGCAGCACCGGTCCCTGGCCCTGGCCGTCGGCCAGGATGTCGGCGTCTCGGCGCACGCCTGGGCAGCGTGGGCGCGCTGGTTCCTGGGCTATCCCGACCAGGCGTTGGCCCACAGCCAGACGGCCTTGACCCTGGCCGAAAGCTCGGAGCACCCCTTCAGCCTCTGTTTTGCCCACTATATCGCCGGTCTCAGGCTGCGCCTGCTGCGTGGCGAGCTCCCCCAGGCCCGCCGTCACCTGGAGGCCATGCGCTCGCTGGCGACAGCGGGCCACTTTGTCCTCTACGAGGCCGGGGCGACGATCTGTGGCGGCTGGCTGCTGGCCGAGCAGGGCGAGGTGGAGGCCGGGATCGCCCAGATACACGAAGGACTGGCCGCCTGGGAGCAGACGGGCGCCGAGATGGACAAACCGTATCATCTTGGCCTGCTGGCCGAGGCCTACGGTCGGGCCGGGGAGGTCGAGCAGGGGCTCGAGCAGGTGGTTCAAGCCCTGGAGATAGTTGACCGCTCTGGCGAGCGTTTCTACGAAGCCGAACTTTACCGCCTCCAGGGCCACCTACTGGCACAGAGTGCCACGTTCGACGAGGCCAAAGTGGAGGTCTGCTACCGGCGCGCGGCGGACGTGGCGCGCCTTCAGAGTGCCAGGGTCCTTGAGCTGCGGGCGGCGACGAGCCTGGCCCACCTGTGGCACACGCAGGGCAAGGCCGAAGAAGCACGGCAGGTGCTCACCCCCGTATACGACTGGTTCACTGAGGGGTTCGACACGCGGGACCTGCGCCAGGCCGAAGCGTTCCTGGCAGCGCCGGCAAGCCCTCCATCCTCGACAACGCCTTATGATTACGCTAGTGGGGCTCGATGACGGTGTCCTTCCAGTACCAGTGGTTTAGGGCCGAGAGGGGAAAGCTGATGACCCAGGGCTTGATCAGGATGTGCTGGCGCCCATAAAAGAGCGGGACGATGGGCGCCTCTTGCACCAGAATCCGGTCCGCCTGACGCAGAAGGCCAAGTCTCAGTTCCTGGTCCCACGTGTGCCTGGCCTCCTCGATCAGTTGCTCGTAAGCCTGGTTCGCCCACCGCGTATCCTGCCGGATCGAGTCGGCGGCCAAGAACCGACTGGGATCGGGCCAGCCGGCAAACCGCGCCAGGATGTAGAGGTGGGGAGGATCTTGCTCCATCCTCTTTTGGAAAGGGGGCCAATCGACCACGTCCCAGGAAACCCGAATTCCCAGGTTCTCCTGCCACTCGGCCTGGAGGTAGTCGGTGATCAAAGGATCGATGGGCGGCACGGACAGGGCTTCGAGCAGGGGCAGTCCGGAACCGGCCGCGTGGCCGGCAGCGGCCAGGAGTTGCCGTGCCTGCTCGGGCTCGTAGGGATAGCCGATCTGGGGCGAATGACCCGGCATGCCGCGCGGGACAAAGCCGCCCGTGGCCGGGTCGTACATGCCGCGCAGAACCACGCTGCCCAGTTTCTCCCGGTCGGCTGCCAGGGCAAACGCTCGGCGCAGGCGCACGTCGTCAAAGGGCGGACGGCTGGTGACAAAGCCGACATAGATGGTGTACAGCCACGGTGCCGACAGGTACTCGGCGGCGAATTGGCGGCGAATGCGGTCGCCCTCGTGCACGGCGGCGTCGGTCAGGGTCAAGACGTCCAGGTCGCCCTGCGCGTACTGGTCCAACGGGGCCGAGAGATCCTGGGTGGCGGGGTCCTGGGGAAAGTGCAGCACAACACGCTCCACGTTGCCCTGGCGATGCCCCCCGTAGAAGGGGTTCTGCACCAGCGTCATGCCCTCACTCCGATCCCAGGCCTCCAGGCAAAAAGGCCCATTGCTGACGATCTTGTCTACGTCGGTCCACGACGCACCAAAGGCCTCCACCAGGTGGCGCGGGACGGGACAGGCATTGGCATGGATCAACACATAGAGAAAATGGCTGACGGGTTCTTCGAGTTCGACGTCGAGGGTGCGGTTATCGAGGGCCTGCACACCGACACCCTCGGCCCCCGCGACCTCCCCTTGGTGAAAAACCCGCGCGCCCTTGATCGCCAGGAGCTTGGAAGCGTCGGCGCCCACGGCCGAATGAAGCACGCGCTTCCAGGCATATTCAAAGTCGTGGGCGGTGACGGGCGTGCCATCGCTCCAACGCGCGTTGGGGCTCAGATGGAAACGGTAGTGGCGCCCTCCTTCCAGCACCTGCCAACCCTGCGCAACCTCGGGCACGACGTCCAGGTCCGGCGCCGTCGATACGAGCCCGCTGAACAGTTGCTCGACGACCGTAGTCGAGACGTACTCGGCGCAGAGGCCCGGGTCCAGGGTGTAGGGGCGGCGCCAGCGGATGCGCAGGGCGTGGGGCGCAGGAGGAAGGGCTAACGAGAGCTCCTGTCGCCCAACCTGCTGCCGTTGGGCAAAGCCCTCCTCAAAAGCCCGGCGCGCCTGGGCAAAGTCAAAGCGGGTGTGATAGGCCAGCCCGAGTTTCATCAGCGTCCGGCCGGCCCCCTCGTATTCGTCGCGCTCTTTCTGCAGCGCCAGCGCCTGGTTGTAAAAGTCGATGGCCTCGCAGTGGGCATAGGCCAGCCGGGCCTGGTCGCCGGCCAGGAGCAAGTAACGAATCGCCTTCGCTTCCAGTGCCCGGTCCACGTGCCGGCCCTGGCAAAAGTGGAAGGCCAGCTCACCCGCCACCTCCTCCATCTCTGTGGTATGGCACGTCTCCACCGCCTCGCCCGCCCGGGCGTGCAGGCGCCGCCTGTGCCGGAGCGGGATCCCGGCATAGACCACCTCGCGGATCTTGTGATGGTGGAAGACATAGTCGCGGCTCGCAGAACCGCTGCCCTCGTCGACAAAGCGCCGTCGCAGGAGCGCGTCGAGGGCTCCCAGAGTCGCTTCCTCGGCCTGCCCCCAGGCCGCGCAGAGCAGGTCAAAGTCGAACTCGCGGCCCAGCATGGCTGCCACCTGCAGCGCTTGCCGGGCCTCCCCGCCAAGCCGGCCCACCCGGGCCTGGATGGCCTCGCTCAGCCCCACAGGCAGCGGCAGCTCCGCCCCCGAGACGTGGGCAAAATCGCCCTGCCAGGCCCCGGCCTCCAGACGGACCAGCCCCGCCTCGAACAGCGCCTTGACCATCTCCATCAGAAAGAAGGGGTTGCCCTCTGTCTCGGCGTACAGGCGGCGGGCCAGCGGCGTGACGGCAAAGCGCCCGTCCAGGATGGCCTGGTGCAGCTCTGCCGTCTCGGTCATCGGTTCGGCGTCCAGCTCCTGCGCCACGATCTGCTGGCAGCGGCGGTACTGGGCCAGGGCCGCGTCGCGCTGGCCCAGGTGGCAGAGGGCGCGCATGGCCAGCCGGTGGGCGTCCTCGCGCAGGGGGTCGTGCTGGAGCAGCCGCAAGGCGATGGCAAGCGCGTCCTCGTGGTCGCCCCGGGCTTCCAGCCCGCGCATCAAGCGCGCCAGGGCTTCGGAGAAGAGGGTTTCCAGCCGGTAGCGCTCGTTGAGGACCCAGTCGTCGTAAAAGCCTTCCAGGAAATCGCCCCGGTATAGGGCAGCGGCGGCCTGGAGAGAGGACAGATCGGAGCAGGCGACCCGTGCCTCGAACTCGGCGACGTCGAGCCAGAGGTCGGCCTGGGGATCGAACTGGACGGCGTGGACGTCGGCGAGCAGCGAATTCTCGTCGGGCAGGCAGCGGCGGATGTGCCACAGGGCCGTCGTCAGGGAACGACGCGCCCTGCGCTCTGGCCGGTCGCCCCAGAAGAGGGCGGCCAGCCGCTCGCGGGGCTGCGGTTGCCGGCGATGGAGGGCCAGGTAGGCGAAGAGGGACTGGGATTTGAGCGTCGGTGGCTTGGCCAACGGGTGGCCCTCGTGGCGGATGACGAAAGGTCCCAGCAAGAACAGCCGCAAGGCGGGCATTGAAAAACCTCCCACGAAAGAGAACCGAAACCCTGAGCATATTATAATCGATGCTCTCGTTTTCGTCAACGCCCTTGGCTGGCGCTCATTGATACGCCCGCCGATAGGCCAGAGTCTGCCCGCGAACTCGGTGTCCACAGCCAGACGTGAGCCGTCGCGAGGTGTAGAGCACTCGAGATCTTGCCTCCACCGGTTGCTCGGATGCCTCAAGTCCCCCGCACGAGAAGCACAGGACAGCGAAACCTTGCGGGCCGACGGATGTTGCAAGGCTGGCTTGGAGGCTCGAACGCCTATTCTTTCGGACGGCGATCTTGTTGACACGGATAGATGGCTGTAGTATACTGGACACAGAAAGGTGAATGACCGTTGGTTGCGAAAGGAAGACACAAGATGGGCAAAGTCGTTGATGTGAAAATCACTGACGAGGGGGTGCCAATCCCACAGCCTCTCCTGGAAGCCTGGGGAGATATCCAGGAAGTCGGGATCGAACAGCGAGCTGATGCCTTGGTTGTCAAACCCCAAGCTGAGAGCAGCAGAGGTCTGTATGACCTTATCGTAGAGGAGATGAAGGCAGCCGGCCTGATCGAAGAGCTACCCTGGACACCGCCTCTGGCAGTCTCGGTTGACGCGCGTGCCCGGTTGACAGAGAAGTTGAGCCATAGACAGCCCCTTTCCGAACTCATTCTCAAGGATCGGGAGGAGCGCGCGTGAGTCGCTACTATCTGGATGCTAGCGCGCTTGTCAGCTGAGTCAGACCGATGATGGCCCTGTCACCCCCCATCGACCTTAACAACTTGGGCCGGCGTGAAAAGGTGCACATTCCGTTCCCCTTCACCTAGCGCCCGCAGGCCGGGGGCCAGGTTGCGGGCATAGATGGCATAATGCACGTCCCAATGAGCGTCACTGCCCCGCAGCCAGTGCTGACCCCGCTCCACCAAGCGCTCCAGATTCCGCGGCGTGACCGGTTCCTGTCGCCAGCGAGCCTCACCCAAGACCACCGACCGGCTGTGGCGATCCACACCGACCACATCGATCTGAGCCTGGCCGCTCCACCACGAGCCCACTTCCGCCACGGGCGGCAGGCCGCCCTGACCACCGGAGTGCAGCAAGTGCCAACGGGCGATCCGCTCCCACATCGGCGCGACGACCTGGGGCAACTGGTGCCGGATCTCGTGCCATAGCGCCTCCTGCCCATGACCTATCTCCAGCTCCGCCTGGCGAGGGCCGACGAAGCGCTGCCAGAAGCGCAGGAAAGGATCCTCCAGGTGATAGCGCGCCCAACGCCGCCGGCCTTTGCCACGCTCCAGGGGTTGCTGGACGGTAATCAGGCCCATTTCTTGCAGGGTCAGCAGGTAGTGGGAAACGTTTTTGTCGTGCAGAGCAGCAGCCTGAGTGATCTCGGCCCGAGTGTGAGCACCGAGGGCAATGGCTTGCAGGATGCGCATATACAGCGGCACATCCATACCCCGCATCTCCAGGTGCATTTGCAGGGGAATCTCGTTGAACAGCGAGCCGGTGGGTTCCAGAATCGCGCGGCGCACATTGGTCAGCAACTCCACCTCGGGGTCCATCGAGATCAGATAATAAGGCATCCCACCCAGCACAGCATAGGTTTCGACCAGCGCATCCGGTGAGTAAGCTGGGAAGAAGGCTGGAAGATCGGCGATATTCAGGGGCTTGAGCTCAAAAGGCCAGGTGTGGCGCAGATAGAGGGGCGCATCTGGATCCAACACCTGCTGGCGCATCACGCTGAGCAGGGAGCCGGTCAGGACAAGAAAGATCTGGGTGTGCTGTAGCTCCATGTCCCACACCATCTGCAGGTAGGAGGCGATGGGCGGGTGGGCCGCCACGAGGCGGGGGAACTCGTCGATCACCACCACGAAACGACGCTCGCGGGCCAGGGTGACAAGGGCCTGCAGGGCAGTCTCCCAGTCAGGGAAGGTGAAAGCCGGATCGGTGGACTCACCGTTCGCTTGTGCGATCAATTGGGAGAAGCGGCGCAACAGCGTCTCACTGTCGTCGCGCGTGGCAAAGAAAAAGATGTGGGGCTTCTCCTGGGCCCAATAGTAAGCCAGGGTGGTCTTGCCCACCCGCCGGCGGCCGTAGAGGACGACCAACTCAGCCCGGCCACTGGCGTAGCGGATATCGAGATATCCCAGTTCGCGTTCACGATTCCGCAGCATCGTCACCTCCTGGATTCAATCATCCCGAATGACGATTTCGAAAACTGTCATTGAGGATGATCTATTATACGCGAGGTTTGTACGGATAGCAAACGACAGCTGGTGTTGTGAAGCTAGAGACGATTTCGCTTCAGCGATTTCTGAACATGTCCAGACAAAGAAACCGGCAGGTTTCTTGCCATGAACACCTGCCGGATCACCTGCTCTGAAAGCACGAACGCGCCACAGATTTGACGAATGGCGCGAGCTGTAGTATAGTTTCCATCGTATTCGGGGGTGGTGCAAGGGTACACACATCGGCTAAAGCTGATGCTCGCGGGTTCGTTGCCAAACGAATCAGTGCGCGCAGCGACATCTAGTCTCCCTCTTGTTTCTCTTCGATGCGGGCGCGCAGATCCCCGATCTTTTTCTCCAGGAACGGGATCCAGATCTGGACCCGGCGCTGGTTCAGGGC
>CAYLZO010000187.1:0-10983 GCA_964387775.1 uncultured Anaerolineaceae bacterium
CCAGGTCGTCCATCAGGGCGACGAACTCGGCGTCCAGCTCATCCAGCGTCAGGGTGCGGCCCTGGGCTTTCTGCCTCGCGGCCAGCTCGACGTTCTTGCTAAACACGTGGGCGGCCACGACTTCTGTAACTTTACTCATAGTTTTGCCGGGTCTGGAAGCATAGTTTTGCCGAAAAAGAGGTGTTTTTGACCCTCTTTGAGCAGGAAACAGGCCCGGATGCGCGGGTGCTGGAAGGATAGTTTGGCCGCGAGTTGATGGTGGAAGCATACCTTTGCCGCGAGTACGCGCCGATAGGATGCCAGCCGGAGCCGTGGACACAAAAAACGACCTGTTGTGACGAAGGGAAAAAAGCCAGCCCTTGCTCTGGGCTGGCTATGACGGGATCGAGCAAGGAGAGCTTTGTCCTCATGCCCGGTCTGGCTTGCACCCTCCGGGATAGGTAAGCTGGATCTCCCGTGCCCGGCATTGATCCCCACCGGTGCGGCTGTACTCGACGGGCGCTGCCTCGGTTGGCAGCAAGCTTTCCAGCAGGCGGCGGATGCGCTGGCGGCGATTTCGGATTGTGCCCTCGGTGGTACCCATCTGTTGAGCAATGCTGGCATTGGTGTGCCCCCGCGCTGCCAGACGGATGATTCGCTTGTCGGTCTGGATCGTGTCCCAATAACGGGTCAGGTGGCGTTTTGAGAAACCAGCGGCACGCCGGGCTTCAAATAGGACACCTTCCAGGACCTCGTCGGAGAGCCAATCCAGGTGCAAGGCCTGATCGTGAGCCTGTGCAGGGCTGGGCAGCCACTCGTGGGGCAGAGCGCCGTCATCTTCCAGAGGAGCGTCCAGGGATAGAGGGTTGCGAGGATTTCTGCCCAGAATCTGTCGGAAGAAGTACGTCTCGGCAGCGGTCCGGGCGCAGACGAAGCAGAAAGCAGGGGGGCGCCCCTGGCGATGATGTTTCCAGTAGGCCAGTGTAGCGGTCTGGATCATATCCTCCATGTCCTGGGGCGTCAGGTCAGGGCTGTCGAGGCGGCGGCGAGCACAGTAGGCGGCCATGCGGCTGTGAACGACCAACTCGGGCTCTGCGGGCAGGTGGCTCGTACTCATCTCCATCTCCTTTGCGTTGTGATGTGATTGAGGTGAGCACCCCCAATCCGCCTGCCCAGGCGCGGTAGCGCCTGTCGGGTTGAACAGGCAGACTGAGAAAAGGAAGAGCTCGGTCGCCACCTGCCCGATGTCAAGTCTTGACCTGGAGTCCTGCCGCATTTGGAAGAATAGAACACGTGTGCTATGATGCGTCGATTCTGACTTGCCGTAGGTAGCAGAGGTGCTTGCGATGCTGAGTAACGAAGAATGGCTTCAGCTTTGCCAACACCTGGGCTTGTCGAAGCAAACCCAGACAATCATTGAGGAGATTCGAGCCTCACCGCCCTCTCGGCGGGTGCGCAGCGCCGCCGGGAACGTCAGCGTCCGCTACCCCAGCCGCAAGATGGGCGTCACCATCCAGGCCGAGAGTCACCACAACGAGCTGGCGGGCATCTACGAGAAGGAACATGATCCTCACACCCTGGAGTACTACGATCAGCCACCACCCATCAAGCTGGTCTATCCGGGCAAGAGTGGGCGCCGAGTGGGCGTGTTGCACACGCCCGACTACTTTGTCATCCGCACCGATTCAGTCGGTTGGGAGGAGTGGAAGACCGAGGAGGATCTGGTTCGGCTGACTGAACAGATGCCGTCGCGCTACGTGCGAAATGAAGAGGGCGGTTGGCACTCTCCGCCGGGTATGCAGCATGCCGAATCGCTCGGTCTCTTCTACCGGGTACGGTCCTCAGCCGAGATCGACTGGGTTTTCCAGCGTAACATGCTCTTCCTGGAAGATTACCTGCGTGCGGATTGCCCTTCGAGCAGTCCCGAGATCGACGAGACTCTCCAGTCACTCGTCATCACACAGCCTGGCGTTTTCTTAACCGAGTTGCTTCGATCCGTGCCTGAAACCAACAACGACGCGGTCTACATGTTGATTGCCGCAGAGCATCTCTACGTGGACGTTCATGCTGCTCCGTTAGCTGAGCCTGACAAGGTGCGAGTCTTTCGTGATGAGGCGACAGCCCGTGCCTACGCCGTGATCACCCGGACAGAGCGGCCGGTCACGTTCGGCGAGCCGCACTGCGTGCACGTGTCCATTGGTGCCTCGATTCGCTGGGATGAAAAAGGTTGGACGATCGTCAATCTTGGGGCAAGCAGCGTGGCCTTGCTGGCCGAGGATGGGAACGTCGTCGAACTGCCCCATGCCACTTTTGAAACCCTGGTCCAACAAGGCAAGCTCACCGGCAGACAGGAAGTTGAACGGGGCGTCAGCACTCAAGTGCAAGAACTGCTTGCTCGGGCGAGTCCGCGGGACTTTGTCGAGGCGAACCGACGGTATGCAGTCGTAGCTGCTCACCTGTCCGGGCAGGATGTTGAGGCTGACGTGCCACCGGCACGCACAATCCGTCATTGGTTGTCCAGATGGCGGGAAGCGGAGCAGTTGCTCGGCTGCGGGTACGTCGGGCTTTTGCCCAGGCAGTGGAAGTGCGGTAACCGCCAGGCCAAACTGCCGGAAAAGACCCAGGCAGCTCTGGACGAGTTTGTGGTCAACGACTACGAGACACTGAAGCAAAAGCCCAAGTGCGAGGTGTATGGCGCACTCGTGCGGGCCTGCGAGGAGAGAGACATTATGGCCCCGAGCTACAAGACCTTCACGCAAGCGGTCAACCGGCGACCGCGCCAGGAGCAAGTCGAGAAACGCCAGGGACGCCGGGCAGGTTACCAGCAACAGGCCTTCTACTGGGAATTGGCGTTCACGACCCCACGGCACGGAGATCGACCGTTCGAGATTGGGCACATTGACCACACTCAACTGGACGTCGAACTCGTTTGCTCGCGCACCGGCCGAAATCTGGGGCGCCCTTGGGCAACGTTTCTCGTAGATGCCTTCTCCCGGCGCCTGCTGGCCGTCTACCTGACCTTCGATCCACCCAGCTACCGTTCCTGCATGATGATCCTGCGTGAGTGTGTGCACCGACACGGACGATTGCCTCAGATTCTAGTCGTAGATGGTGGGCGAGAGTTCGAAAGCGTCTACTTCGAGACACTGCTGGCTCGCTACGAATGCACCAAGAAAACCAGGCCTGGTGCCCAGCCACGCTTCGGTTCTGTGTGTGAGCGCTTGTTCGGTACGACCAACACCCGATTCATCCACAACTTGGTGGGCAACACCCAGGTCATGCGCAATGTTCGGCAGGTGACTCGTGCTGTAAATCCGAAAGAACTTGCGTGCTGGACTCTCGGAAGACTGTACACTCGCCTGTGTGAGTGGGTCTACGAAGTGTACGACACTCTGGCACACCCGGCTCTGGGACAGTCACCCCGAGAAGCTTTTGTCAGTGGCCTGGCACAAAGCGGCCGCCGTGCACACCGGCTGATTCCTTACGACGAAGACTTCCGGCTGGCTACCCTACCGACGAACAAGAAGGGTACGGCCAAGATCGTGCCCCGCCTCGGCGTCAAGATCAAATACATCTTTTACTGGTCGGACGCTTTCCTCGATGCTGAAGTAGAAGAGACCCGGGTTCCGGTGCGCTATGACCCGCTCGATGCCGGGACGGCCTACGCCTTTGTCAAAGGGCGGTGGGTACGCTGCATCTCCGAACACTACGCCCGCTTCGCCGGTCGCTCAGAGCGGGAGGTGATGCTGGCTACAGCAGAACTGCGACGCCGGAACCAGTGTCACAGCCAACAATTCTCGATCACGGCGCACAGGCTGGCCCAGTTCCTGAGCTCCGTGGAGGCGGAGGAGGCTCTATTGGAGCAGCGATTACGCGATGCCGAAGCAAGAGACGTATTGGCGATCATGGCCGGTACCCGGCCATACGAGAGCCAGGACGGCCACGACGACTTGGCCTTGGCAGCGCAGGTGTTGGAGCAGGGAAGCGGAGATAGACACGAACCAGACTTGCCGTTGCTTGGAGAGACAGGCGATGATGACGAGAATCTGGCGCTATGCGAGGATTACTAAATGGCAGTGACAGACGAGAGATTTCCGCGAGAGCTGCTTGAGCAGCCAGGAGAGGCTCGGCTGGCCTACTTTCAGGGCAAAGTTGTGGCTCATCCGCGGCTCAAGGAAGTGCATCTGGCCGTGATGAACGCCATTCGCCAGCCTTCCGGGGTATTGCTCATCCTCGTGTTGGGTCCGACGGGCGTGGGCAAGACGACGCTGCGCTTGCGGATCGAAAAGCAACTGCGGGAAGAATCGTTGCCGGGGCTGGAGCAAGAGTGGGGCCATGTGCCAGTCGTTGGCGTGGAAGCGGTCGCTCCTGAATCAGGAAATTTCAGTTGGAAAGACTACTACTCACGGCTGTTGCTTGCCCTGGACGAGCCGTTTCTGAAGCCCGAGATCGAGTATGCCCCCCCGGGCCTGCGGCAGAACGGGGCCGGTCAGTTGACTGTGCGGCGAAATGTCGGCGCCGAGCAACTGCGCCGGGCGGTTGAGCAGAACCTGTACCATCGCCGGCCGGCGGCGGTTATCGTAGACGAAGCGCAGCATCTGAAAAAGGTAACCGGCGGCCGGCGGCTATTGGATCAAATGGACACTTTGAAATCGCTGTCCAGCACAACCGGGATCGTGCATGTGCTGATCGGAACCTATGAACTGTTGGGGCTGGCCAACTTGAGCGCACAATTGAGCCGGCGCAGTACCGAGATTCACTTTCCCCGTTACCGTCCCGATCAGGCCGAGGACGTAGTCGCATTCAAGCGCGTGTTGCTGACCTTCCAACGCCACCTGCCACTGGTCGAGGAACCGAACCTGGTCAGACAATATGACTACTTTTACGAACGGTGTGTGGGCTGCGTTGGGATCCTGAAACAGTGGCTCGACCGGACGCTGGGTTTTGTGCTGGAAGAAGGCCGGGACAGATTGACGGCTGCTGACCTGGAGCGGCATGAGGAATCGACGCGCAGGCTATTGCGGATGGCATGGGAGATCAAAGAGGGTGAGGAGTCGCTGCAGGACAGGGGAGATGGCCGCCTGGAGCTGCGCACCCTCCTCGGCCTGGATGGGAAAAGTTCAGAGCCGGTCTCGTCTGATGGGAGGGGGCAGCGACGACCGGCAAACCGTGTGGGCCGACGCCGGCCTGCCCGAGATCAGGTAGGGCAGGGTGACGGTGACGAGTAGTCGGCTGGCAAGCTGTGATCTCTGGGATGTGACATCGCCGGTCCTCCCCCCGCGCAGCCGGCTCTACCACCTGGCGCCAATCGGGGTGGGGACTGCCTATGTGGAGAGCCTGACCGGTTATGTGGCCAGGCTGGCCGAGGCGCACAATGTGACTACGGTAACGCTGGTCGAGCGCGAGGTGCTTCCGCTCCTGGGAAAAGGGCACTCGTTCGAGTCAACGAACTCGTATCTAGCGGCCTTCTGGCCACGGGCCAGCCAGGCGTTGAACGGCACTCGAAAAATGGCCAGGGAGTGGACTCAGGGGTTGGAACGCCTGACGATGCGTAGCGAGTTGCGATTCTTGACCCTGCAGCCCTGGGCCGGGGTGCTGCCACTCGCCGGACTGCTGCGTCCCACACGAGCCTGGTGCCCGGTCTGCTATGAGGAGTGGCACGAAGCCGGGCAAGTCGTCTATGAGCCGTTACTCTGGGCGGCGGCGGTCGTCATGGTTTGTCCACTTCACCGTAGGCATCTCACAACTCGTTGTCCCTATCCGGACTGTGGGCTGGTGCTGCCGCTCCTGGGATCACGGTCGCGACCAGGCTACTGTTCCAGGTGTAGACGCTGGCTGGGCACATCGGCATTGCCAACTCCAGCGGGCAATGGCGGCCTGAGGGATGAGGAAACGGGATGGCAGATGTGGGTGGCAGAGAGCGTAGGGGAGTTGCTGGCTGCTGCGCCGAACCTGCCTGCTCCGCCGCCCAGAGAAAGAATTGCACAGGCTGTGACTGTGTGTGTCCAGCAGGTAGCCGGGGGCAAGGTAAGCGTCCTGGCTCGGGCGTTGGGAGTGAGCTTGCAGACAGCCTGCGGTTGGTTGCATGGAGAATCCGTGCCGCGGCTTGATCTCTTGTTGCGGCTGTGCGACATCTTGGATATCTCCGCGCTCGATTTTCTGACGGCAGAGGAGCTTGACGTCAGATCGATCAAGACTGACCGGCCATGGGTGCACAGGCCACCGCCACAAGCACGGCCTCTTCGGCGCTATGACAAGGCAGGGCAACGACAGGTCTTGGAGCAAGTCCTGGCTGGTCAGGAATTTCCACCGCCGTCGATGCGCGAAGTTGCGAGAAGGATCGAGTACCGGGCTTCCGCTCTGTCCCACCGGTTCCCGGAATTGTGCAGTGCGATCTCGGCCCGGTACATCGCCTATCGGGCAGCATGCGCCCAGGAAAACAGGTTGCGACTGTGCGCAGAGGTCCGTGAAGCGGTGCGGAGTCTTCATGCACAGGGTCTCTATCCCAGTTCCAATCGCGTCGCGGCGTTACTGCGCTCGCCCAGATACATACAACAGCCTGTGGCTCGCGCCACGTGGCAAGAGACCCTTCGCGAGTTGGGCTGGTAGGCCAGGGTGCTTGCCAGCCGGCAAACGAACCCCCGACAGAGGCTATTGGAAGCATACCTTTGCCATCGCGGCAAAACTATGGGTAAAGTCACAACTTCCCTCGGCTCCAGCCAGCGGCCGTAGCCATACACCGGGTTGCAGAGCATGGTCGCCAGGCTGTCATCCCGGCCGGCCACCGGCATCCGCCGCCTGGGGTTTCGGTACCTCGGTCGTTCTCGCTTTTTGCTCATCTGGACATTGCTCCTCTCTCTTCATGCGTTTTCCTTGCCGCCTTGCCAGCCGCCTCGGCCAGCAAGTCGTGGAAGGCGGGATAGGTCACCAGCCTGACCACATCCTGGTCCTGGACAAAGATGGCCGAGCAGAGCTGGCTCAACAGTCGGTTCTGCTCATCCCAGGTGGCGGCTGCCCACAGCCGGCCCAGGTCGTCCAGGTAGGGCCACACGTCCGGCTCCTCCGTACCCGGCGGCAGCATCCGCTCCAACTGCTCCAGCAGCGCCAGGCATTCGCGCTGGATACGCTCCAGCTCCCAGCGCGAGATGGGCGCCACCGGCGACAGGTAACGCTCGTTGGCCCGGCGCAGCCGCTCGTGCACTTCCAGTTTCTTGCGTTGAAAGGCGCTCAACCCGCCCTCCTCGCTCAGGTAGGCCAGGATGCTCTGTTTCCACTCCGGGGGCAGCTCGATCTGAGCGACGACGGCCTGCACCTGCTCTTCCACCGCTTCAGCCGCGACGTTGGCCTGATGGTCGTAGGTCAGCCCCAGGTTAGCCTCCAGAGCGTCCTCAGTGGTGCCCTGCTTCTTCCTATCCCCGCGCCATTTCTCACGGAAGAGGTGGTCGCCGTAGTAGCGGTTCTGGGCATTGTTGCTGGAAAAACCGCGCATTGAGCTGTGGCAGCGCTGGCAGAACAACAGCCGCGACAGGGGATAGATCCGCGCCGGACCGCTGGCGCCGTCGGGCCGGTGCTGCCGCCGGCGGCGGTTCTCCTGGCAGCGGTTCCAGGTCTCCTCGTCCACCAGCGGCTCGTGCTGGCCGTCGAACAGCTCAACCGGCTTGCGTTCCTTCTGGCCGTTGGCCTTGATGCCGCCGTAACCCACGCTGCCCTTGTAGAAGGGGTTGGACAGGATGTAACGCACGGCGTCGTCGGTGAACGGCCCCGGCTCGCTCCAGCCCGGCCGCCCCTTGGTCCGGTAGTGCACCTGCCGCCCGTCGGGCCCGGTCCACAACCGGGCATTCAGCCGCCAGGCCACGTCGCCGTAGGACATGTCGCCGGCGGCATACCAGCGGTAGATCAACCGCACCGCCTCCACCTCGATCGGGTGGTGCACCGGCACGCTGCCATTCCCCCGGTTCTCGCCCCCATAGTGCGAGCAATAGCCCTGGCCGTTGGGGTCGGTGCATGCGCTGCACAGCCCGCTGCACACCCCAAAGCGATAGGCACCGTTGGCCAGCCCCTTGCGCGCTCGAGCGTGCTTGCCCTTGCGCGTCTCCTCAGCCAGCGAGTCCAGGTAGAACTCGGCCAGCGCGCCCAACACCATGAGCACCAACCGCCCCCAGCGCGTGTCAAAGCCGATCTGCTCCGACACCGAGACCAGGGCCACCTTGTTCTTGTGGAACAGGTCCACGATGCGCAGCAGCCCCTCCAGGTTACGATAGAGCCGGTCGATGCGGTCGATGATCACGACGTCCACCTCGCCGGCCAGCACCGCCTGCTCCAGGCTGCGCAACGCCTTGCGCCGGCCTGACTTGCCCGAGTAGACGTCCGTATAGACCTCGACCTGGACCCAGCCCTGGTTCTTGATGTAGCGCGCGGCCCGCTCCAACTGCTCATCCAGGCTGTGGCCTTCGTCCTCCTGCTCGAAGGTGGACACCCGCCGGTAGATGACGGCCCGCAGCGGCCGGTCCTTCGGGTAGAGCGGCTCGTCCACCTTCTCGGCCCACCGTTCGCCGATATCCTGGCCGGCCGGGGTTGAGACCTGGATGAAAAGGGCAGCGGCGGCGGCGCTGAGCCGAAGCGCGAGCCACAACCGCCCGGCGCGGGCGCGCACTACCGCCAGGTGGGACCAGGCCCGGCCGGCGAGCCGGGTCAACAAGCCCCACCACACGAGGCAGGCTTCCAGGTAGAGGGCCTGCGCGACGACAACCGGCTGACCCAGGCCCGCGAGGAGCCGGGAAAGCGCGATACGGTGAGCTGATGCGCCCTGGCCGGCCCGGGTGACCGGCTCATGCCACGCGACCAGCTTGAAGACCTGGCCGGATAGTGCGGCTAGCATTCGATGCCTCTCCTCTCTTTTCGTCTACGTTTCCATCCTCAGCCCCGGATGGCGCCGGGTCGAGGATACGCTTCAACACCTGCGCGACGGACCAGCAGAACTGATCCACCGCCTCATCCGTGGCGGTCTGGGCCGCCTCTATCATCGAGATCTGCGGGGTGCAAGCCCCCACCGTTTTCTTTTCCATGGTTACGCTCCAACGTCAGGATGCTGGAGCAGCGCGCTGTCCCATTTGACAATCTGCCGAAAGGCGGTAGAATCATGCGACCAATCAGCACCGTCATAATAGCAGAAAACAAGCGCTCTTTGTACAACTTTTCGCCAAAAGCGCGCCAGGACCGCGCCAAAAGTGCGCGCCAAGCGCGCCACTTCCAGGCTGAGAGCGGTCAACGAGTCTCGGAAAGCGTTGAGCAGAACGGAATGGAAGAACAAAAGAGAATCCTTCTGAAGTCGCTGCCCGAGTTCCTGCACTACGAGCTAACCGAGGCCCGCGTTACGCTCGAGGATGTCCCGCCCGGCCTCCAGGAACTCACATTCCAATACGCCCAGCGGCGCGGGAAACTCGACAACCTTTTCCGGGCAGGATATTGCATGGAGTTCGTCGGTCAAGCCCTGGATGAGCTCTGCCAACAACGCCTGGCGGACCTGGCCAGGAATATAGGCGGATTCAAAGCAACTTCCAGGGACTTGCTCGCCGTCCTGTGCGTCCGCGCCCGCTACCTCGCCGCTCCGGTGGATGGCCGCATCGTCGAGTCTCTGAGCGATGCCCTCGACTGCCTGGAAAATCCTGATTACATGGCGGCGTTCTGGCCGGAAGGCCTTTTGCCCCAGGTACGGGCCGAGATCGAAGATGCGATCCCGCGCCTGAGGAGCCTGGGAACGAAGGCTCCCACAGGGACCGCCAGAAAACGTTTGAACCGGGGGATCGAGATCCTGGCGGAGGCGATCTGGGAAGCGTACGAGCGTTTGATAGTCACCATCCTGTCCGACTTTGAACCGACCACCGTGGAGTCACCCCTTCCGTCTCACTACTGGCTGACGCAGTTTGCACAGCGAGCCGAACCAAGGCGTAAGGTGCCCTCTGCACCAGAACCCACCCCCAGGTCTGAGCTCCAGCCCTCTGCCCCCGCCCCGGAGACTGAAGAGCCAGCAGGCGGGGACATCCCATTTGCCTCTTCGCCGGAAGACGTGTCCGATGCTAAAGATTTGCCTGCCCGCGAGCCGGAGCCTGAAGAGGCACCAGGCCAGGACAAGCCCTTTGCCTCTTTGCCGGAAGATATACCAGTCGGTCAAGATTCGCCTGTCCACGAGCCGGAGCCTGAACAGGCAGCAAGCGAGGCCAAGCCCCTTGCCTCTTTGCCGGAAGACATGCCAGCCGATGAAGATACGCCTGTCCACGAACCGGAGCCTGCAGAGACATCAGTCCCGGAAGAACTGCTCAGCCTGGAAGTGTGGATCCCGCAGGCAGATGATTACCACGTCGAGGCCGCATCCCACCTGTACCGGCCATCCTTCTTCCCCGAGACCGGTCACCTGGCACCCCGGGCGGACCTCATCGCCCGCGTGAAAGAGCTGCTGCTGGCCCCGGATGGACCGGCCCTCATCGGCCTGTGGGGCACAGCCGGTGTGGGCAAGACGGCATTGCTTCAGATGCTCTGGCACGATGCTCAAATTCAGGAGCATTTCGAGTTCCCGTTGTGGGCGGACCTCGGGCCGGAAGCCGACGAGTCGGTAGACGCTGACCGGGCCAGGGAGCGCCGGCAGGAACAACTGGCGCTGTGGGCCAGGGTACTGTCTGTGCCGATGCCCGGCTACGCCGGCGTGGAACCGCTGACACAGGCCATTCGGGCACAACTGCAGGGCCGGCGGGTTCTTCTCCTCCTCGACGACGCCTGGTCCGGTGATTCGATCCAGCCCTTCCTGGTAGGCGGCAAGGCCGTCTTTACCACCCGGAATCGGACCCTGCTGGAGGGATTCCATTTGGACTATGCGATGGTAGACGTCCCGCCCATGAATCCAGCCGAAGTACAGGCCCTGGTGCAACAGGTGGCAGGTCAGGAGCTGAGCCTGGAGGATCCTCGCCTGCTTCTGCTGCACGAACAGGCCGCGGGCATCCCCCAGGCACT
>CAYLZO010000188.1:0-10533 GCA_964387775.1 uncultured Anaerolineaceae bacterium
CGTTCTCGACGACTATCACGTCCTCAAGGCCCTGCCCGTCCACCAGGCCGTCGCCTTTCTCCTCGATCACCTGCCGCCCCAGGTCCACCTCGTCATCGCCAGCCGCTCCGATCCGCCCCTGCCCCTGGCCCGCCTGCGCGGCCGCGGACTCCTGACCGAGCTCCGCGCCGCCGACCTGCGCTTCATGGCAGAAGAGGCCGCCCTTTTCCTGAACCAGGTCATGGGCCTGGACCTCTCCCCGCAGGACGTCGCGGCCCTCGAAGCCCGCACCGAGGGCTGGATCACGGGCCTACAACTGGCCGCCCTCGCCCTGCGGGGGACGCCATCGACCAAAACGACCGAGTTCGTCAGAGCCTTCACGGGCAGCCACCGCTTTGTGCTCGACTACCTCCTCGAGGAGGTGCTGGCCCAGCAGCCGCCGGGCATCCAGGCCTTTCTGCTGCAAACGTCGATCCTGGAGCGATTGAGCGGTCCCCTTTGTGACGAGATATTGGATATTGGATATTGGAGATTGGAGGCCAGTCTGCCTCAGATCCAATATCCAATACCCAATACCCTGTCCAGCAGCCAGAAGATGCTGGAGTACCTCGAAGCCGCCAACCTCTTTCTCATCCCCCTGGACGAGCAGCGCTGCTGGTACCGCTACCACCGGCTTTTTGCCGACCTGCTGCGCGCCCGGCTACCGCAGGCAGGCGCGGCGCTGGGCTGCGCGCCGCCGCCGGAGCTTCACCGCCGGGCCAGCCGCTGGTTCGAGGCTCACGGCCTGGCCGACGAGGCCATCCGCCACGCCCTGGCCGCCGGGAACCCCGACCGGGCCGCCCGACTGGTCGAGGACCAGGGCTTGCCCCTGCTCCTGCGGGGCGAGCTCACGACACTGCTCGGCTGGCTGGCCGCCCTACCCAAAGAGTCGCTCCGCGCCCGGCCCTGGCTGTGCATCTATCACGCCTGGGCGCTGGCCCTGAGCGGCCAGCCCGACGCCGCCGAGCCCCGCCTCCAGGCAGCCGAAGCGGCGAGCCCCGCCCCCGTGCCCGACGACCGGCTGGGCCACGTCGCCGCCATCCGGGCCTACGTCGCCGCCCAACGGGGCGACGTGCCGCGCACCGTCGAGCTCGCCCAGGAAGCCCTCGACCTGCTCGACGAGGATAACCTCGTGGTCCGCAGCGTGGTCGCTTTCACCCTGGGCGGCACCCATTTGCGACAGGGCCAGGTGTTCGAGGCTGCTCGCGCCCTCGCCGAGGCGAGCCAGATGGGCCAAGCCGCCGGCAACGTCCACCTGGCCGTGCCCGCCCTCACCCACCTGGCCGACCTGGAGGTCGCGCAGGGCCACCTCCACCGCGCCTTCGAGCGCTACCGGCAGGCGCTGGCCCTGGCCGAGCAGACGCCGGTGGCCGCCCAGGCGTATTCGGGCCTGGGCATACTGCTGCACGAGTGGAACGACCTGGAAGCCGCCCGCGATCACCTGGCCCGGGCCATCGAGCTGGGCGAACGGTGGGGGAACGTGGACGCCCTGACCAGCGACTATGCCGCCCTGGCCTGCACGTCTTTGGCCCTGGGCGACCGGCGCCAGGCCCGCGACGCCCTGGAAAAGGCCGAGCAACTGGAGCGGGAGAAACGCCTGCACGCCACGTGCTCTGCCCAGGTCGCCGCCTGCCAGGTCCGCCTCCAGCTCGCCGAAGGGAACCTCAGGGCCCTGGAGCGCTGGCTCCAGGCACACGAGCCACCTCCCGACGGCAGGATCGACCCCCTGTGTGAACGGGAATACGTCGGCCGGGCTCGCGCGCTTCTGGCCCTGGACCGGCTGGACGAAGCCGCCCGGTTGCTGGACCGGCTGCTGGCCCTGGCCAAAGGCGATGGGCGGCTGGGCAGCACCGTCGAGCTGCTGGCCCTTCAGGCACTCGTCTACCAGGGCCAGGGACGCGCCGACGAGGCCCTCGCCACCCTGGAGCAGGCCTTGACCCTGGCCGAGCCGGAAGGCTACGTCCGCACCTTCGTGGACGAGGGACAGCCAATGATGAGCTTGCTGTCAGCGGCCAGCCGTCAGCCGTCAGCGGCCAGCCATCAGCCGTCAGCGGCCAGCCATCAGCCGTCAGCGGCCAGCCATCAGCCGTCAGCCATCGGCGATGCGTACGTGACGCGGCTGCTCGCAGCCTTTCCCGATTCCCGATCTCCTGATACCCGATTGCCTGCTTTCCCCCTTACCGAGCCCCTCAGCGACCGCGAGCTGGAGGTCCTGGGCCTCGTCGCCCGGGGCCTGACCAATCGCGAGATCGCCGACGAGCTGGTCATCGCCGTGAGCACGGTCAAGTCGCACACCAACAGCATTTATGGCAAGCTGGGCGTCAAGAATCGCACCCAGGCCGTCGCAAAGGCCCAAGAGCTGGGGTTGATCTAGCCCTCCCCCCCTTTCCAACCTCCGATCCAACTTTCGTTGGATGACAATCCAACCCTCCCCGTGGTATACTGCCACCAGAGTCAAGAACTTGGTGCTGGGTACAAACGAGGAGGTTGCTAATGAAGGTCAAACAACTCCCCGGGCGGCAGAGAATTCGGAAGGCGTTGCTGTTTCTCTCCCTGTTGCTCCTTCCGGTGACGCTCTACTACTTTTCGCCCGTTCTCATCCTGGGCGGCGCCTCGGAAGGCATCGTCAATGCCAGTTTCATCGTCTTTGGGCTGATGCTCGTCGCCTCGCTCTTTGTGGGGCGGCTGTGGTGCGGCTGGGCCTGCCCGGCCGGCGCGCTGCAAGAGTTCGCCGTGCCCATCAACGACGAGCCGGTGCCGCGCCGCAAGCTGGACTGGATCAAGTGGGCCATCTGGTTCCCCTGGATCGGCGGCATCGCCGCGCTGGCCATCGCCGCCGGCGGCTACCACGCCGTGGACCCCTTCTACCAGTTCGAGGGCGGCGTCACCCTGGCCCTGCCCCTCGACGGCGGCGGGCCACCCTGGTTCCTGATCTACTATGTCATCGTTTTCCTGTTCGTGGGGCTGGCCGCCGTCCTGGGCCGCCGGGCAGGCTGCCACACGGTCTGCTGGATGGCACCGTTCATGATCCTGGGGCGCAAGTTGCGGAACAGCGTCCGCTGGCCGGCCTTACGGCTGGTCGCTGACGCTGACCGCTGCACCGACTGCCGGAGCTGCACGCGCAAGTGCCCCATGAGCCTGGACGTCAACGGCCTGGTCCAACGGGGCGACATGGAGCACGCCGAGTGCATCCTGTGCGGCAACTGCGCCGACACGTGCCGCCAAGACGTAATCCACTTTGCCTTCCGAAGCGGCAAGTAGGGGGTGGCGTATGGCGGACGTCTACGAGATCCGGCTCCAGGGATACCTGGACGAGCAATGGACCGAGTGGTTCGAGGGGCTGACGGTGAGGCACGCGGGGGACGACACGACGGTGCTCAGCGGCCCGGTGGCCGACCAGGCGGCCCTCTTTGGCCTGCTGGAGCGAGTACGCGACCTGGGGCTGCCGCTGCTGGCCGTCCGACGAATTGAATGTAGTCAAGGAGGAAGAACGTGAAAGCCGTAATCCTGGATGGTTCACTAGATGGCGAGCCGGCCGCGAGTCGCGCCCGCGGTCTCGTCGCCGGCGGGTTGGAGGCGCGGGGCTGGGACGTCCTGTCCTTCACCTTGCACGAGATGGAGATCCGGCCCTGCATCGGCTGTTTCGGCTGCTGGGTGCAGACGCCGGGCCAGTGCCTGATGGACGACGCGGCGCGGGAGATCGCCGCCGCCGTCATCGGCAGCGACCTGACCGTCTACCTGACGCCGGTGACCTTTGGCGGCTACTCGTCGGAGCTGAAAAAGGCGCTGGACCGCAACATCTGCCTGATTTTGCCCTTTTTCACCAAAATCGAAGGCGAGGTGCACCACAAGCCCCGCTACGACTGCTACCCGAAGCTGCTCGGCCTGGGCCTGCTGGCCGAGCCCGACGCGGAGAGCGAGCGCATCTTTGAGGCGCTCCTGGGGCGCAACGCCATCAACATGCACGCCCCGGCCCACGCCGCCGGTGTGCTACTGGACAGCCAGGGCGCCGATGCGGTGCGCGCCGAGATCCGGTCCCTGCTGGATGCCGTGGAGGTAAAATGATGGATACCCCGAAACACGCCCTATTGCTGGTCGGCAGCGCCAAGCGGCCCCACAGCAATTCGGAATCGTTAGGCAGTTACCTGTGCCAGCAACTGGCCGAGCACGGCTTTGAGACCGAGACGCTGCACCTCTACCGGGCGCTCCGCTCGGAGGAGGGTGTCGAAGCGCTGCTGGCCGCTACGGACCGGGCCGGCGTCGTCATCCTGGCCGCGCCGCTCTACGTGGACTGCCTGCCCTACCTGGTCATCCGGGCGCTGGAGTTGATCGCCGCCCATCGCCAAAGCGACGGGGTCCCGAAGGCCCAGCGCCTGGTCGCCCTACTCAACTGCGGCTTTCCCGAAGCCGCGCACAACGAGGTGGCGCTGGCCATCTGCCGCCAGTTTGCCCGCGAGGCCGGATTCGAGTGGGCCGGCGGCCTGGCCCTGGGCGGTGGCGAGGCTATCGGCGGGCGGCCGCTGGCCGAGCTGGGCGGCATGATGCGCCACGCCGTGCAGGGCCTCGACCTGGCGGCCGAGGCCCTGGCTGCCGGCCGGCCGCTGCCCGAGCCCGCCGTGGCGACGATGGCCAAGTCCTTCATCCCGGCCTGGACCTACACCCTGATGGGCGGGTTCGGTTGGCGGTGGCGGGCGAAAAAGCACGGCGCCCACAAAAAGCTGCACGCCCGGCCCTACCCCGGCAGCTAGAGTTCGGAAAAATCAACTCCTCCCATCGGCTCACCTCCCGTCAGCCGCTCACCGTGGATCTGGCTACAGTATAGCGCAGCCGGTTGAAAAAGTCCAAGCCTTTGCGCGGGTTTCACCAATCCTACAACAGATCTCCACCAGATCTCCACATCTTTGTGCTATGATGACCCTTGACAAACCAAGCGGGACAAACCCGCAAAAACGCGAAAGGAGCGTCTGATGAAAAAGTTTTGGAAGATCGCTGGAATCGTTACACTGGTGGCCGTTCTGGGGGTCACAGCCGTTGGCGCGGTGGCCTTTGCCCAGGACGCCGAGGATGGGGCCGACTGGCCCTTCAACTTCCGCGAGCGCTTCACCGAGGCCATCGCCGGGGTGCTGGGCATCAGCGTCGAGGAGTACGACGCGGCAGTGGACACCGCCCAGGGGCAGGTCCTCGACGAGGCCGTAGCCGAGGGCTGGCTGACCGAGGAGCAGGCCGAGCAGGTCCGTGAGCGGGTGGCCGAGGGCTTTGGGCCCGGGACACGCGGCGGGATGCGCGGCGGCAAGTTCGGCCCGATGCACGGCGGGCACGGCGGCTTTATGGGCGGGCCAGAGAACTCGCTCGTCGGTGTGGCTGCCGATCAGTTGGACATGACGGTTGAGGAGCTGCTGGAGGCGCTGGACGGGGAGACGAGCATCGCCGACGTGGCGACCGAGCAGGGCGTAGAACCACAGGCCATCGCCGACGCCCACCTGGCCCAGATCGCCGAACGGCTGGACGAGGCTGTGGCCGAGGGTTATCTGACCCAGGAGCGGGCCGACTGGATGCTGGAGCAGGCCACCGAGCGTGTGCAAGAGTGTCTCTACGAGCCCTTTGAGTTCGAAGGCCCCTGCCACGGCGGCGGCTTCCGGGGTGGGCCGGGGCGGATGCGGCCCGGCGGCAACTTCCGGGGCTTTCCCAACCAGAACGACGCCTAGCCACCCGGCAAGCAAGCTGAACGAGGGGCGAACCAGCCGTGAGGCGCGTTCGCCCCTCACTCTATCCCCATCTCAGAGGAGGAGGAAAGTCCATGTTCCGACGAAAATGGTTCTGGATTGTGCTCCTGGCCCTAATCCTGGCGATCAGCGGCGGCTATTATTACTACGATAATTTCTACCTTCAAGCCCAGGTGCCTGCCGAGATGACGACCATCACGACAGCCCAGGTGCGACGCGACGACCTGGTCATCACCGCCAATGGATCAGGCATGCTGGTCCCCGCGGCCGAGATGGCCGTCGGCTTTCGCAGCAGCGGCGTTCTGGCCGAGGTGCTGGTCGAGGTTGGCGACCGGGTGGAGGCCGGCCAGGTGCTGGCCCGCCTGGACGACGCCGAGGCCCAGAGCAAGGTCGCCCAGGCGCAGATCAGCCTGCGCCAGGCCGAACTCAACCTGGCCGGACTGACTCAAGACGTCGATGCGGCCGACCTGGCGGCGGCGCAGGGCAATCTGGCTTCGGCCAAGGCGTCGCTCACCAAGCTGACAGCGCCGCCCGCCGAAAAGGATCTGTTGGCTGCCCAAGAGAGCCTGAACAGCGCCCAGGAAGCCCTGAACGACTTGTTGGCCGGCTCCGACGAGAAGCAGGTCGAGATCGCCAAGGCGGACCTGACCCTGGCCGAGATCAATCTGCAAAATGCCCAGGCGGCCTACGACCGCATCGCCCACCGGCCCGACGCGGGCCAGACCCAGCAAGCCATGGACCTGTGGCAGGCGACGACCAATTACGAAAAAGCCCAGGCCGAGTACCAGGAGGCATTGGAAGGTCCCGGTCAGGACGAAATCAGCGACGCCCGGAGCAAGGTCGCCCAGGCCCAGGCCCAACTGGATGCCCTGCTAGAAGAGCCCGATCCCGACGAGGTGGCGGCAGCCGAAGCCAAGGTTGCGCAGGCCCAGGCCCAGTTGGACGCCCTGCTGGCCGGGGCCACGGCCCGCGACCTGGAGGCGGCGCAACTGAACGTGGCCCTGGCCCAATTGAGCCTGGAGAGCGCCCAGCGGGACCTGGCCAATACCCAACTCCTGGCGCCCCAGGCGGGGACCGTGACCGCCGTCAAAGTCCAGGTCGGCGAGACGGTGGGTACGTCGCCCATCCTGACTCTGGCCGACCTGGATCACATGCAGGTGCAATTCTGGGTCGAAGAGGGGGATCTATTGAGCGTCGCGCCGGGCAATGCCGTGAACGTCGTTTTCGAGGCCCTGCCCGATCTGACCTTCCCCGGCGAGATTCTCAGCGTGGACCCGGGGTTGGTCACGGTGGACGGCACGTCCGCTGTCCAATCGTGGGCCAGCGTGGACCTGCGCGCCCACCCGGTCAGCCTCTTGTCGGGTATGAACGCCGAGGTCGAGATTGTGGCCGGGGAAGCTCGGAATGCACTGCTGGTGCCCATCCAGGCCCTGCGCGAGCTGGCGCCCGACCAATACGCCGTCTTTGTCGTCCTGGACAACGACGAGTTGGAGATGCGCCCGGTCGAGGTGGGATTGAAGGATTTTGTCAATGCCGAGATTCTGTCGGGTGTGGACGAGGGGGAGATGGTCAAAACGGGCGAGGCCACGTCCTCTGACACCGGCGGCGAACCGGCTGACGACGACCAGGTGCCTGGACCTGGCGGCTTTATGCGCTTCCTGGGGGGAGGCTAGCCATGCCGCACCAGCCCCTGATCGAGATCCGCGACCTGACCAAGGTCTACGGCCTGGGCTCGGTGGCGGTCCACGCGCTGCGTGGGGTGGATCTCGATGTCGCGCCGGGCGAGTTCGTGGCCATCATGGGGCCGTCGGGCTCGGGCAAGAGCACGCTGATGAACGTCCTGGGCTGCCTCGACCGGCCCACCGACGGCACCTACGTGCTGGACGGTGAGGACGTGAGCCGCCTGAGCAAAACCCGGCTGGCCGGGGTGCGCAACCGCAAAATCGGCTTTGTCTTCCAGTCGTACAACCTGCTGCCCCGGCTGACGGCAGTCAAGAACGTGATGCTGCCCCTGCTCTACAACGGCCACAATCATCTCTCCGATGGGCAGTGCCACGAGCGGGCTATCGCCGCCCTGGCGTCGGTGGGGCTGGCCGACCGGGTGGAACACCGGCCCAACGAGCTGTCGGGCGGACAACAACAGCGGGTGGCCATCGCCCGGG
This sequence comes from uncultured Anaerolineaceae bacterium, assembly GCA_964387775.1. Classification (GTDB taxonomy): domain Bacteria; phylum Chloroflexota; class Anaerolineae; order JAAYZQ01; family JAAYZQ01; genus CAYLZO01. The sequence goes on from CAYLZO010000188.1 coordinate 7,904, forward strand.
CGCTGGTCAACGAGCCGGCCATCATCCTGGCCGACGAGCCCACGGGCAACCTGGATACCCAATCGAGCTTGGAGATCTTGGACCTGCTGCACGATCTGCACGACAGCGGGGCGACCATCGTCATGGTCACCCACGAGCCCAACATTGCCGAACACGCCGACCGGGTCGTCTTTTTGCGTGATGGGTTGATCGTATCCGACCAGTTGAACGGGAAGAAGCAGGGCAAGCTGGCATTAAGCCATACGTGATGCGTGATACTTTCTCACGCATCACGTACGCACGGACAGGAAGAGAGGCGATGAATCTACGACGAACCTTCAAAGTTGCCTGGGAGGGCCTAACCCTCAACAAGGCGCGCTCCTTTCTGACGACCTTGGGCGTCATCATTGGCGTGGCGGCCGTCATCATCATGCTGGCCGTCAGCGCCGGCGCCGAAGCCGAGATCGCTGACCAGATCAATGCGCTGGGCGCCAACCTGATCATGGTTATGCCCGCGATGAGCCGGGGGGGCTTTGGTTCGGGCTCGGGGTCGCCGCCGGGACTATCCTACGACGACATCGGCGCCATCGCCGAGGAGGTGACGGGCATCAACGGCGTCTCGGCCGAGCAATCGACCAGCCAAGACCTGAAAGCGGGGGGTATCACCCTGGAGGGCATCCCGGCCGTGGGCACCACGGCCGGCTTTCCCGACGTGCGCGACTACCGGGTAGCCCTGGGCCGCTTTTTGACCGACGAGGATAACGACCGAAGCCACAAGGTCGTCGCCTTGGGCTACGAGATTGCAATAGAGTTGTTTGGTGATCCGGGCAGCGCTCTGGGCCAAAGAGTCAAAGTGGGCTCCACGCAGCTCACCGTCGTGGGTGTGATGGAAGAAAAGGGCGTCGTGGGCACCACCGACTATGACGGGCGGATCTATATCCCCCTGCTCCTCTACTTTGACAAATTCTCCAACGCTCGGTTCGGGGGCGACACGGTGCGCGTAGTCTATGTCTCGGCGGCGGATCGGGAGAATGTCAGCGGGGTCATGGCCCAACTCACGGATCTGCTGGCCCGCCGCCACGACGTGGACCCGACGACGCCCGACTTTCAGCTCATGACCCAGGACAGCATCATCGACGCCCAGGCTTCGACGACCGAGGCCTTTCGGAATCTGCTGGCCTGGGTGGCCGGCATCTCGCTCGTCGTCGGCGGCATCGGCATCATGAACATCATGCTGGTCAGCGTCACCGAACGGACGCGCGAGATCGGGCTGCGACAGGCGCTGGGCGCCCGCCCCCGCGACGTGCGACTCCAATTTCTGCTAGAGGCCATCGTCCTCAGCCTGGCGGGCGGCCTGGCGGGCATCCTGGTTGGCGTGGGCGGCGCCTATTTGTTCAACAGCTTGGGCACCATGCGCACTGCGTTGGTGCCGGCCTCGATCCCGCTTGCCTTTGCGGCAGCCGCAGCGGTGGGCATCTTTTTTGGCTACTATCCGGCCACCAAGGCGGCCCAACTTGACCCCATCGAGGCGCTGCGGCGAGAATAGTAGCTGGCCTCAGCAGCCAAGATACAAAACGGAGGAAATTGTGGGAAAGAAATTGTTTTTGGTCGTAATTCTACTCATTGCCGCTGGAATGCTGGCCAGCTGTGGCGGCGGCGAGCCAGCCGCGCCGACCGAAGAAGCGCGTGGGAGATCGAATGGCGACGGCGAGACCGGCACCTACACCAGCGCCGCGCTCGACGAGTCCCACGCAGGGGCGCTGCCCGCGAGCAGCCAGTTGGCGCTGGGCACACTAAAACTGGAGGATACAGAGAACGCCGTCACACCGGAGCAAGCTGGGGTATTGCTGCCGCTGTGGCAGGCACTCCAGGGGACCTCCCTGCAAAACGACGTCGAGCGGAACGCGGTTCTGAAGCAGATCGAAGAGCAGATGACGACCGCGCAGTTGGCAACCATCGCCGCCATGCGGCTCACGGTGGACGACCAAGCCGCCTGGATGCAGGAACAGGGGCTGAACCCATCCCCGCCGGCCATCGTCAGCGAGGCGCCCCAGGGCGGCTTTGGCGGCAACCTGAGCGAAGACGAGCGGGCCGCCATGCGCGCCACCCGTCAGGCCATGGACGGTGGACAGGGTGGCTTTGGCCCGCTGGGCGAACAGAGCGAGGACGAACGCGCTTCGATGCGTGCCACCGCAGAAGCCGGTGGCCAGATTTTTCCCGGGCGGCAAGGCGGCGCTAGTACCGGCGCCAGCTTGATCCGCCCCCTGGTTGCGCTCCTGACCGAGCGTGCAACAGAATAGAGATCTCGTGACCTACAAAAGAGTATTGTTTGCATTCGTGCTGGCCCTGCTGCTGGCGAGCAGCCTGGCCTGTAATCCGTCAGAACCCGTCGGCCTGCTGAACCAAGCTGTGGCAGAGGTGCCAGCCACGGAGGCGACGGCCGTGCCCGTCACCGTCGTCGTGGAAGTGACCGCTACACCGGCGCCGATCCCTGAGCCGGTACTCGTGGACGTCGAGGAGCAACTCGTCGTGGACGTCTACGCCCGGGTCAGCCCGGCGGTGGTGTGCATCACGGCGCCCCGGCGCTTTGGCGAGTGCATCGGCTCCGGATTCGTCATCGACGGCGAAGGCCACGTCGTCACCAACAACCA
>CAYLZO010000188.1:10543-10798 GCA_964387775.1 uncultured Anaerolineaceae bacterium
GCCGTAGCCGCCGACGAGCTGCTGGTGACGCTGGCCGACGAGCGCACCGTGCCCGCCGAGCTGGTCGGCGCCGATCCCGGCAGCGACCTGGCCGTCCTCGACGTCGACGTGCCCACCGAAGAGCTGACCTCCGTCGAGTTGGGCGAGTCGGCCACGCTGCAAGTCGGCCAGCGGGTCATCGCCATCGGCAACCCCTTTGGCCTGGAGCGGACGGCCACGGCCGGCATCATCAGCTCGTTGGAACGGACGCTGGAT
>CAYLZO010000189.1:0-9210 GCA_964387775.1 uncultured Anaerolineaceae bacterium
TCCCCCTCTTTGTCTGATAGCGTCCGATTAGTATAAATAATCAGACGGTATAATGAGTGAAGTATACCACTTTTGGCACCGGATCGCAAACGAAAAGGCACAACCCCACCGCCCCCCTGTCGGCCCAGCCGTTGCCCCTGCCTGGCCTTGCTCCGCACCGGCCGCCGGCAGGGTAGCAAGCCAAAAGGCTTGCCGTACCCCATGCCCCTTGGGCCGGGTCCTCTCGGCCTCGGGGGCGCCGTACATCGGCCGCCCCCTTGCCGTACCCCATGCCCCCCAGGCCCAGAGGTCTCGGGTTTGGGGGCGCCGTACCTTGCTCCTGGCCGCCGCGTTGCTGGGCATGCTGGGCAGGCTCACGCCCGCCGCTCCTGTCGCACTTGGCAGGGCAGCCGGCCCGCGCAAACTGGCCCGCAGGCTCCCCCCTGGCCCACCGGGCTGTTAGGGTAGGTGCAAAGGTCGTCGTCCCTGTAGACGCACCAGGCACAGACGGGCGCCGCCGGCGCAGCTCGGGCCATCCCAGGCCGCCGGTTGTTAGCCAGTCAGCTATCACCACGACCAGGCCCACCCCCAAGACGGGCGTGATATTCATTGGTCAGCTTGTCTCCTTTCCGGGCGCCGTTCGTTTCTCATAGCCATTTGACTACCCGAAAGCGCCCACGTCGCCGGCGCCGCTCCGCCCGGTCAGGCCAGAATGGAGCCGAGGTCTCTGATCTTCTCACCTTGCCCCACCGCCGGCCGGGCCGCTGGGGCAAAGTCAAAAGGTCAGATCGTTGTCAAGCGCTCCCCTCTCTGATATAATGGTGGTGGGCCGGGCCGGCGCCTTGTCGGATAGTCAGCCCGGCCCACCCCAGGGGGCTTGCAATCATAGGCAAGCCCTCACAGTACCATTCCACCCTCGCGGGCTAGCACAGCTAGCGGCCCTCGCCGGCAGATTCGTCGACGTCTGCCACTTGGACGCGGACGTGCAGGCGCTCGCCATCATCGCTCTGCACTTGGGCCCTAACACGGGGACCATCGCCGACCTGGATCACGGGGTGGCCATCCGGCTGTTCCTCTTGGCGCCTGAACCAGTCCGGGGCCAGTTCTTCCCCGCTTGGCTCGGCAAAAGGCACGTGGGCGCCGTACTGCATGCGCTGAAGCATGGCCGTCTCGAGCATCACCCGCTCGGCCCGGTTGACGTGCTGCCGGTCATCGTTGACCAGGGCGTGCAGGCGCCGCAGGCTGTGCTCGATCAACTTCTGCCCACCGGCGAGGTCCTGGCGGTCCTTGTGCGCCTCTTGGGTCAGAGCCAGGGAACCGGCGCGAAACTCGTCGAGTACGCCGGCCAGCTCCTCACTCACGGGCTGCACCGGGATCACCAGGTCGACCACGCTCTCGCTGGTGCGATTGTAGCCACGGAAGCGCAGCAACCGGCTCTGGTGGTCGACCACCGTCCAGTCTGTCACGTCGGCCGGGTTGGTGGTGGTGCCGAGCTGGGCGCCGACCATGGCGCTCAGGTACATGCCGATCCGCTGCTGCGTCAGGCCCGCGGTGGGCGCGCCCGTGGTCAGGTCTAACTCGACGGGCGGGCGGACGATCAGTGCTTGCCGGCCGACCGTCCGAAAGTGTGTGCCATCGGCCGGCGCCGGCCCGGTGCGCAGAGCCAGGGGCAACACGTCGAGGCCCTCGTCAGGGGTGTGGATCTCCAAGTCCAGATCGTGACCGTCATCGGCGATCTGACTCCGGCGGGTCCGTCCGGTCAGTTTATCAAAGATACTCATGTCAATATCTCCTTTCAGGGTACGTATGGTTTCCATCCGATAGCTCGATGCCAGGATGCCAAGGGCCTTGGCCTCGGCTCTGGCGCGCTCGCGGGTGGCCAGTCCAACCAGGACCCTCTCAGCCGCCACACCACCCGCGACGATAACGGCGGCCAGGGCCAACAGTAGCTCAGTCACATAATCTCCTCCTCATCCTATTCCAGCTCTACCCGGTCGCCCTCGGTCAATTGCGGCCGGAGCCTATACGATGCCTCGATCGGGGGCAGCACAACGTAAGGATCTGGGTCATTCATCACCTGCTTGATGGTGACCGCGTGCTTGGCCCGCAGGTCGATTGCCGCGCCCGCTGCCTGGACCACCTTTCCAACCCCATCGTCCATCCCCTTGAGCCGGCCGCGGGCCTCGGTGTGGCCCCATTTGTAACAGGCCCACCCCACGAGGGGCAGCAGCAGCGTGGCGACGATGGCCCAGGCCCGAAGGATATCCGGCTCCAGCTCGCCAGTCAGCAGCCACAACCCACCCACCACCGCGGCGAGGAGCCCGACCAGGAGCAGAAAGAGGGCGCCCAGGACTTTGATATCGTCCATCTGCAGGCGGCTACGCGGCGCCGGCTGCTGCGTTGGTTCCTCTCGATAGTAGCTCATTCGTTCTAAACCTCCTGTAACGCTGCCTGCCTGCCTGGCAAGCACGCTCACTCTCATTTCTGGGCCATTTTCGGGCCGTTTTGGCCCTCTGTGTGTGCCCACCGGGCAGGCAGGCAGGCAGGCCTATGTCCCATCGAACGTCACCCAGTAGCCGGCCTCGTGCAGAGCCTCTTTCGTCTCCCTACCGAGGCCCAACAGGCGGGCTGCCCGGCCGCTGCCCGGCCGGCCCAAGCCGGCTTCCTCCAGCCGCCTGACCAGCGTAGGCCGGCCTTCCTCCTCGACCGCGGCGATGATGCTGTGAGCCAGCTCCTGCCCGTTGTAGGACCACCCGGCCGGCTCTTCCACGTCCAGGCCCACGGCTTCGGCCTCGAGCCCGGGCCATTCTTCGAACTGCCAGGCACCGGCGCCGACGTCGGCCAGGTCGGCCTCTTCGACGAAGGCCATTTGCACGCGGTGGCAGGCCCCGGGCCCCACGGCGTAGGCGTCGCCGGCACCGAGCAGGTAATCGGCCCTGGGCAGGCTGCCCCCCACGGCCACCCGCGAGGCGTCCGGATCTCCGACGCGCAATGCCAGCTTACCGGTCAGGTTGCGCCGGGTGGTCGTGTCCCCGAAGGCCTCGACCGTGGGATGCTGCGTCGCCGCCAGGAGGTGGACGTGCGCTGCCCGGCCCTGGGCCGCAAGCTTGCGAAGCAGGTTCACGAACACATCATCCTCCGCAAACTCCTGGAATTCGTCCACCACCACCACCACACGGCCAGACGTGTCGCTTGCCGCATAGCGCCGGCGCATCTCGACCGCTGCCCAGCCCAGCGCCGCCCGCGAATCCGGGCCGTCGGTGGCCACGGGCCCCACGACGCCGGGCAGCCTGGCCAGCGTGCCCAGTCCCTCGCCCATTTTCCCGTCGACCAACACGAGCCGGTTGTCGGGGTCCTGGGCAAGCTGCAGCACGGCCGACCGCAATGCCACCGACTTGCCGCTGCCCGTCTGGCCGCTGACCAGGAAGTGGGGCGTCTTGTCGTTGAGGCCCACAACCACCGTCGCGCCGCTCTCGGTCTTGCCGGCCACCCACCGGCCGCCCCGCTCGGGCCGCTTGTTCAGCGCCTTGAGCGGGATCATCGTCTCAGCCAGCTCGGGCGGCCAGCCAGCCTCGACGCGCACGAACCGGCCGGCCATGTAGATCGCCGGCTCGCCGGTGAATGCCCAGGGGATAAACTGGCGCAGCAGGGCCGCCTCGTTGCGGGCGAGGCGCGAGAGCAGCTTGTCGGCCTGCACCCCGGCAAACAGCTCCAGGGCACCCGCCCGGGGCCCGGCCACGCCGTGCGCTCTCATCGCCAGGGGCTTGCCCGTGAGCTGGCCCTGGGTCGCGGCGCCGTGCAGGTACGCTGCCCACTGCTGCAATAGGCTTTCTCTCTGCTGTTGTCTGCTCATAATCCCGCCCTCCACACAAAAACGGCCTCACCGAGGTGGTGAGGCCATTTGTTGCCAGGAAGAGGAATAGAGATTATACTATTCCTCAGCCTGCCAAACCGCCTCATCCGGTTTGGTGGGTTAGAGCTGGGCAGGTGTTAGCAGCACCTGCTCAGCTCGATCCGTCTTCGATTGGTAATGCCTGTCGCGATCCTGACCCTGCTGCACCAGGTGGATGCCCCACCGGTGAGGAGCGGGCGCGTCTATAGACTTAGGATGTCAACGCCATAAAGGTGACCGACGTCTCCCTGCCGGCCCGCCGGCTCGCCGTCCGCTCGATAACCGTGATCAGCCGGTTTTGAAGCCAATCGACGCCGTAGGCGTGCCGGACGCTGACGGTCAGGTGACCGTCGCTGGCCTCCACTACCCGGCTGCCGCGCAACCACGTGTCGAACGTGGCCCGGGTCATCTGCATGCTGAGCTCGTCGAGGATTGTCGACCACAGGCGTTGCACTTCCTGCGGTACGGGGTCCTCTTCCTGGATCTCCGGAGGGCCATCCTCGGCCGCCTGGCGCTCCTCTTGCGCCCATTCCAGCTCGCGTTGCCGCCGCCGGCGCTGCACCTCGGCTTCCTGGAGGAACTCGGCCGGCGGCTCTTCGCTGCCCTCCAGCTTGCGGATGATGTTGCCCACCGGGTTGGTCAGGCTGCGCCGGCGCGGGTCTTGTGCCCAAAGATACCATGCCTCGATCCATAACGGGTCAATCTCCTTGGCGGCGAGCTCGTCCCGTTTTGGGTTTTCCACGCCGATGCTGGCCAGGGTTTCCAACCGGTCTGCCACCTCGTCTGGTACGTCAACAACAACAGATGTTGTCTCTGTCGTAGTCTCTGCTGTGGTCTCTGTTAAAGATCTTACACTGTCAGGCAAATCCTTTTCACCGTTTGGGGAAGATGGTTTTTCCCCTTTGGGTAAAATGGATTTTACACTTTGTGTAAGAACGGTCTCCCAAGCTGCAAGGAAGGGACTCTCGTCTATCCTCACGTGCTTGGTGGGGGCCCCATCGAATTTGTAGAGAGCGGTGACGAGCAATCCCTGTTTTTCTAGGATCTTCACGGCCCGATCGAACTGCCGAGCCGTGATCCGGATTTCGTCCCACCAATCCTCACGCCGTTTGGCGATCCACCACTGCTCATCCTTGTAGACGCGGAGCTTCGACTTGCCCTCCCGATCTGGCAGCGTCCAGAACACGATCTGGCTGAGCAGCAGGCCGGCCACCAGGTCGCCGGCCATATCTACGTAGGCCTTCTTAAAATCAATCGTGTCCCTGGTCGTGGCTTCCCAGAGAAGGAACTGCTCAAAAGCCCGTTTCGAATCCATTCGCACGCCCTTTCCCCTTGCTCCCTGTGGGCCTCGGGCTACGCTGCTTTCACCGCGAGGATAACGCCACGGCCGTGGCAGTGTTCGCACCGGTCAAAGCCGCCGTCCTCTGCTGGCAGCCACCCAGGGACAGGAGATCCCGCGTTATAGCACACGGGACAGAACTGCGTATCCATCCACTCGCGGTCGCCATCCTGGCCCTGGTCGAAAAAATGATTCAGGATCGATACAAAGCCCGTTTTCCACTGGGCCGGCTTGGGCTCCCCCGGCTCGGGCCATTGGCTCGCCATCTGCTGCTCGGCCTTATCCCTGGCCAGGACCTCGAGGCGTCGCGTTTCCCGGTCAAGCACCAGCCAGTGCTCGGCTTCTGCCTGAGAGCTGCCCAGGTTCACCGCCTGCAGGTCGGGGAATGTCTCCTCGGCGAGGAGCAGGAACAGGTCCCAGTTGCCGGCGCCGACCAGGTGGCCATCGACGTAGATCGCCGCGTCGTCTGCCGGCTCCCAATAGAAGGCTACCTGCCGGGCATCGCCGGCGTAACCAAAGGCCCGCTCCCAGTTGCGGGGCAGGTCGCCGATTGCTTCCCTGCATCCTACGGCATTGTTCATCGTCCTCTCCCTTCGTCAAAAGTTAACAGCCCGCCGTCGCCTTTTGTAGGCTTGGAGGGCTGTTGGCCTTTGACCAAAGGGGAGCACACGTGGTATACTCCCTACAGCCCGCCGCGCCGCCGCAATCGGCCGGTGGGACAGGGCCGTGGTTAGGGGTTTCGTCCCTGCCACGGCCCGAGCACATTTTCAAGGTTCCACGTCATCTGACTCGGGAGGCATTGTGCCGGCTTCTCCATTCACCCAGGCCCGCAAGTACCAGCGCAGCACCTGCGACACGCTCACATCCTCGATTCGCGCTTTCTCCTGAGCTGCGTCCCTCAGTTCCTCGGGAAGTTGGAATGAGATCCGGACTTTCTTTTGTTCTACCATGGCGCCTCCCTGGATAGCATAACTATGGCATAAAAATTATACCATACTTCCCGCAGGTGTCAAGATCCAATTTCAACGGATCGGAATGGCCTTTTCTGCTGGCACTCTCTCAGAAGCCCCCAGAGCAAGTGAAGCGAAAACGCGAGCTAGATACCACTATCTCATCCTACCCTCTCGATGCAACGCAGCGTATAACGCAGCGACTAACGCAGCGACTAACGCAGCGTACAACGCTGCGTTAGAGAGGCTGTTCTAACCGTTTCCCTCTGGCAACGTCGGGATTTGCCACGACGGCCGCGCTCGGCGTTTGACGTAGATCCGGACCCGGTCCATCTTATCTGTGACCTTCGTGTGTTCCTCGTCGATCTCGAGCTCTAGGAGCCCGCCATCGATGGCATCAAGGGCAGCCCATATCAGAGCACGGCCCAGGGCGTCTTTGGATAGGCCCATCTCGCCGGCGATGGTCTCCAGTCGTTCCGCGTCAGTCTGTCGAATCCGAAACGAGGAGGGTTTGTGGCGTTCATCCCACGTCTTACCCGCTGCATCTACGGGCTTATCCCTGGCCACACTCTCAGGTCGATCGGCAAGGCCAGGCACCTTCGGCTTTGTATCCGCGAGGGCGGAACGTCGCTGCTTATCACTTGGCATCTAGGACACTCCAAACGAGGGCTGCGTATTCGTCCGCTGCCCGGCTCGTGGGGGCATATTCAAAGACCGTCTCCCCCATCGCGGTACACTCGCGAAGCACAGTTGCGCGGTGGATAGGAGGAAGTACCAGCTCGCCAAACGCCCCTTGTAACTCGGTGTAGTTGGCCTGGCTCTCTTTGGTGACCTCGTCGTAGAATGTAGGTAACACCCCCAGAAGCCGGCCACGCCACCCTCTCTCTTGCAGGTCAGAAAGTCCCTCTACCAGGTCGGCGATCCCGGCCGATGATAGAAAATCGACGGCTGAAGGGATAATCACCAGGTCCGACATACTCAAAGCCATTTCCTGCAGCCGGCCAACGCTGGGCGCCGTGTCGAGGATGATATAGTCGAGGGCGCCGTTGACGCTGCCTTTGATTGCCTTGGCCAGGGCATCATTCTTTGCCTGCTCAGCTATAAGCACCGTCTGGGCCGTCGCCGTCCGGGCGTTGCCAGGCACGATCCATAGCCTCTCTCTCGCCTGGCGGGTCACGTTTCGCAAGAGTGTGCCAGGCACAACCAAGAGGTCAAACAGGCCTGGCTCTTGCTCAAGTCCTAGAGCCGTAGCCACATGACCTTGAGGATCGACGTCAACGAGTAGAATATTTTTCCCCTTGAGGGCCAGGCCGTGGCCTAGCGTGATGACTGTCGTTGTCTTGGCCACACCGCCCTTACGATTGGAAACCGCGATCACCTTGGGCATGCTGATCCTCCCTCTGCTTCGTGTCATGCTGTCCTCCTGTTCGTCAAGTTACAAGGCCCACCCTGCCTTGTTCGGCTTATGGTGGGCCTTGGGTTTGACGCCCAGGAAGACAGTGGGTATACTGTCTCCAGGCCCACCGTCCGCTGATCCCGGTCGGTGGGTTCAGGGCCGGCCAGGTGTTGATACCACCTGGCCGGCCTGCTCTTTACTTCTCAAGGTTCTGGCGCTCTGGGTGTCAGTCAAACCGATAAGCGTTTCCCCTGGGTGCTATCTCGATGACCAAGATAATCAGGTCGTCTTTTTCGATTGCGTAGGAAATGCGCCAATCCCCTACTCGAATCCGGTAGAAGTTGTCGTAGCCTGTAAGCTTCCTACACCCAGGTGGCCTGGGGTCGGTGGCAAGAGCTTCGATAGCTTCATCGATGCGTCTCAGCAAGTTTCTGGGCAGCCGGCCCAACACCTTCTCAGCCGTGCGGCTAAGAATCACCTCCCAACGCTGTTCGGTTTCGTTCATCTAGCTTCCCTTCCGCAACCAGCTCTTCCCGAATCTCAGCGTAGGGCCTGGCGGAGGAAGGATCTCTCTTCCATCCCTCGTAGATAGCCGCAGCTCGGCGCGCTGCCCGCAGATCGTCGAGTTCATCTGCCAGAGCCTCGTAATCTGCATAGGAGATCACCACCGCTACGGGCTTTCCATAGCGTTCCACTACGATGTCAGCCTCTCCGGTGGTGGCCTCGTCCAGGACATCCCGCCACTGAGACCGGGCGCGGTTGCTTTCGTAGGTCCTGACGGTCATTGGGTCCCTCCTTTTCTGGCTCATCGGCCTATCGCTCACACCTGGGCCATCTTCTCCCCACATTGCCCCTCGGCATGAATCGACCGTCGCTGCAACCTGGCGTCCGTTATACTGTTGTCTGTTGTACGTGATGTACATCACGTACATGCGCATTATACAACGGGTTGCCTAGGATGTCAAATCGCACCAATCGGCGTGCAAGAGCGCCGCCTGTCCCGATGGGCGCCAGGAGCTGGCTGGCTGCCCACCCCCCTTCCAAGGAAAAATCCCCTTGCGGGCCGGCTCGCAGCCATCCACCTGATCGCCTCTCGGTGGTACACGCTCAGCTATCCGGATCCTCTGACCAGCGCAGGGGGATGGGCCGCGGTGGGCGCTTGAACCGGTCCTCACTCTGCCCGGCCACCTTGGCCCGCAGGGAGTCATAGGGGTGGAACGAGGGCACGAGGCGTGCCTCCACCTGGTAGGTCTCGCCATCCAGGCCGCGTACGTCGGGAAAGCTCCCACTGCCGCGTTTGCTCCGGGCGTAGCCAAAATTGCAGATGGACTTCACCTGGGCTTCACCATCTTGTCCAGGGCGGGCTGCAGGGCGACGATGCGCTTGGTGACGTCTCCGGCCGTGTGACCCTGGTCGGTCATCTGAATGACGACGGCGGCCACGATGAGCTTGGCCAGGTGAGCAAGCTGGTTCAGGATTTCGTGGTGCATCTTGCCCAACTCGCGCATAACGGTCCGACCCAGGCGGCTGCGGCTGGTAATGAGATCCTCCTGGTGGTCGAGATATTCGCGGATAGCCTGGCGAATGACGTCGTTCATGCTGGTGTCGTTGCGCTCGGCCATGAGCTTGACGTATTGGTGCATCTTGGGTGTCA
>CAYLZO010000189.1:9310-10795 GCA_964387775.1 uncultured Anaerolineaceae bacterium
CTTTTAGCTTGCTACCCCGGCACGCCGCAAGGCGCGGCCCACCATCCCCGCGAAGCGGCCGGTGGGAGCGCCAAGGCGTGGCAGGGTCCCTTTTTCGCCAAGAGAACTCACGATGAAAAAGAGCAGGTCCTACCATCACAAGGTCCCTCCTTTCGATAGTCCCATACGCACGTATTCCCCCTCTACTGGCTACCGACTTGGATCGTATCCAGGACCTGCAACCGGGCTTGGATCTGCGGCTGGAGTTGGGATCTCTAACCAGGGTGGCGTCGACCGGGCTGTTTTTTCAGGAGGGTTGGGCTTGGATCTATGGTGCCGCCGTCTGTCGGTGTTTTCGTTTCCTCGGGCAAGGGTCTTGGATCGGCGTGGGCTACCGGCGGGCTTGGATCTCGCCTTCCTCTTGGATCGGCGCGGGCTACCGGCGGGCTTGGATCTCGCCTTCCTCTTGGATCGGCGTGGGCTACCGGCAGGCTTGGATCTCGCCTTCCTCTTGGATCGGCGCGGGCTACCGGCAGGCTTGGATCGAGTTCCGGCGCTGGCTCAGATTCTTCTGCCTGCAGGTGGGTTGGGTGTTGCTCGCATCCTGTCTTCATTACCGGCGAGGGCAGTATGGGCAGGAACTCGCCAGCGCCAGCCAGGCGTTGCAGCTCGGCACGGCGGTGAGCCTGGGAGCCTTCGAGGTGCTGTTCCATGCGGGGTTGATGGCGATGATGCAGGGTGTTGACCCTTGATACGAGGGGATTTTGTTCCCGCATCCCTTCTGGAGGAAAAAAGAGCCCGCTCCATCAATGGAACCAATCTTCCTTTGGTGACCGGGCGCCCGGACCGTCTCGCCGCGAGGGACCCCAATCAGCTCGCAGATGGACAAGGGGCCAGGCGCACGGACTTGCGCCCTGCCCGAAAATGGTCTACAATGGGGCCTGCATAAGCAGGTTCAAAATTGGAGGCGCCTGCAATCCTGCGAAACCCGGCCGGCGCCTTGCCGGAACGCTGTATGCTCGGAAAATGTGTGTTGGCTCTCGCTGCTGAGCAGGAACAAGGTTGTAGACCATGGCACTCAACCCCGATGACACATTGCTAAACGGCCACTATCGCATCCTGCGCCTGCTGGGGCGCGGCGGCTTTGGTTTCGTCTACCAGGTATAGGACACGCTGCTGAACGAAAAGGTGGCCATTAAAGAGCTGATCCCGGCCCTGGTGGGCGACGAGGCCATGCTCAAGCGCTTCCTGGCCGAAGCGCGGGCCACCATGCGCCTGACCCACAGGCACATCGTGCGCACGCACAATGTCTTCCAAGAGGGTGAGAACTATTACATCGTCATGGAGTACATGCCCGGCGGTTCGCTCGAAGAGCGGCTGCGGGAGCGCGGCGCCCTGCTGGTGGCCGACGCGGTGCGGATGGCGGCCGAAGTGTGCGAGGGGCTGGCCTGCGCCCACGAGGAACAGGTGGTGCACTGCGACCTGAAGCCGGCCAACATCCTGTTA
>CAYLZO010000190.1:0-10763 GCA_964387775.1 uncultured Anaerolineaceae bacterium
GGGTTTAGCCTCCGATTTGGACCTGAAGTCCCTGTCGAGACAGATAGCCGGCCATCTCGGTCATTTTTTCGGGCGTTGGCGGCCGGATCTCGCCCAACTGATAGGTGCGGCCCAGGCGTTCGTACTTGTCGGCGGCGGCGCGGTGGTAGGGCAGCAGGTCGATGGGGTGGGAGTGGGGCAGGGCGGCGGCAAACGCGCCAATCCGCCGGATGGCCTCCGCGTCGTCGTTCACGCCGGGGATGACGGGCAGGCGCAGCACGATCTCGTGGCCCGCCGCGGACAGGGCACGCAGGTTGCTCAGAATCAACGCGTTCGACACGCCGGTGAAGCGGCGGTGCCGGGCCTCGTCCAGCAGCTTGAGGTCGTAGAGAAAGAGGTCCACGAAGGGGCGGACGCGGTCCAGGATCTTCCAGGGCGCGTAGCCGCAAGTGTCGAGGGCGGTGTGGAGGTCGCGTGCCCGGCAGGCTTGCAGGGCAGCGCGCAGGAACTCGGGCTGGGCCAGGGGCTCGCCGCCGGAGAAGGTGGCGCCGCCGCCCGACTCGTCGTAGAAGGGGCGGTCGCGCTCGATCTCGGCCAGCAGCGCGGCGACGCTCGTCTCGCGGCCAACCAGCTCGCGAGCCTCGGCGTAGCAGGCCTCGACACAGGCGCCGCATACCTGGCACGCTTCGCCGGTGGTCAGCAGGCCGCCGCCGTTCCAGGAGAGGGCGCCGTGGGGGCAGGCGTCGACGCAGACGCCGCAACGGATGCAGCGTCCGGGCCAGGCCAGTAGCTCCGGCCGGCGGGCCTGGCTCTCGGGATTGTGGCACCAGGCGCAGCGCAGGGCGCAGCCCTTCAAAAAGACCGTGGTCCGAATCCCCGGCCCGTCGTGGATGGAGAAACGTTTGACGTCAAAAATCGTCCCCTTGATCGCGCTCATCGGCTGGCATTATACCACGAAGAGGGGCGAGTTCCAAGCAATCTGGCCCAAGGGGCTTGACAAAAGGCGGGGGGCGTGGTATACTCTTGATTGACTGATTAGTCAGTCAGTATTCGCACGGGGAGGGCCGATGAGCGAGGGGCCGAGCAAACGGGAGCAGGCGCGTGAGGAGCGCCGCCGTGAGATCCTGGAGGCGGCGCTGGCCGTGTTCACGCAGAAGGGGTACCACGCCACCAACGTCTCCGACGTGGCGGCCCAGGCGGGGGTCAGCCAGGGCACGATCTATTGGTATTTCGACAGCAAGGACGAACTCTTCCAGGCCGCGATCCTGTTTGCCTTTATGGATTTTGGCGAGGCAGCTCTGGGCGGGCTGGACCAGTATCCGACGGCAACCGAAAAGCTGTGGGCCATGGCCCGGGCCATGGAAGATTTCGCCGACGTGGCCGAGGGCCTGTTCATGCTCTTCCTGGGCTACTGGGCTTCCAGTGACCGCCGGGAGGAGAGTGCCCAGGTGTGGATGGACCTGCTGCGGGAATACAAGGACGTGGTGGCGGGCATCATCGAGGAAGGGGTTGCCAACGGCGAGTTCAAACAGGTGGACGCCGAGGCGCTGGTCTGGGCCTTGCTGGCCGTCTACGACGGCCTGGCGGCCTATGGCATGTTCATGCCCGAGATGGACCTGCCGCGCGTGAACCGGGCCTTTGTCGAGACGCTGTTGAACGGACTGCGGGCGGACACAGTGGAGGGGTGAAGAGATTTGTCAGTAAGTGTCCTTGCCGCACGCGCTGTGCCCACGTGGTCTTTGGCAAGCTGGCGGTGGCCCTCACCGACCGGCAGCCGGGGCCGTACACGCCGATCGAGCTGGCCGCTGTCGGCCTGGGGTTGCTGGGCCTGCCCCAGGTCTGGCTGTGGCGGACGCCGGTCTGGCTCGCTGCCTTCTGGCTGCTCAACGCCGTGGCCGTGGCGCAGATCCGGCGGGCGGTCTGCCCGGCCTGCGACATGTCCCTTGTCCCCTAATCCGCTCAAGATCAATCGAAGGAGGCTGAAATGAGTGGTGGAACCGTTCTGATCCTGGTCGTGACGGGCGTGCTGGCCGTCCTCTGCGGCTGGCTGGTGCCCCTCCTGTTCAGGAGCCGGCGGCCTTTCGGCATGTTGGGCGACGTGCTGGTGTGCACCATCGTGGCCGTCGCCCTGGCCTACGTGGAGTGGATGTGGCTTCTGCCGGTCCTCGGCTTTGGTGAGGGCTGGATCTCGGTGGCGGCGGCCGTCGGCGATCCGCTGGGGTTGGGGTTGTTTTGTCTGTGGATTATGCGCAAAGTGAAGGCGTAGCCGCCAAGACCTGACAGGTTCCCGCAAGCAGGAACCTGTCAGGTCTGGAGGGTTTCAGCGATGAATCTGTTGCGGACCTGGGCCGTGGTGCGCAAGGAGGGGCGGCACATCGTGCGCGACCGGCGGGCGTTTTTCCTGGTGACCGTCTCGCCCGTGTTTCTGCTGCTGGTGATGGCCTACACCTTCATGGTCGACATCGAGAACGTGGCCGTGGCCGTCATGGACCGCGACGGCACGCACCTCTCGCGGCGCTACCTGGCCGGGCTGGGAGGCAGCGGCGACGTGCTGGTGCGCTACGTGGCCGCCGACTATGACCAGTTGGAGCGCTGGCTGATGACGTCGGAGGCCAAGGCGGGCATCGTCGTGCCGCCCGGCTTCGAGGCCGACTTGCAGGCCGGCCGCGAGGCCAGCGTCCAGGTCCTGGTCGAAGGCACCGAGCCGACGACGGCCAACACGGCCATGCAGCACATCGGCGGCTACACCCAGCAGTTTGCCCTGGAGGTGGCGACCGAGGTCGCCCGCCGGGCCGGCCTGCCGGTGGACGAGTCGCTGCTGGTACCCATCGACCTGCGCATCCGCACCTGGTTCAACCCGACGCTGGAGGCCGTCATCGGTTTTCTGCCGGCCCTCATCGCCATGGTGATGGGCATGCCGGCCACGGCCACGACCCTGGCCCTGACCCGCGAGAAGGAGCACGGCACGCTGGAGCAGCTCATCGTCACGCCCATCCGCCGCGCTGAGCTGCTGGTGGGCAAGCTGGTGCCCTACGTGCTCAGCGGGCTGTTCAGTGTCGTCCTGTGCGCGGCGGTGGCCGTCTATTGGTTCGGCTCGCCCTTCCAGGGCAGCTTGGCCCTCTACCTGGTCCTGGCCGCCGACTTTTTGCTGGCGACGATGGGCATCGCCCTGGTCCTGTCGGTGTTCGTCGAGTCGCAGCAGGCGGCCCAGATCGGCGCCATGCTCATCTTTTTCTTCCCCGGCTTCTTTCTGTCGGGCATCTTTTACCCACTTTTCAGCATGGAGCCCATCATGAAGATGGAGGCGTTCATGGTCCCGACGACGCACTTTGTCTATATCAGCCGGGGCGTCTTTTTGAAGGGTCAGGGCTTGGAGACGCTGTGGCCCTACGCCCTGGCGCTGCTGGCGATGGGCGTCATCTTTTTGGGGCTGGCGATCTTGCTCTTCAAAAAGAAGCTGGCTTGAGGGGATAGGTAGGGGCGACCGGCCGGTCGCCCCTACCTGGTGGAATATGCTGACACGCACCTGGAACCTGGCGCTTAAGGAGATGATCCAGCTCTGGCGCGACAAGATGATCTTGATTTTCATTATCGTCGGGCCGATGTCGGAGCTGGCCCTGGTGGCCTGGGCCACGTCGGGCGACATCGAGCACATCCCCACCGCTGTGGTGGACCGCGACCAGACGCCGGCCAGCCGCCGCCTGGTGCGGGTGCTGGTCAACACCGACATCTTTGACGCCGATTTTTACCCCAAGGACGAGGTCGAGGCCCAGGCGTTGGTCAACGCCGGGACGGCGCTGGTGGCCGTGCTCATCCCTGCCGGCTTTGAGGCGGACCTGACGGCCCTGAACCACGGGCCGGCCCAGGTGGGGATGATCCTCGACGGGGCCGATCCGAGCGCCGCCCGCGCCGCCCGCATGAGCGCCGCGGGGGCCGTGGCCGCCTTTGCCCAGGAGATCGCCCGGGCGCGCTTTGGCCCGGCGCTCGACCGCTGGGGCGAGATCGTCGCGCTGGACGTGCGCGTCTGGTTCAACGAGGAGCTCAAGACCTCGAACTACGAGGTGCCGTCGGAGTTGGGCTTTATGCTCGTCGCCGTGGCGCTGATGATCGCCTCGCTGGGCATCGCCCGCGAGCGGGAGCTGGGCACCCTGGAGCAGCTCATGGTCACGCCCCTGCGCAGCATCGAGCTGGTCATCGGCAAGGCGCTGCCGGCGCTGATCATCGCCTACGTCAACTTTTTGCTGATGCTGGGCCTGGTCGTCTTTGTCTTTCGGGTGCCGATGCGCGGCTCGTGGCCGCTGCTGCTGACCCTCGCCTTCTTTTACATCCTGGTGGAGCTGGGCTGGGGGCTGATGATCTCGGCGGTGTCCAAGACCCAGGTCCAGGCCCTGCTGGTGGCCTTTATGATCATGATGGCCGAGGTGGTCTTTTCCGGCTACGCCTTCCCGGTGGAGAATATGCCCTGGCTGCTGCAACGCATCGCCAACTTTGTGCCGATCAAGCACTGGCTGCTGATCCTGCGCGGCATCCTGCTCAAGGGGGCCGGGGTGGAGATCTTTTGGAAGGAGTTGCTCAGCCTGGCGGCGCTCGGGCTGGTGATCAACGTCGTGACGATTTTGTTCTTGCGCACGCGGCTGGAGTAGCGCGCCACAGACTCGCTGAACCTTAACACGCAATTCACTATCCAACAGCACGGTTCTGAACTGGTTCTCGTCGTCCAACTGCCTGGAGCCAAAGGCATTCCTGCGGAATCGCTGATCTGCTGAAAGACACTGAACGCGCTGATAAGGCTCAGCGCATTCAGTGGCTTCAGTGGTTCAGCGATCCCGTATCGGGCAATGAGGCAAACGAAATGCCTTCGCGCTCTTGACAAACGAGGCCAGATCGCGTATAATGAGCACATACTCAGTTCAGTGAGTGATGGCTCACTCAAACACGAAGGCGAGGGCAAAATGACCACATCCGATCCGATCCGGGCGCAACTGATCGAGGCGCGGCGCAACCAGATCCTGGACGCGGCGGCGACGGTGTTTGGCAAAAAGGGCTTTCATAACGCCAAGACCAAAGAGATCGCCGCCACGGCCGGGGTGTCGGAAGGCACCATCTACAACTACTTTGACAACAAGTTCGGCCTGCTCATCGGACTGCTGTCGCGGTTGGCCGAGTGGGATCACCTGCCTGTCGAGATGGACGAGTCGTTGCAGGGAGGGGTCCGCGACTTTTTCGTCACGGCCTTTCAGCACCGCCTGGGCCGCATCGAGCAGGGCGAGGGGTTGCTCCAGGCGCTTCTGCCTCAGGTATTGATCAATCCCGAGCTGCGGGAGCAGTTCTACCGCGAGTACGTGCGGCCTATCACCATCCTGTTGGAGCAGTACGTCCAGACCCAGGTCGACTTGGGCCGCGTCCGGCCGGTGGACGTGTCGCTGACGGTGCGGGCCTTGCAGGCCACCTTCGTCGGCCTGTTGGTGCTGCGCCTCCTGGGCGACGAGGCCCTGCGCACGGGCTGGGACCAGGTGCCGGAGCTGCTGGCGACCCTCCTCTTCGACGGGCTCAGTCCCGAGGCCGGAGGCTGAGACGGTGCTGGTCCGCATCCTGTCCATCACGCGCAAAGAGTTCCTGCACATTCTGCGCGATCCGCGCACGCTGGCGGTCATGTTCCTGATCCCCATCGTGCAGCTCTTGCTGCTGGGCTACGCGGCGACCACCGACGTCAAGCATTTGCCTACCGCCGTCCTGGACCACGACCGCACACCCCGCAGCCGGGCGCTCATCGACGCCTACCGCGCCTCGGGCTATTTTGACATAATCCTGATGGCCGACAGCGAGGAGGAGATGGCCCGCACCGTGGACGGCGGCGACGTGCAGGCGGGGCTCATTATCCCGGCGGGTTACGAACGGGCGCTGGCCCGGGGCGACAAGGTCAAGGTCGGCTTTGTCATCGATGGCTCGGATCCCAGCGTGGCGAGCACGGCCCTGTCGGCGGCGCAGGGGGTGGGCCAGGCCCAGTCGTTCGAGGTTTTGAGAACGGCGCTGGGCGGCCGGCTGGAGGACGCGCCCGGCATCGAGGTCCAGACCCGCGTCTGGTACAATCCCAGCATGGACTCGGCCAATTTCATGATTCCGGGCCTCATCGGCATGATTTTGCAGATGTTGACCATGCTGCTGACGGCCATGGCCATCGTCCGCGAGCGGGAGCAGGGCACCATCGAGCAGCTCATCGTCACGCCCATCCGGCCCCTGGAGCTGATCGTGGGCAAGGTGATCCCCTACGTCGTGATCGCTTTTTGGGACCTGCTGGAGATCCTGGCCATCGGCGTGTGGTGGTTCGGCGTGCCGGTGCACGGCAGCGTGCCGCTCCTGTTGGAGCTTTCGTCCATTTTTCTGCTGACCTCGCTGGGCCTGGGCATCCTCGTCTCGACGGTGTCCAAGACCCAGCAGGAGGCGATGATGCTCACGTTCTTTATCATGCTGCCATCGATCTTTTTGTCGGGCTATTTTTTCCCGATTGCGGCCATGCCGCCCCTGTTGCAGTACGTCAGCAAGGTCATTCCCCTGACCTACGCCCTGATCATCGTCCGGTCGATTATTCTCAAGGGCGTGGGCCTGGAGGTGCTGCTGGGCGAGGTCGTGGCCCTGAGTGTCTTTGCCGCGATTGTGTTGGTGCTGGCCGCGGTGCGATTTCGGAAGCGGCTGGAGTAGGGCAAATTGCCAATCCGTAGGACTAGCCGTTTGTTTGCCCTGCAGAAAGAAGCGAACCATGTCGTACGTGTACATGAAAGTGTTCGAGTCGGCGCCGGCGCGGTACGAGCGCGGGATGCGGATTCTGACCCTGGGGCGCCTGGCGCGGGTGCGGCGCGACGTGGCGGCCCGGCTGGCGCCCGGCGACCGGGTGCTGGACCTGGGCTGCGGGACCGGGGCGCTGGCGGTGTTGCTGGCGCGGAAGGGCTGCCACGTGACCGGCGTGGACGTCTCGCCGGCGATGCTGGCCCAGGCCGACCGGCGCGTCTGCGAGGCCGGGATGCAAGAGCAGGTGACGCTCCGCGAGCTGGGTGTCGTCGAGCTGGATTCGGCCTTTGACGACGCCAGCTTTGACGCCGTGGTCAGCACGCTGCTCTTCAGCGATCTGTCGGACGACGAGATCGCCTACGCCCTGGCCGAGAGCCGGCGCATCCTGAAGCCGGGCGGCAGGCTGTTCGTCGCCGACGAGGTGCTGCCCGACTCGGCGCCGAGCCGGGCGGCGACCTGGCTCCTGCGCCTGCCCTTCGTCGTGCTGGCCTACGTCTTGACCCAGAATACTACGCGGCGGGTGGTGGGGTTGGAAGGGCGGATCGAGGGAGCGGGATTTCGGGTATTGAATATTGGGGATTATCTGGCGGGGACGCTGCGGCTTTTTGTGGCGGAGAAGGTGGGGTAGAGATGCTTGACTGGCTCAAGACGGCGGTCGAAACCATATTTCGGTTCTTCCCCTTTCCGACGGCGACCGGGCTGCGCGTGATCGGCCACCCGGGGCTGGACGCGCCGGTGTTTCTCACCGGCAACTTTGATTTGACCGTGCGGCGCGTCTTGCGCGAGTTGGAGGGGCTGGACTGCTACCTGCTGGTGGCCAACAGCAAGGGCATCAACGTCTGGTGCGCGGCGGGCGGCGGCATCCTGAACGCCCACGCGGTCATCTCGGTGCTCAAGACGAGCGGCATCGCCGAGAAGGTGGACCATCGGCGGCTGATCCTGCCCCAGTTCTCGGCGCCGGGCGTGGACGTGCGCCGCGTCGAGGCCGAGACCGGCTGGCGCTGTCGGTTCGGGCCGGCCTACGCCGAGGACATCCCGGCCTACGTCGCCGCCAACCTTCGCAAGACGGACGAGATGCGGCGGGCCAGGTTCCCCCTGGGTGACCGGTTGCAGATGGCCGTCATGTGGGCTGCGCCGATGTCGCTGCTGGCCGGCGTCCCGGTGGCAATTCTCAACCTGCGCGCGCTGCCCGGCGTGCTGGCCCTGATCTGGGCCTTCACCGTCTTTCTCTACACCTTCTACGGGCCGATCAAGCGCTTCGTGCCCGGCGCCGTGGGCCTGGTCAAGATGGTGGTGCTGGGGTTGCTTGGCGTGGCTGGCCTAGTCCTTTGGTCATGGGGCATGGGTCATTGGGAAATTGGTGGGCCTGTCCTGAGCGGGGTCGAAGGATTGGCAGGTTGGGGAGTGGGCATTCTGGTCGTCGCCTTGGTTCTGGGCTTTGACCTGGAGGGCACCAGCCCGCTGGAAGCCGGGGCGACGGTGAGCTACTGGGCGGCCCGCTGGCCGGGCGTCTTGAAGCTGTGGCGGCTGGTCGGCTACGAGTTGGAGCTGCCCTTCACGCTGCGCGTGGACGTGGACCGCTGCCAGGGCTGCAAGACCTGCGTGGCGGTCTGCCCCAAGGGCGTGTTCGAGTTGTACCGGTTGGACGGCGCGGCCTGCAACGGCCAGGCCGAGCAAAAGTCGAAAGTGGCGTACATGGCCGCGTGCGAGCAGTGCACGGCCTGCGTCAAGCAGTGCCCCGAGCGGGCCATCGTCGCCGAGCCGCCCATCCGCGTCTTTGGCGAGGTGTGAGTTGGAGGTCGTTATACTGATTCCGCAGGAATACCTTCGGTTCGCGCTTTGGTTTTGTGACTGGGCATTGGCGAATTCTGACCGTACTCATTGGAAGACACAGATTTTCACAGATGAACACAGATTTGGTTCAAGGCTCGGCTAGACAATCTGTGAAAATCTGTGTGAATCTGTGTCCTTGATCCTTGCCGATCAAAATTCGCCGGTGGAAAGAGTTGAGAGCAAGCTGTGAATAAAGCAGACGACAACGTCATCCAAACTGAAAACCTGACCCGACGCTTCAAAGAGATCACCGCCGTGGATGGCCTGGACCTGAGCGTGCGGCGCGGCGAGATTTTCGGCCTGGTCGGCCCCGACGGCGCGGGCAAGACGACGACCATCCGCATGTTGTGCGCTATCATGGACCCCACCGAGGGCGCGGCGCAAGTCGCCGGGTTCGACACCCAGCGCGAGCCGGAGCAGATCAAGCGCCGCATCGGCTACATGGCCCAAAAGTTCAACCTCTATGGCGACTTGTCGGTCACGGAGAACCTGGACTTTTTCGCCGACGTGTTCCAGGTGCGGGGCCGCGAGCGGCGCGAGCGCAAGGAGCGGCTGCTGCAGTTCGCCCGCCTGACCGAGTTCCGCAAGCGGCGGGCGGCCCACCTCTCGGGCGGGATGCAGAAAAAGCTGGCCCTGGCCTGCACGCTCATCCACCAGCCCGAGATCATCTTTCTCGACGAGCCGACGACGGGCGTCGACCCCGTCAGCCGCCGCGAGTTCTGGGACATCCTGACCGAGCTGCACCTCCAGGGCATCACCATTTTCGTCAGCACGCCCTACATGGACGAGGCCGAGCGCTGCTCGCGGGTGGGGCTGATGTATCGCGGCCGGATCATCGTCAACGACCGGCCGGAGGCGATCAAGGGGCTGGTGGCCGGCGACCTGCTGGAGGTGCGCACGTCGGATCTACGCCGCGCCGAGGCGCTGGTCGCCGGGCTGGATGGCGTGCTGGAGGTGCAGACCTACGGCGACCTGCTCCACGTCTTCGTCGAAAACGCCGGGGCGGGGCAAGAGATGATCTGGGCGGGCCTGGCCGCCGAGGGCATCGACGTCGCCGGCATCCGCCAGACCCGGCCGCGCATGGAGGAGGCGTTCATCTCGCTGGTGCGCCGGCAGGAAGAAACAACGGATTTGTCGCATGAACAGATTGAAGCCCGATAATACGCAATACGAAATACGCAATACGCATCACGCATCACGCATCACGAATCACGCATCGCGCATCAACCACCACGCCATCCAGGCCGTCGATCTGACCAAAAAGTTCGGCGATTTCACCGCCGTGGACCGCGTCAGTTTTACCGTGGAGCGGGGCGCCATCTTTGGCTTCCTGGGTCCCAACGGCGCGGGCAAGACGACGACCATCCGCATGTTGCTGGGCTTGCTCAAGCCGACGTCGGGCTCGGCCACGGTGTTGGGCTTTGACGTGGTCAAGGAGACGAGCGAGATCAAGAAACGCATCGGCTACATGTCGCAGCGCTTCAGCCTCTACGATGACCTGACGGTCGAGGAGAACCTGAATTTTTACGGGCGGACCTACGGCGTGCGTCGGCGGCGGTTGCGGCGACGCAAGGCATTCGTCTTGCAGATGGCCGGGCTGGAGGGCCGCGGGGGGGAGCTGACGCGCAACCTGTCGGGCGGCTGGAAGCAGCGCCTGGCCCTGGGCACGGCCATCATCCACGAGCCCGAGATGCTCTTCCTGGACGAGCCGACGGCCGGCGTGGACCCCATCTCGCGGCGGGCCTTTTGGGACCTGCTCTACGACCTGGCCGAGGAGGGGACGACGATCATGGTCACGACCCACTACATGGACGAGGCCGAGCACTGCGAGCGGCTGGCCTTCATCCAGCAGGGCCGGATCGTGGCCCTGGGCTCCCCGGCGGGCATCAAAGAGACCGAGATGCGCGGCGAGGTGCTCGAAATCGACTGCGACCGGCCCGAGGTCGCCATCCCGGCGCTGCGCGAGATGGGCGAATTCGAGGAAGTGGCCCTCTACGGCGCGCTGATCCACGCCGTGGCACGGGACGTGGCGGCGCTCAAGCCGCAGATTCAGCAGCAACTGGACGAGGCCGGCGTCGCGGTGCACACCATGGACGTCATCGCCCCCTCGCTGGAGGACGTGTTTATCTCTAGCGTGCGCCGGCCTGTGGATGAGGATGGAGAAT
>CAYLZO010000191.1:0-10725 GCA_964387775.1 uncultured Anaerolineaceae bacterium
ACTTTTGCGTTACCTTCAGAAATCACAGGGAGATAAGAGCAGTTGCACCCATTTCCTTTCCCCACACACTCTACAACTGGACTTTGACTCCACCGCTGCCGCTGACCTTTACCCTGGAAGCGTCCTCCACGTTGGACGCTGGCTGGACTTTCTACGCCGACCCGCAAGGACAGACGCCGCTAGCCGACCCTGTTCGGGTGGACGACTATCTCGACTTCTGGCTGTTCGGCCAGGCGCCGGCCGGCGCCGCCGATGGCCCTTACGAATTGTTTGTCACCGCCCGCACCGAGGATACCCTGCCGGTTGCCCAGCAGGTCACGGATCTGATGTGGGCTGGGGACTGGGTGGCGCCACCGCCGGCGCCAGCCGCGCATCGCGTCTTTTTACCGCTCATTCTGAAATGAATGGAGGCATTCCGATGACACATCGCTGGACCCTATCACAACGTTTGATCGTCTTGACGCTCGCGGGCCTGCTGCTGGCCGGCCAGTCCCTGGCCTGGAGCGCCGCCTTTGCCTCACCGGCGAGCGACGGCGACTGGAGCCAACAGCTCCCCGCCATCCACCCCTCGCCGCGTTACAACCAGGGCATGGCCGCCATCGGCGAGGGCTATGCCCTCCTGTTCGGCGCGAACACGTTGAACGACGCCGAAACCTGGCTCTACGATGGCGCCGCTGCCGCCTGGACGCAGTTGTTCCCGGTCACCCAGCCGCCGGCTGCGATTTATCCCGCCCTGGCGCCTATTGGCGGCGATCAGGCGCTGCTCTTTGGCCGGATCGACAGCGACACCAGCCAAACCTGGCTCTACGACCGGAGCGACAACACCTGGACCCAGTTGTTCCCGGCAACCAGCCCTTCGGCGCGTTATTACCACAGCCTGGCCCACCTCGGCGGCGACCAGGTGCTCCTCTTTGGCGGACAGGATGCCCAAGGGACTGACGGCGAGACGTGGATCTATGACCTGAGCGACAATGCCTGGACGCCGCAAGGCCCCGTTGCTCCCCCAGCGCCGCGCTGGGGTCACGCCATGGCCCACCTCGGCGGCGACCAGGTGCTCCTCTTTGGTGGTGAACCGACCTCCGGTTCCGGCGATCAGACCTGGATCTATGATCTCAGCGACGAGACGTGGACGCCACAGGATCCGGCCAGCCATCCGTCAACGCGCGTGTATCACACGTTGACGGCCATCGGCAATGGCCAGGCGCTTTTGTTTGGCGGGATGGCGGCCGGCTACGACGACGAGACCTGGCTCTACGACGCGAGTGCCAACACCTGGACGCAGATCAGCCTACCTCTCGCCCCCTCGGCGCGGGCGGCCCACGCCGCCGCCAGCCTGGGTGGCGACCAGGCGCTGCTGTTCGGTGGGGCTTCCGATGGGGGCGCCATCTATGCCGACACCTGGTGTTATGACTTGAACGTCGGAACCTGGACACAGCAAGGCCCGCTGGCGCGCCACTATCACGCCCTGGCAACCATCGACGGCGACAAGGCCCTGCTCTTTGGCGGATTCAAGGTCGGTGTCAGCTTTGACGACGAAACTTGGGTCTATGGCCCCGGCGACGGGAGCTGGACCCAAAGCCCGGCGGCCGGTCCGACGGCGCGGGCCTATCACGCCCTGGCGAGCCTGAGCGGCGACCAGGCCCTGCTCTTTGGCGGGCAGGACAGTGGCGGCCTGGACGGCGAGACCTGGCTCTACGACCTGGGCGATGACACCTGGACGCAGCAGTCCCCGCCTGCCGGCCCCTCGGCGCGTAAGCACCACGCCCTGGCCCACCTGGGAGGGGACCAGGTGCTCTTGTTCGGCGGGTGGGATGGCGGCGGCTTGAATGGCGAGACGTGGGTCTATGACCTGGGCGCCGACACCTGGACGCAGCAAAGCCCGGCCGCCAGCCCCTCGGCGCGGGCCTATCACGCCCTCGTTCCCATCGGCGGCGACCAGGCATTGCTCTATGGCGGGCAGGACAGCGTGGATCTGAATAGTGAAACCTGGCTCTACGACTTGGGCGACGACGCCTGGACGGAGTTGAGCCCGGCGGCCAGCCCATTTGCGCGGGCCTACCACGCCCTGGCGTCCCTCGGCGGCGACCGGGTCCTGCTCTTTGGCGGATTCGATGCCATCCACGGCCTGGACAACACGACCTGGATATTTGACTTGGGCGATAACGCCTGGACGCAGGTCAACCCGGCTGTCAGTCCGGCGGCGCGCCGGGCGCACGCCCTGGCCGCGCTCGGTGGGGGACAAGTGCTGCTGTTCGGCGGCAAAGACGGCAATGATTCGTTCGGCGAGACCTGGTTGTTTCAGGCCCAGTCGGCCATCATCCCACCCACCTCCAGCTTTGTGCTCTACAGCCGCGCCGACGATACCATCTGGCTCAAGGACGAGGCCGGTCATGCCCAGCTCATGGACGGCGCCCGGCCCCGCCTGTCGCCCGGCGGCCGCTACCTCGCCTACCAGGACGAGGCCATCTGGGGCGACCTCTACGTCCGCGACCTGGAGACCGGCCAGGTCACCAAGGTCTATACCAGCAGCGGAACCTTGTTGCTGGCCTCGTGGACGCCGGACGGCAACCGCCTGGTCTTTGACCATGGCTGCCGCATCCATGCCGTGGACCGCGATGGGAGTAACCTGGAGGCACTCATTGACGATTGGCCGGCATACTATGATTGCTACAACGACTCGCCCGACGTCAATCCCGTGGATGGCCGCATCGCCTGGGAGAACGAATACTATGGCCTGGGCGTGGCCCAGGCCGATGGCTCGAACCCGGCCTGGGTGCCGAACACGCAGCCGTACGACTATTCGCCGCGCTGGTCGCCCGCGCCGCTTGCAGGCGGCACAGGCGGCCAGTGGCTCGCCTTCTGGCGCGACAACAACGCCTACAAAATCCGGCCCGATGGCAGCGGCCTGACCCAACTGACCTTTCTCAGCGGCGATGACTGGCTGGAGGATACGGGCCAGTGGACGCCGGACGGCACACACCTGGTGGCCGCGGCGCAGGTGGGTGGCACGGAGGGGCTGTACGCTGTGCCAACGGATGGCTCGGGGCAGCTCGCGCTGCTCATCGCCCGAGAGTGGGAGGAACCGGATTGGGTGGGCAGCGTGGGCGATGTGCAGGTTCTGCTCCCGCAGAAATGGACGGTCTACCTGCCGCTGGCGCAGAAAAGTACGCCCTGAGCGCCATAGCCCGACGAAAAAGGGAAACACAATGCCGCAAGCAAGGTGTCGGTTGTCCAAACGGGGAACGATGTGGATGTTCCTGATTCTGGCCCTGGGCACGCTGCCCGGGCCCTGGCCTGGACGGCGGCATCAGGTCTACGATGGGCTGGCTGGAGGCCACGCCCCTCTCCAGAACAACGCGCGGCAGCCGGTCCCCGCAGGCAGAGAGAAGCCAAGATAGGGTCATACCGCCTACGGAGACCGGCGCTTCTTAGTGGGACTGGCGCAGCACCAACGGCAGGTGCACCGCGTAGCCGACGTAGAAGGTCACCTGGTCCGTGGCGATCAAGCCCTGGCCATCGGTGACGGTCAGCGTCACCGTCGTGCCGGCAGCCAGGGGGGAGGTCGCGAACGTCGTCGAGGTGACCGCCGGCGAGCCGGACCTGACGAGGTACAACAACGTCGCCGTCGAATACACGCTGGTGGGCCACAGGATCTATTTGCCGCTGGTGGACAAGATTGCACTTGGTGGCATTCTTCATCTGGGGTGCCCACCGCCCCTTGTACCGTGCAATCCGACCGTTTCAGGGCGATTGGCGCCGGACGAGTGGCAGGTAGATCCGGTAGCGGGCGGGCGGCTGCCAGTCGCCCACCCAGATAATGTCGCGGGTCAAGCGGGCCTGGGCTGGTGCCTCAACCGGTGTGGCCGAGACTTCCAGGTAGTAGGCTCCTTCGGACGTATCGGCAGGGATGGTGCCGGCAACCCAGAAATCGAAGCGACCTTCCACAAGCACCTCCGTCACCCCTGGCGAGATCGGTTCCGTCAGGTCGGGCTGCGCGTAGAGCGCCCACCCGGCGTTCAGCGTCGAAGACAGGTCAAGCGTGACAGTCAGCGGCTCGTTTTCCTCGACATAGTGGTGGATCGGGATCGGCTGGCCGGGCAAGACTTCAACCATCGCCGCCGGCAGCAGTTGCAGCGCGGGGACGGCCACCAGATGCAGCGGTTGCGGGCCAACACACGTAAATCCGGCCTGGCTGAACGCCCTGGTCGCGGCGTCGCCGCCGAACGCGCCGGCCAGGAGGGTCGCCGCGCGAGTCTGCCCGCTGCCCTCGAAGCAGTAGTAGGTCTCGATCTCGGGCGCTTGAGCGGCTTCTCTGAAGCGCGCCTCGGGCGCGCCGCCCAGGTCGAAGGTCAGGTCGAGCAAAAAGTCCCACTGCGCCAGGGTAAAGGGCTGCGTGGGAAAGATCATTGCGTCGGGTGACAGCCCGAGAGGCACCCACATCTTGCCTTCCGCCGGTGGCATGGCGTTGTTCAGGTCCGGGATCCGGTCCAGGCGATACTCCACCGGGGCGGTGATGACTGTCGGTTGGCCCGGTGCAAACTCGGTCAATTGCAAGGTAGGCGTGATGGCCCCCTGGAACACCACCGGCAAGACCAGGGATTGGGTGGGAGGACTCGGCGGCGCCGGGACCTTCATGGCGTAGAACATGCCTTCCCCTTGCAAGGTGGTGAGGACGTCCGGGGCCAGGTCCTGGGTCATGGTGACGCCTTCGGACGTAAAGCCCCGCACCGTGTGCCAGTACCAATAGTCATCTTGTGGCGCAGCCGGCGCGAGCGCCCCCGCCGGGGACAAGGCTCTCCTCTGTTGGGCGAGGGGGTGCAAAAGGTTCTGCATCTCCCACGTGGAAACCTGGTACACGTCGCCGTATGTCGCCTCAACAAACTGGAACCAGGAACCGCTGTCGCCGGTATGGGGGAGTGTGTACGAGGCCGAGATGGTCGTGTTGCCGGGCACATTGCGAAAGAGATAGGTACTGCCCCTTTGCTCGTCTGGCTGCCAGCCAGAGAAATGGACATCCGCCACGCCGGGGGGCAGTCGCCAGGCATAGTTCACGCTGTCTGGCAGCTCGCTCTGGCCGGCCAGGCCGACATTGGTAAAGACCACTGACCCCGGCAACCCTTCCCGGTCGCCCGAGATGTTGGGTTTCACGTTGGCATAGGACGTGGCCGGTCGCCCTTCCTGCCAGGCGCCATCGGTGACCGACAGATCTCTTATCACATCCCCGGAGCAGCATGAGGACAGCGAGAACGCCAGGACGAGGGCTCCCATCAGGCCCAGCAGTCGCCAGGATGTCTTGGTTCGATGCAACATGGTTTTCTCCTTTCGTGCCATGCGTGGTAGAAACGGACCTGCTACTGTCGCAGCACCAGTGGCAGGTACAGGTGATACTGGCCGCTTCCCTCGCCGCCGTCCACGGCGTGGAGGGTGGTGTCTCGGTTGATCCACTGCACCGCGTCGCCGGGGGCAGCCGGGCCAGCAGTCCCAGTTGGATGGTGAGCGCCGTCAGGGTGTGGCCCACCGAGTCGTGGATCTCGTGGGCCAGGCGGGCGCGCTCCTGAACCACGGCCAGGCTCTCGGCCTGCGCCGCGTGCTCTTGCAGTTGGCGGTGGGCCAACTCCAACTCGGCCAGCAGCCCTTCCACGCGCTCGCGCTGCTCCCACTGGCGGATCATCAGCTCCGAGAGCGCGGCCGCCAGGGCAAACCAGGGCAGATCGCTCAACGAGGTGCGCCCCGCCGCCGACCAGCCCAGCATCAAGGCGGAGCTCAACCCGGACAGGGCTATCTGGCTCAACACGAAGGCGATTGCCCAACGGCGCTGGCCGGTATAGTGGACAAAAGCGGCATAGCCGTCGAAAGTGAGCAGGTAAAAGTACAACTCGGCCCGGCCCCGCAAGAGCAGGGCCAGGGCAAAGACCTGGGCGGCGGCCAGGCCGAACATGAGAACCAGGGCAAGCGGCCCACGGCGCGCTACGATCTGGTCGAAGCGGGGCATCACCCCGGCATAGAGCGCAGCCAGCGCCAGTGAGAGCAGGATATAGGCGAGCAAGGCGATGGGGGGCAGCGGCGGCTGGAGTGTAATGACATAAAATACCGTCAATGCCGCCAGTGCCGCGGCGTACACCAGGCCGACGATGCGTATCTCTTGCGCAGAGCGGGTCAGGGTCGGGGAGCCGGGTCTGGTCTCAGTCATGCACCAGGCCCCATTCCACGGCCAGGCGCGCGGCGTGAGCCCGGTCTCGCGCGCCCAGCTTGCCCAAAATGTGGCTGACGTGGTTGCGGACCGTGCCTTCGGCCAGACACAGCCGGGCGGCGATCTCGGCGTTGGCCACGCCCTGGGCGACGAGGTTCAGCACCTCGCGCTCGCGAGAGGTCAAGCGCTTGGCCAGCGCCGGTTCCGCCGCGCCGGGATAGGCTGCGCGGTGCAACACCTTTTGGGCCACAGCCGGGTCCAGCACCGAGCCGCCAGCATGGACGGTGCGGATGGCGGCCGCCAGGTGATCGGGGTCGGCGGTCTTGAGCAGGTAGCCGGCGGCGCCGGCCCGCAGCGACTCGAAGACGTACTCGTCGTTGTCAAAGGTGGTCAGCACGATGACGCGGATGTTGGGGTGGCCGGCGCGGATCTCGCGGGTGGCGGCTATGCCGTTCATGCCGGGCATGCGCACATCCATCAACACCACGTCGGGCAACTGCGCGGCGACCAGGGCCAGCGCCGCGCGCCCGTCGGCGGCGGTGCCCACCACCTCCAGGTCCGGGACCAGGGCCAGCAGCGAGGCCAGCCCCTTGCGGACCAGGGTCTGGTCATCGACGATGACGATGCGGATGCCTGCGAAATCTACATTGTCCATCCCTCGTTGCTCCCTGAACAGCGATCTCCACCCGTGCTCTGCCAATCAGCGCTGAACCAGGGGCAGATATACAAAGTACTCGAAGGCGATCCCCTCGGGCACCTGGAGCACTGCCCCGCCCCCCTCCTGGGGCCGGAGCGGCTCGGCTGCGTCCAGGACGAAACGGGCGCCAGCGCTCGGATTGACCGTGGCGGTGACCAGGTAATGCCCGGCGCTTGCCTGGCTCGTATCCAGGTGGAAGGCGAAACTGCCGACGGCATCTACCTGGATGGCGCCCAGCGTGTGCCCGTTGACGACGACGGTGGCCGTGCCGTCCGGCGGATAGTCGGTCCCGGTCAGCTTGAAAAAGCTGCCGGGGCTGCCGGTGGCATAGTTGACCGCCAGGCTGGCCGGCGGCGCCGTGGTGCTCCAGCGGGCGATGAACCACGAAGGCCGGCCGCCGGCTGTGCCGAAATGGCCGCCGGCGTACACGCTCTGCGTGTGGCTGTCAAAGGCCAAAGCGCCGACCCGGGGGTAGGTGAGATAGTCCTCGACGCCGTCCACCCCCGAACCCAATGCCGACCAGCCGGCCCCATCCCACTGCACCACGTAATTCGCCGGGGCTCCCCCGGCCGTGGTGAACCTGCCGCCCACGTACAGCACGTCGTTGCCATCGAGGGCCAGTGCATTCACCGGCGCATCCAGGCCGCTGCCCAACGCCGACCAATTGGCCCCATCCCACCGGGCGATGTGGTTGACCGGCAGCCCGCCGGCCGTGTCCATGTCGCCGCCAGCGTAGAGGTTATCGCTGCTGTCCACGGCCAGGGCTGCGACTCCCATGGGGTAGCCAGCCGTGACGCCCGCGCCCAGCGGCGACCAGGTGGCGCCATCCCATTGCGCGACGTAGTTGGCGGTTGCGCCGCCGGCCACGTTGAAACCGCCGCCGGCATAGAGGTTGCCGCTGCCATCCAGGGCCAGGGCGCGCACGCGCCCATTGACGCCGCTGCCCAGGGCATGCCAGCTCGTGCCATCCCAGCGGGCGATATTGTTTGCGCTCACCCCACCGGCCGTGGTGAATTGGCCGCCGACGTAGAGATTTTGCGTGCTGGCGTCAAAGGCCAATGCCTCGACCATGCTGCTGCTGACGCCGCTGCCCAAGGCATGCCAGCTCGTCCCGTCCCAGCGAGCTATATGGTTTGCGCTCACCCCGCCGGCCGTGGTGAATGCGCCGCCGACATACACGCTCTGCGTATGGCCGTCCCAGGCCAGGGCCAGCACGTAGCCGTCTGTGCCGCTGCCCAGGGCGTGCCAGCTCGCGCCGTCCCAGCGGGCTACGTTGCCGACGCTCGGGCTGCCCGCGTGGCTGAAATGGCCGCCGGCATACACGTCGTCGCCGGCCTCAACCAGGGCGTATACGTCGTCGTCCAGCCCGGCGCCGAATGCCGACCACTGGCTGCCATCCCACCGTGCGATATAACCGAGCAAGGTGGTCCAGTCGGCTGTATAGCCAAACTTGCCCCCGGCATACAGATGGCCCGTCCCATCCAGGGCCAGGACATGCGTATCGCCGCTCAGGCCGCTGCCCAACGTCGACCAGTCTGTGCCATCCCAATGAGCAATGCGGTCCGCGGTCGCGCCGCCGGCCTGGGTAAAATCGCCGCCGACGTACAGGCCGCCGCTGCCGTCCAGGGCCAGGGCGCGTCCCCAGTCGTCCAGCCCCAGGCCCAGCGGCGACCAGGCGGCGCCGTCCCAGTGGGCGACATAGTTGGCCGCCGCGCCGCCGGCGGAGGTGAACGAGCCGGCGGCGTAGAGGCGCTGCGCGCTGGCGTCAAAGGCCAGCGCGTACACCGTGGCGTACGCTGTGCTGCCCACACCATCCCCCAACGCCGACCAGCCGTCGGTCTCATCCCAGTGAGCGACGCGGTTCACCGTGATCGCACCGGCGGTGGTAAAGCTGCCGCCGGCGTACAGGGTGCCCTCTGCGCCGGCGACCAGGGTATAGACAGTGCTGTTCAGGCCCGGGCCCAGCGGCCACCAGCTCGTCCCATCCCAGCGGGCGATGCGGCTGACCGTGAAGCTGCCCGCCATGGTGAACGAGCCGCCGACGTACAGGTCGCCGTTGCCGTCCACGAGCAGGGTCTCCACCGAACCATCCAGCCCACTGCCCAGGGCCGACCAGGTGGTTCCGTCCCACCTGGCAATGTGGTCAGCGCTCACCCCGCCGGCCTCGGTGAAATCGCCGCCGGCATACAGATTGCCGCTGCCGTCCAGGGCCAGGGCGTTGACCGCGCCGTTCAGCCCGCCGCCGAGGGCCGACCAAACGCGCCGGGAGGCATCCCAACGGGCTACGTGGTTCACGGTCACGCCGCCCTTCTCATTCCAACCACCGGCCACGGTAAAAGCGCCGCCGACGTAGAGATAGGCTTGCCCTGAGCCTGCCGAAGGGTCGCCGGCTGCGGCCACGTCCTCCGCGCTCATCGGCGTGTCATAGTCGCCCAGCCACACCGGGTTGGCCGGGTCGGAGATGTCGATGATGCGCAGGCCGCCCGCGCTCCCGTCGGCGACGTAGGCGTACCCGCCGGCCACAGCCAGGCGGCGGGCAGTGCCCGGCGTGTCGTAAGAGCCGATCTGGGTGGGGTGGGCCGGGTCGGCCACGTGGATGATTTGCAGCCCACCTCCGCTTCCGTCGGCGACGTAGGCATACCCGCCGACCACGGCCACGTCCCGCACCAGGTAAGACAGGATCTCGCTCTGGCCGAAGAGGGTGGGCGACGCCGGGTCGCTCACGTCCAGGACGAGCAGGCGCGGGCCGGCGCCGATGTAGGCGTACTGGCCCTGCACGGCCATGGCGCGCATCGTTGAAGTTGAGCTCACCTTTTGAGGTGCGAACCAGGGAGAGGATGTCGGAGTAGAGGGCCGGAATGTCAAAGTTGATCCAGGTGAGCGAGTCGAGGGGAAAGTTGGTGAGGAGTCGGTCGAGCAGGGGGCGATCTCGTTGATGCGCTTTTTTTCGCCAAGGCGGCGAGTGGCCGTGCTGATGGTCTCGGCGATGGCGCAGTCAAAGTAGACGCCCGTGAAGCCGGCGGATTTCAGAGCAGCGTGCAGGGCTACTGCCTGGGCGTGCCACAAATCTTGTGGGTCCAGCAAGCCGACCAGCACCGAGGTGTCTATGGCGATGTCCATCACCAGTCCTCGTCGTAGAGAGCTTCCGAGTCTTTCAGCGCATCACCGCCGGCGGGCATGGAGCCTATCAACGGTTCAAGCATGGAAAGGGGTTGGGAGCGCGTTGGGTACAGTGTGCGAGGCAGGGTAGGGACAGCCTGTTCAGCGGCTTTCGGCATCAAGACCGTGACCGTAAGCCGAGTATGCTCAGGAAGATCGAGCGGTTTCAGCAGGCGCAAAACACCTTCTTCGTATATCACTGGGACTTGATAGTTCATCTCTACTCCTATCATCAGGATTTCTATCACAATCCCTGCCGTGTGGCAAGAGGCACAGATCGACGGAAACCTGGACCGGCTGCAACTACGCCAGGGAGGGCACGAGCGCGAGTTGTGGCACGCGGTGGCGATGATGCAGAGGCGGGCATTGGCGCCGGGCGATCACCAGACGGGGCGAGTGATCGATCTCTCGTCTGACAGGGAGTGTGAGCGATGAACGATCTGTACGCCAGCCTGGACATCGAGGCCCGCATCGTCGTCCAGCAGCGCACCAGCGAGATCAGGACCCTGATGCAGCGCACGGCCCAAGACCTGGTCGAGATTGGACAGAAGCTCGTCGAGGTCAAGGCGCGGCTGGGGCACGGGCTGTTCGGCGCCTGGCTCCAGGCCGAGTTTGAGTGGAGCGAGCGGACGGCGCAGCGCTACATGTCCGTGGCCCAGGCTTTCAAATCCGACACGGT
>CAYLZO010000192.1:0-10674 GCA_964387775.1 uncultured Anaerolineaceae bacterium
GGAACTCATGCCCGAAAGAGCCATGACTGTCCTCCTTTCTTCTATCCGCTAGAACGATTCCCGCAAATCGACGAGCCACTGGC
This sequence comes from uncultured Anaerolineaceae bacterium, assembly GCA_964387775.1. Lineage (GTDB taxonomy): Bacteria > Chloroflexota > Anaerolineae > JAAYZQ01 > JAAYZQ01 > CAYLZO01. Next base: position 84 of record CAYLZO010000192.1, read on the forward strand.
GGACGCCGTCCAGCAGTTGCTGGATGGCCGGATCGTCAGCCGAAATGCTGATGGGAATGGTCATGTCCACTGGGACCTCGGTTTCGACGTGAAAGGTCTGGTCCACGTGGACCGGCACTTTGATGTCCACGGGGAACTCGGTGTCGATGGGCACGTCTACGACAAAGGTCCCCAGGATGCCAGCATTGATGGGCACCCGGACGGTGGTCTTGATGGGCACGGTGCCCTGGAAAGGGATGACCAGGTCTTGCTGGAACGGGATGTCCCCCTCGAACGGGATCGTCTGCTGAAAGCGATATTCGTAGCTGAACAGCTCGCCGGAGACGTTGTCGAGGGCGGCAATGGCCTGATCGACTTCGTCGACAAAGGTCTGCTGCACGCTCAGCAGGTTCTGGATGAGAATGGCGTTGAGGGCCAGGGAAGCCAGGCTCAGGAGCAAACAGAGCCCGACCACGAGGCGCATGGCCCACGACGCCCGGGGGCGGCTCGGGCCGAAATCGTTCTGAGGGGCCTCAAGCGGCACCGGCGTCGGGATCCGGTCCTGCTCCACGGCTGTGGTTGGGTAGTCGTCCACCCCGGCGGGTTCCTGACCCGGCGATTCCTCCACCGCGGCCGGGGCTGGGTCGGCCACCTCCTCACGGATCGGGCGGCGGCGAATGGGTTGTGTGTCGCGGGTGTGTTTGTCCTCTTGATTGTCCATGAAGTGGCTTTCCCTCCTGCTGTGGTATCCTCTCAAAGAATCGGAAAGGTAGGGCAAATTGGCAATTTGCCCTACGCGTCAGCGCCCAGCATCTCGCGCACGCGGCGCTCGGCCTCGACCAGGGCCTGGGTGGCCGGGCTTTCCTCGGCCGTCATCGCCTGGGCCTGGCCCAGGGTCGGGTACCCGGCCTCCCGCTCGGCCTGGAACTGCCGGGCAAACTCGCCGTTCTGGATCTCGTCCAGCGTCTCGCGGAATTTGCCGGGCAGGTCGGACATCATGAGCTGCATGGTCCGCACAAAGCCGCCGTAGAGCGCCGTCGGCCCGTGAAAATCGGAACTGCGATAGAATCCCTGCCCGCGGAACGCCTGAAAGACCGTCTCCATCTCGCCCGACGCGTACATCTCCAGGACCAGCGCCTCGGGCGGGATGCCGGCCTCGACGCCCAAGTTGAAGGTGCTCAGAACGGCGACGCCGATGGCGGCGCCCAGCGTCTGCTCGACCAGGAGGTCCAGGTCCGCTTCGCGGCGGGCGTCGAGTTCGAGGGCGCCGGTCCGCAGGGCGCCCACGGCCCGGGCCAGGCCCAAGAGGCGGCGCCAGGCTGCTCCGCTGGCGTCCTGCTCGGCAGAGACGTAGGCATAGTAGCCCGCGTCGTTCAAGAAGCGCTCGCGGATGTGCTCGCCGCCCATGCGGGGCGCCAGCAGCAGCACGTCGATGCCGTCCGGCGGCTCGACCAGCCCGTAGGCCAGGGTGTAGCCCGAGGCAAAGACGATGGCCGCGCCGGGCTGAAGGTTGGGCGCGACGTCGGCCTCGAACACCTCGGGGATGACCTCGTCGGGCAGCAGGACCAGGATCACGTCGCCCTGGGCGGTCGCCTCGGCGATGGGCAGCACGGCAAAGCCCTCGTCGCGGGCCAGCGCGGCGTACTCGTCGGCGACGTTGCCCACGGTCAACGGGGCCACGCCCGCGTCGCGCAGGTTGAGGGCCAAAGCCCGGCCCAGGTTGCCATAGCCCAAGACAACCACATGCTCACCGGCCAGTGCCTCGGGGTCGGCGTCGCGCCGGGTAAAGAAGCGCAGTTCGGAATGGTCACTTGTCACGATGTATGAGTTCCTTTCCAAAAAATGTGTGCGTCATTGTGAGGAAGCAATCTCACCTGGGCACAGATGGGGATTGCTTCGCTGCGCTCGCAATGACGCGGTTCGGGTCATTGAACCACCCGCTGATAGAGCCCCGAGCGGTTCCAGCGGTAGGCCACGACGGCCATGAGCGGATTACGGGTGTCGCGCCAGGTGCGCCACGCCCGCCGGGCCGCCACCCCCCGCGAGCCGACGGCCTTGGTGGCCCAGACGGTCCCCGCCTGCAACTGCTCGGGTGTCATCTTTTTCGGGCGAAAGACGGCCGTCTGGAGGTCGTACCGGGCATAGTCGGCCGGAAAGTTGGTGTAGAACAGGCGGCCCTCGCGACTCAGCCGGGCAAAGAGGTCGGTGCCGGGCAGGGGCGTCAGCAAGCCAAAGTGGGCGACGTCGATGCCGGCCTCCAACACGAACTCGGCCGTGCGCTCAAAGACGTCGGGTCCGTCGCCGTCGTAGCCAAAGATGAAGGTGCCCGAGGCCGCCAGGCCGTGGTCGTGCAGGCGGTCGATTTCCGTTTTGTAACGTGCCACGCCGACCTTGAGGTTGACGCCCTTGCGCATCAGGCGCAGGCTCTCCTCGCTGAGGGACTCGAAGCCGATGAGGACCGTCATGCAGCCGCTGCGCCGTAGGGCGTCCAGGACCCGGTCGTCGCCGGCGATGTCCAGCGAGGCCTGAATGGCGTAGGGGCGGCGAAAGCCCCGCTCGGCCAGACCCTGGAAGAGGGCCAGCGCCCAGTCGCGGTCGGTAAAGACGTTCTCGTCGGTGAAAAAGAGGGGGCGCCGGCCAGGCAGCGCCTCCAGCTCGGCCCAGACCTCGGCCGGGGGCCGGGCACGGTGGCGGCCGCCTGCCTGTCTCCACAGACTGCAAAACTCACAGCGGTAGCGGCAGCCCCGCGACGCCGAGACGAGTTGCAGGAAGTAGCGCTGCCGGTACAGGTCCCGGCGCGGCAGCGGCAGGTTGCGCAGTGCGCCTGCCGCCCCGTTGTAACGCGATTTGAGACTCCCGGCCTCGAAATCGCGGATGAGGCCGGGCCAGCGGCCCTCGGCCTCGCCTTGAAAGACGACGTCCACGTACTCGGCGGCCTCGTCGGGCAGCAGGGTGGCGTGGACGCCGCCCAGGACGACGGGCACGCCCCGCGCCCGGTAGCGCCGGGCGATCTCGTAGGCCCTCGGCGCGGTGATGGTCAGCGACGTCAGCGCGACGAGGTCGGGCCGCTCCCAGCCGTCGCCTGCACCGGGGCCGCAGGCACAGGCGCCGGCCGGGATCTCGTCCATCACCTCGTCGGCGATGCGCACCTGCCAGTGGGGCGGGGTCAGCGCGGCCACGTAGCCCAGGGCCAGGGGCTCCATCGTCGCCACGCCCCCGGCGTTGGACAGCCGAGGCCCATCTGCAGGCAAGCCAGCCGAATCTTCCGCCCGCATGGCCGGGTTAATCAGCAGCAGTTTCGGACCCGTCACCTAGATCACGTCTTTTCGTTTTTGAAAGACCAGGGTCAGCGCCAGGACGACGGCGCTGATGATGCTCAGCGCCAGCCAGCTCTTTTCCACGTCACCTTCCAAGGCGGGCCGGTACTGCTTCAGAACGCCGTCGATCATGCCCTCGGCGCCGCGCATGGACTTTTCCCGATCGGTTTGCCAGGCCTGGATGTCGTCGGTATACTGTTCGATCTCGTCCTGGTAGGTCTCGAATTGCTGCTCGGTGATCTGGCGATAGTCCTCCCCCTGTTGCTCGCGGATGGCCTGGTATTCCTGGCCCTGTTGCTCCCGTTTGGCCTGGTACTCCTGGCCCTGCTTCTCCCGCTTGCGGGCGTAGGCTTCCTGGTCGTCGAGCAGGCCGGGTGTGGGCAGCGGTTTGGGCGTGGGATAGGGCGTCAAGGTGGGATAGGGCGTGAAGGTGGGGTAGGGCGTCGGCGTCGGCGGCTTGAGCGGCTCCTCGGCGTTCAACTGGGTCTGGGTCTCGGCGCTGTAGAAATCGGGGCTGCGGATGCCGGGGAAGTAGCAGGCGGTGAACATCTGTTTACCCATGCACTGGCAGCCCAGCCGCTCCTTGTCCTCCTGGCTGAGGTCGTCGCGTTGCTCCTTGGGCAGTTGCCAGCAAGGGTCGGCTATCACATCGTCGCCGATGCCCGTGATGCGCACCAATCCCTCAAAGGCCCAGCGGGTGGACATGGTGGCGCTGATGACGTCGCCGCCGGGGATCAGGTCGCGGGGCAGCAGCGCCCCGGCGAACAGGAACTGGGGCACCAGCACGACGACGACCAGCATCAGGGCTACGTTTTGGTTGGGCGCCGCCGCCGAAATCAGCAGGCCAAGCATGTAGCCCGACAGGGTGCAGAGGAAAGTGGTGATATACATGGCCATGTAGCCATAGTCCCCGGCAAACTGGGGATCGACAAAGACTTTTTTGGCCAGGACAAAGATGGCCGACTGGTAGGCGGCCAAGATGACGCCGACCCACACCTTGGACAGGATGTAGGGCGTCAGTTTGAGCACGACGGTCCGCTCCCGACGATAGATATCGGCCTCTTTGACGATTTCGCGCACCGAGCTGATGGCCCCGGTTAGAATGCCGATGAGGCCCATCATGAAAAACATGGTGATAATCCGCGCCGCATCGCCGGCGGCCAGATCGAACAGGTCTTTGCTCCAGATAAAGTCCATGAGCCCGATCATGGGCGCCACGGCCAGCATCAGGGCCAGCCCCACCTTGTCCTGGGCGATGATGCGCAGGTTGCGGGCCGACAGGATCAGGAATTGGCGAAAGGCCGAGACCTGCCGCTTGTGCTTGGGTCGGGCCACCGGCCGGGGCGTGGGCGTGCGCCGCTGCTCTTGCAGTTCTTGCAGGCGGCCGGCCACGTATCTCTGGTACTGGGCCGACTGTTTGAAGCGCTGGCCCCACTCCTCCGGCGCGCCCCGCTTTTCGATGAGGCTGTAGATGTCGTCGAACTCGACCTTTTCCTTGTAGCGGCGCTCCTCCGGGGTGCGGTACTGCTCGAAATACTCCAGCGCCTCGTTGGGCGGCCCGTAAAAGGCCAGGTAGCCGCCCTTGGCCAAAAAGACCACCTGGTCGCACATCATCACGTTTTTGGTGGCGTGGGTGACGAGGATGACGGTCCGGCCGCCGTCGGCCAGGTCGCGCAACAGCTCCATCATCTCCGTCTCGGTGCCGGGGTCCAGGCCCGAAGTGGCCTCGTCGAGGAAAAAGAGGCCGGGCTTGGTCAGCAGCTCGACGCCGATGGACACCCGCTTGCGCTGGCCGCCGCTGAGGGCGGTCATGAGGTTGTTTCGCTGCCGCTCCAGCCCCAGCTCGTCGAGGACCTCCAGGATGCGCCGGTGTCGCTCCTTCTTGGACGTGTCGGCCGGCATCCGCAACTGGGCGGCATAATCCAGCGCCCTGTAGACCGTCAGCTCGCGGTGGATGATGTCTTCCTGGGGCACGTAGCCCATCTCGCTGCGGTACTCGTCCATGTGGGTGTAGAGGTTCTTGCCGTTGACCAGCACCCGCGACTTGGCGCCGTTGGCCGGGTTGAAACCGGTCAGGGCGTTCATCAGCGTCGACTTGCCCGCGCCACTGGCGCCCACCAGGGCCACGAACTCTTTGGGATAGATCGAGATCGACACGCCCTTGAGGATGTTGGCCTCTTTGGTGTACCACTTTTCGATGCGCAGCGCGTCGAGCCGGATGTTGCCCGCCTCGTCGAAATGGCTGATGCCGTCCTCCTGAAAGACCATGCGGAAGGAGGCGATGTGGATCTCGTCCCCCTCCTGGATCCACATCTCTTTTTCGACGCGCTGGCCGTTGACGAACGTGCCGTTGTCGCTGTTCAGGTCGCGCAGGCGAAAGCGGGCGCCAAACTGCTCGATGACGGCGTGGTAGCGCGACACGCGGGGATGCTTCAGCAGCAGCACGTTGCTGCTGTGGCGGCCGATGGTGATGCGCCGCCCCTCCTTGGGCAGGGCGCGCATGTCGAGGTACTGGGTCCGGGGGCCGGTCGCCGCGGCGGCGGCCTCGGGGGCCGCGGGCAGGAACCCGACGTGGGCCCGGTACTGGAGGGCGAGGCGCTTGCCGACATAGATCACGTCGCCGTCGGCAAAGACGTGCTGGCTCACCCGCTGGCCATTGAACGTCAGGCCGTTGGTGCTGCCCAGGTCGACGATGCGATAAGTATGGCCCTGGCGTTCGAGCCGGGCGTGCTCGCCCGACACCTGGCCGTCCGGGATCGACACGTCGTTGCTCGACCGGCGGCCCAGGGTGACGACCTGTTTGTCCAGGGGAAACTTGAGCACCTGCCCCCCCACGTAGGCCGCCAGGCCCGGCTGGGCCTTGGCCGAGATGCGCACCCGGTCGCCGGGGCGCGGGGGCGGGCTCTCGTCGGCGCGGGGGGCACGGATCTGCAGGGCAAAGTGGCCCAATTGCGCCACGTCGCCGGGCTTCAGGGGCGCGGATCGGTGCGGCGGCAAGGGCCGGCCGTTGAGCAACGTGCCGTTGGTGCTGCCCAGGTCCTCGACGAGCCAGCCCTCGCGCCCCCACGTCAGGCGGGCGTGGCTGCTCGACACCTGGGGATCGTCCAGGATCACGTCGTTGTCCTTGCCCCGGCCCAGGGTCAGGGCCGGCTGGTAGAGGGGCAGTTCGTCCTGCCCCCCCTTCGCAACAACCATGTGGAGAATGCCAAGAAGCGATTGATTACTCATACAATTCCAATAATCTCCAATCGTTTTGAATGTCTACAGGTCCGGCATCGGTGGCAAGGTGCGCATGTGCGCCGATCTTTGCATCAGCGTGACCACGTACTCGACCTGATCTACCTTAATCCCCAGGGCCGGGGCGATCTCCCCAGCCGTCTGTCCCTGTTCCAAGCTCCACAGGATCTGATCCAGCAGCTCGTAGCGGATGTTCAAGGCAAACTCGTCGTCGATACCGGGCACAAGATCGGGGCTGGGCGCCTTGTCCATGATCGACCGGGGCACGTCGAGATAGGCGGCCAACTGGCGCACCTGCGTCTTGTACAGGGGTAGAATGGGCTCAGCGTCGGCCACGTTGTCGCCCCACTTGACCACAAAGCCACTCAGGGCTTCACTGCGGTTGGTGGTGCCCAGCACCAACCGGTTCTCCAACTCGGCGTGGAAATAGAGCGTCACCAGCCGCATCCGGTGCTTGGCTCGCGTGTAGGCCTGGCCGGCATCCAGGACGCGCTGGCGGGGGAGCCCCCGGGTGCCCAAGAGGCCGGCGGCGAAGGGCGGTTCGCCTGCGGCCTGCATCTGCTCGGCGTGCTGCTGGCGGATGACCGCCTCCTGGATCTTGCGCACGCGCAAAAATTGCAGCGGGATGTTCTTATAGATGCCCAGAGCAGAGAGCATCGGCGTCAAATCGATCTTTTTCCAGGGGATGCCCATCGGCTCGATAAGTTGCAGGGCGTCCCTCTCGCTGCTGGGACTAGAGTCCCGCTCGGGCAAAAGCAGGGCCAACACGTTCTTGGGTCCCAATGCCTGGGCGGCCAGGGCGGCTACGACCGCCGAATCGATGCCACCGCTCACACCCAGGATGGCGCCGTCGCGGCGCAGCCTGGCTGCCTGGTCGTAGATAAAGGCTCGGATCCGTTCCGCTACGTGGACAGCGTCGATGGAGAGCGAATTCATGCCCTTTTCCGCCGCTCTAGGAGGGATACCAACAACCGCCCCACGCCGCCCAGGATCAGAAAAAGCAACCCGGCACCGGTGAGATAGAGGCCGGGCAGCGGCGTGACCTCCATCTCGATGAACTGGTCAAAGACGTCGATCACCTGCGAGAGCTTGATGCCAAAGAGCAGGCTGACCGACTCGACCTGGCGATAGATGTCGTACAGGTTCTTGAGGTCGGCCGCCATCGCCCCCGCCGCCAACAGGCCGGCCAGCAGGTAGACGATGCCGGGTATAGGCGACTCGCGGGAGAGAAAAAGGTCCACGACGAGGGCAATGGCCGCGATCACGGCCAGGCCCAGGGTCAGCTTGCCATAGCCCTCCAGGCCGCTCACCTCCTGGCTGACAAAGAAAAAGTCCTCGCCCATGATGGACGAGACGATCTCGGTGATGCTCTGGACGACAGGCTCCATCTCTTGCGAGAGGGAACCACTGACCTTGAGCCAGGGGAGAAAGGCGCCGCTGGCCAGGAGAACGACGGCCAGCATCACCAGAGCCTGGGCCACCCAGAAGAAAGCCGTGCGCCCCGTGCTCGAGCGCCCATGGGGCCGAGATCGCCGTTCGCCCCGTTCGCGAAAGGCGTCGGGGATGGGAGCCGGGGGGTGGGTGCCCCACTCGCGGACCACCAGCGTCGTCTCGCCGATGGTCACCCGGTCGCCCACGCGGAGATCGTAGGGCTGGCGAACGCGCAGGCCATTGACGTAAGTCCCGTTGGTGCTCCCTTGATCGACCACGACCCAGTGGCGATCGTCCCAACGCAGGTCAGCGTGATAGCGCGACGCTCGATGGTCCTGCAAGACGATGTTGCAATTGGCGGAGCGGCCCACGGAGAGCCGGATCTGCTTCGACGGATCGAGCGGATACGAACGGCCCGCCCCCGGGCCTTCCTGGAGGATCAGTTTGGCTTTCATGTCAATTTGGCATCAGACCAGTTGCCAGGTACCTTTGGCTATCCACGATGTCTATTGGCCCCAATCCATCTGGCCCCACTTCCAATGGTCCCCGGCAAAGCCCGCGTCAAAGAGCTTGGAGGCCGGGCCGCCGACGCCCGAGGTGGCCCACACGCCCCACTGCCCCCCCCGGTCCGAGCGGAAGGCGATGCGCAGGCCATCGGGCGACCAGACCGGGTTCAGGTCGGTGGTCGGGTTGTTGGTGATGCGCCGCAGCCACGACCCATCGGCGTTGATGACGTAAATCTCCCAGTTCCCGTCGCGGTCCGAGTGAAAGACGACCTGCCCGCCGTTCGGCGACCAGCGGGGGGCCGCGTCGTTGGCATGAGTCGTCACCTGGCGCGGGTTCGAGCCGTCGGCGTTGGCCACGATCAGGCCGCACTTGCCCCCGCCAACGCAGCCCCGGTAGATGATCTGGGCCCCGTCCGGCGACCAGGCCGGATACTCGCCCTTGCCGACGTCCTGCCGGCCGCTGCCGTCGCGGTTGATGGTGTGCAGGGTCTGGTTGTCATAGTTGAAAAAGAGGATGCGCTGCCCATCGGCGGCAAAGAACGGGTTATAGTCGGAATGGATGGTGGTCAAGGTCGTGTCGCCGCTGCCGTCGATTTGGATGAGCCGCAGGCCCAGGTGATCGGGGTCGCCGCTGTGATAGACCAGCCACTGGCCATCGGGCGCAAAGCTAGGGGCGCTGCCCAGGTCGGCCACCAGCGCCGGCTGCCCGCCCATGGCGTTGGCCAGGTAGAGGCCATAGTCGTTTTCGCTGTTACTGCGCCAGATGCCCATCGCCAGCCGCCCGCCCACCGGCCCCATCTCGGGGATCTCGAAGGACTGGCCGGGAAAGGCGAGGGCCAACAGCCCCTCGACCTCGGCTTCGGACATGCCCGGAAACGAGGCCGCGACGACGGCCGGCAACTGGGCCGGGTCCACGCCGGGAAAGAGGGCGGCGATCATGGCCTGCAACTCTTCAGGGGACATGGTCTGCATCTGCTGGGCCATGGCCTGGGGCAGTTGGTCCTGGGGCACGCCGGGAAATGCCTGGCTGACGATGGCCGGCAACTGCTCCAGCGCCTCCGGCCCCTGGGGCACGTTGGTCGGCAGTTGCGGGGGCTGGGCTGTCGGTGCCGCGACCTGGGGCGCCGTGGCTTGCACCTCCACCGTGTCCACCGGCTGGATCGTGACCGTCGGCAGATCATCGACGAGGGGCGTGTCCGTCGGCTCGCCGGCCGAGGGCGAGGGGGCTTCGGGAGTGGCCGTAGCCGTGTCGGCGACGACGATGGCCGGTGCCGTGGCCGTGGCCGTGGCCATGACCTCGCCGGCCGCTGGGGTCGCGTCCCCGTCAGAATCACGCATCAGCAGAAAGGCGACCACGCCCAGGCCGATGACCAGCACGGCGACGACGCCGACCAGGGCGTAGATCAGCCCCCGCGACGGTCCCCCGGCCGGCCCGGCTACGCCTTCGTCCTGCCAGGGGCCAGCGTCCCAGTCGGTGGCGGCGCCCGGTGCGCCCGCGGCGAATCCCCCCTCAAAGTCCAGGGTCGTATCGCCGACGCGCACCCGGTCCCCCGGCTGCAGGGGCTGGCTGCCGATGACGCGCTCGCCGTTGACAAAGGTACCGTTGGTGCTGTCCAGGTCGCGGATGAAATACTGCCCGCCGCGCTCGGTGATCTCGGCGTGCTGGCGCGAGGCCTGGGAATCTTGTAGGACCACCTCGTTGCCCGAGCCCCGGCCCAGCCGGACCACGGGCTGATCAGCCGAGAATTCACTTCCCCGCTGTGAGCCAGTCTGGATGATCAGTTTTGCCATCTCGAAACACCGCCTTTCAGATTCTTGAGGGCAGCCACGGCCGGCCGCCCATCGCTGACTCCCAGCCCTCCCCACGGGAAGACACTATGGAACCCCCTTGGCCAAAGAAGCCGGCAGCGGGACAGCCCCTTTCATCGCCGGTGCGGCGGCTTCGGGCGTCGGCGTGGCGGCTGGTTCGGTCGGCAAGAAAGGCAGGCCCCCCGGAAAGAGGGTCGCCACCGCCGTGACCGCCTCGTCGAAACGCTGCCAGTCCGCGTGCGAGGTCCTGCGGAGTTCCGCCGCCTCGTCGAAGACGAGTGCTACCGGGGCCTGCCGCGTCGGTTGCGCCGC
>CAYLZO010000193.1:0-10672 GCA_964387775.1 uncultured Anaerolineaceae bacterium
TTTTGCAGGCAACGATATTATACCAGGTTTTGACGGAGGGTCAAGGTGGGGTTCGAGCCGCCCTGCCCAGTTTAGCGGGCGCACGGAGCATTCTGCCCCTGGCCCTTTGATCTTTGCTGGGAGGGGTGGTATAATGACCACGGCGATTGAGAAAATAACCACGGAGGGAGCAAATATGAAATGTCAAGAGTGTGGGGCCGAAAACGAAGCCGGAGCCAAGTTTTGTACGAATTGTGGTGCGTCTCTGCCGACGGGTTCGCCGAGCAGTGACGCCGATCTTCAGCCTCTCGATACCGATGTCGAACACATGCAGCGGGAATTCGCCGGGGGCAAGGGGCGGATCAGCTACCGCATCGACGGCACGACCCTCCAGGTGGTGACCGTCGAGCTGGAGGCGGGCGAGGTGATCTACTCCGAGTCGGGCGGCATGTCGTGGATGACGGGTAACGTGGAGATGAAGACCCACTCGGGCGGCGGCCTGGGCCGGATGGTCAAGCGGGCCATCTCGGGCGAGTCGCTCTTTATCACCGACTTTTTCGTCAACCAGGGCCGGGGCACGGTGGCCTTTGCCTCCGAGTTTCCGGGTAAGATCATCCCCTTCAATCTCCAGCCGGGGGAGAGCATCATCGTCCAGAAGGACGCGTTCATGTGCGCCGAAAAGAGCGTGGACATGGACATGCACTTCCGCAAAAAGCTGGGCAGCGGCTTTTTCGGCGGCGAGGGATTCATCATGCAGCGCATCACCGGGCCGGGCCTGGCCTTTGTCGAGGTGGACGGCGAGGTGATCGAGTACGATTTGGAGCCGGGCCAGCAACTCAAGGTGGACACCGGGCACCTGGCGGCTATGGAGGCCTCGGTGGACTTTGACGTGACGATGCTCAAGGGCTTTCGCAACATCCTGCTGGGCGGCGAGGGTCTCTTTCTGGCCAGCGTTCGCGGGCCGGGCAAGGTCTGGCTGCAGACGATGCCCATGTCCAAGCTGGCCCAAAAGATCGCCCAGTTCATGCCCCAGGTGGGCGGCAAGGGCTCCAGTGGCGGGATGAACATCGACGTGGGCAGCCTGCTGGGTGGGGGCTAGATGGAGCTGGTAGGCCTTCCTCTGGCGATTTGCGTTCCCCTCGTCGTGCTTCTGGTGGCCTTGGGGGTCGGGGCGGTGGTCCTGCTCAAGCTGGGCGTGATCGCCAAGTACCTGACGAAAGAGGAGCCCCCCGAGTACGGAGACTATGGGCTCGACCAGAGCCATGAATCTGGCGAAAAGTGAGGCAGCAATGGATCAGACCGAAAAGCTTTTAAAAGAGATCACCGAGGCCAGCGGCGTCCCCGGCTACGAGCGTGACGTGCGGGACATCATGCGCCGCTACCTGGAAACGCACGTCGAGGGCGCCGTCGTCGAGCAGGACAAGCTGGGTAGCTTTATCGGCAAGCACGTGGGGGCCAGCGAGCGCCCCCGGGTCGTGCTGGCCGGCCACATGGACGAGATTGGCTTCATGGTCACGCTGATCAACGACAAGGGCTTTGTCAAATTCCAGCAGCTCGGCGGTTGGTGGGACCAGGTGTTGCTGGGCCATCGGGTGGTCATCAAGACGGCCCAAGGAGACGTGGTCGGTGTGCTGGGCGCCAAGCCGCCCCACCTGCTCGACGCCGAAGAACGGAAAAAGATGGTCGAAAAGAAGGACATGTACATCGACGTCGGCGCTACGTCGGAAGAGGGAGCCCGCGAGATGGGCATCCGGCCCGGCGATCCCATCATCCCCGTGAGCGAGTTCACGGTCATGGCCAACGACAAGGTCTATCTGTCGAAAGCTTTTGACAACCGGGTGGGCTGCGCGTTGGCCCTCGATGCCGTCCACCGCTTGGCCGAGGAGGGCCATCCCAACACGGCCTACGCCGTAGGCACGGTGCAGGAGGAGGTCGGGACCCGGGGGGCCAAGACCTCGGCCTTTGCCATCAACCCCGACGTGGGCATTATCCTCGAAGTGGACATCGCCGGCGACGTGCCGGGCATCAAGCCGGAAGAGAGCTCGGTCAAGCTCGGGGGCGGGCCGACGCTGCTGGTCTACGACGCGCGGATGATCCCCAATCTGAAACTGCGGGACCTGGTCATTGCCACGGCGGAAGGGCTGGACATTCCTTTGCAGTTCTCCTTCATGCCGGGGGGCGCCACCGACGGGGCGCAGATCCACCTGCACAACGAGGGGGTGCCGACGGTCGTCATCGGCGTGCCGACGCGCCACATCCACAGCCACAACGCCATCCTCAGCCGCGAGGACTATGACCGGGCGCTGTCGCTGGTCGTGGCCCTGGTCAAAAAACTCGACGGCGAAACGGTGGCGGGGCTCATCCCCTAGCAGACCCGGGCGTGAGGCAAGCGTTGGCGGCGGATGTCGATTCAGGCGAGGGCTTTTTCAGGATTTATGCACATTCGTATTTGCGCAATGGCAGGTCCTTTGTTATAATCTGCCGAGCAAGACCTGCTGCCTGAGGAGTCGGTCGAGATGGACAAGAGAGAAGCCCTGAGCCTGGCCTTCAACCTGGGCTGGACCATGGTCTTTTCCCTTCTGATTCCCCTTCTGGCAGGGATCTGGCTCGACAGAAAACTGGGCACCGAGCCCCTTTTTATCCTGATTGGGACGGTGCTGGGCATACTGGCAGCCACAGTCGGCGTCGCGCGTATGACGATGAGGACCTTTTCTCAGATTGCGGGCGCTGACACGGACGAAGGAGCAGGAGCAGACGACGAGGAGGAACCAGCGTAGTGTCAAAACTTCTATCCCGAAAGGTGCTCGTGCCAACGGCCATTGTCGTTGTTGTATTGATCGTACTCTCTCTGTTGCCCATCCCCGGAGTTGCCCTCCCCGAAATTTCCATACCGGCCGAACCGGTCTTTGATCTCTTTGGCTTTACCATCACCAATACCCTCCTGGCTTCGTGGCTGACCATGATCCTGCTCATCGTGGGTTCGTGGCTCATCACCCGGAACATGGAGATGGTGCCGGGCCGCTGGCAGAGTGCCCTGGAGATGGTGATCGAAGGTTTTTACAACCTGGTTGAGGGAGCCGCCGGACCCAAGTGGGCGCGAAAGTTCTTTCCCATCGTCATGACCATCTTTCTCTTTGTCGTGGTCTCCAACTGGCTGGGGATTACGCCCCTGTATGGAGGATGGGGCGTACTCCATCACAGCGACCACGGCAACCCGGTCGAGTGGGTGAACGAGGACCACACCCTCGGCATCTGGAAACCGGCGCCAGCCGAGGAGGCGGAAGCGGCGGGCGGCGAGCATGGCGAAGGCGAGGAGCTCTATGCCCTGGCGCCCATGTTCCGCTCGGCGGCTACCGACATGAACGTGACCCTGGCCCTGGCCATCGTCTCGGTGTTGCTGACCCAGTACTTTGGCCTCCAGGCGCTCGGAATCGGCTACTTTGGCAAGTTCATCGCCGTTAAAAGGGTCGTTCAAGCTTTTACCAAGTCGGGCCTGGGTTGCGCGGGGCGCATCGGCCGGTTCTTTATGGGCATCATCGACATCTTTATCGGCCTGGTGGAAACGGTCAGTGAGATCGGCAAGGTGATCTCGTTCTCCTTCCGTCTCTTTGGCAACATCTTTGCCGGAGAAGTGCTGCTGGGCGTCATGGGCTTTTTGATCCCCTATCTCGTGTCCCTGCCTTTCTTTGGGCTCGAGCTTTTCGTGGGTTTTGTCCAGGCGCTGGTGTTTATGATGCTGACGGTTGCCTTCTTTGTCGTCGGGGTGAGTAGCCACGGCGAAGAAGGTCACTAGTGGTCTTTCGTTATCCATTCGTTCCAGGCTGCGTACGACAGCCCTAATTTGAATGCACTATCCAAGATCCAAAACACTAAGGAGGATTAAGACAATGAGTCCCGAAACCGCCCAATTTTTGGCATCTGCCCTCGCAATTGCCGTCGGCGCCATCGGCCCCGCTCTGGGCCTGGGCATGATTGGCTCCAAGGCCATGGAGGCGCTGGGGCGCAATCCGGAGGCCGCCGACCAGATCTTTGTCCCGCTGATTCTCAGCCTGGCCTTCACCGAGGCCATCGGCATCTATGCCCTGGTCGTCGCCCTCATCATCAAGTTCGTCGGCTAGCGATTTTCGGTTTTCGATTGCCGATTTTGGAAGGGGCGCCGAGGTGGTCCGAAATCCAAAGTCTAACATCCAAAATCCAAAATCGAAGGAGGTTGTCGGTTGGAAGCACTAGGCATCAACCTGGGGTATATCGTCTCCCAGATCGTCAACTTTACGATCCTGGCCGTACTTCTCTATTTCGTGGCCTACAAGCCGATCTTGCGCCTGCTCGACGAGCGCTCGGCGCGGATCAAGCAGGGGCTCAAAGACGCCGAGACCGCCTCGCGGCAGGCGGCCGAGATGGAGCAGGCATTCGAGGCCAAGATGGCCGAGGCCCGCCGGGAAGGGCAGGAGATCATTGCCGAAGCTACGCAGAGAAGCGAGAAGCAGCGGCAAGAGATCCTGGAAGAAGCCCGCGAGCAGGCCCGCGCCGAGATCGATAAGGCCAAGTCCGAGATTGCCCGCGAGCGGGAACAGGCCATGGCCCAACTGCGCCGGGAGGTGGCCGACCTGTCGCTCCTGATCTCCGAGAAGGTCATCGGCGAGGCGATGGACGAGCAGAAACAGCGACGGCTCATCGCCGATTTCCTGGAGGAAACAGAGGAGCTATCGTGAGCGTCCAAGCCCGACCTGAGGAGTATGCCAAGGCGATCTATGACCTGGCGCTCGAAGCCTGGACCCGCCAGTTGGACGCGGTGCGGCGGGTGCTGGCGCGAGACGCCTCGTTGCGGGAGACCGTGCACGATCCCAGCCTCGACGTGAGCCACCGCCTCGACCGGCTCCAGGCGGCGACGCCGGAGGGGTTGAGCTCGGGGGTCCGCAAGTTCCTGGGAACCTTGCTGGAGGCGGGGCAACTGGACCAGCTCGAAGATATCCTGGCCCAGCTCGAACGGCTGGTGCGGCGCGAACCGGAGCGCCAGTTGGCCCACGTCACCAGCGCGGTGCCGCTCACCGAGGCGGAGCAGGAAGCCCTGCGCGCCAAGCTGCGGCAACGCTTTGGCCCCGACCTGGAGTTCCAGTTCGAGGTGGACCCGGCCCTGATCGGTGGCGTCCGCCTGCGCGTGGGCGACCGGGTCATCGACGGCAGCGTGGCCGGCAAGCTGGAGGCCCTGCGGGATCGCTTGGCTGCATAACGGATTTCGTATTGCGTATTCCGTATTCCATGGTGCCCTACGCAATACGCAATACGCAACACGCAATGCGCAACACGGAGGCATGAATGGCCTTACAGGCACAAGACATCACGGCCTTGCTCAAACAGCAGATCCGGTCCTTTGAAGCCCCGCTCCAGGCGGTGGACGTCGGCTCGGTGATCGAGGTGGGCGACGGCATCGCCCGCGCCGATGGCCTGGCCGGTGTGATGGCCATGGAGCTGGTCGAGTTCCCGCCCAAAGAGGATCGCAGCGAGAGCATCATGGGGCTGGCCTTCAACCTGGAGTCGGACAACGTCGGCATCATCATCATGGGCGAATACACCGACATCGAGGAGGACGACCTGGTGCAAGGCACCGGGCGCATCGTCTCGGTGCCGGTGGGGGAGGACCTCATCGGCCGAGTGGTCAACGCCCTCGGCGAGCCGGTGGACGGCAAAGGTCCCATCACGACGGACAAATACCGGCCCATCGAGCGTATCGCGCCCAACGTGGTGACGCGCAAGAGCGTGGATACCCCGGTGCAGACCGGCATCAAGGCCGTGGACTCGATGATCCCCATCGGCCGGGGCCAGCGCGAGCTCATCATCGGCGACCGGCAGACGGGCAAGACGGCGCTGACCATCGATACCATCATCAACCAAAAGGGCAAGGACCTCATCTGCATCTACGTGGCCATCGGCCAGAAGCGGGCTCAAGTGGCCCAGGTCGTCGCCACGCTGGAGGAGTACGGCGCGATGGACCATACCATCGTCGTCATTGCCTCGGCTTCGGAGCCGGCCACTTTGCAATACATCGCGCCCTATGCCGGCTGCGCCATGGGCGAGGAGTTTATGGAGCAGGGCAAAGAGGCGTTGATCGTCTACGACGACCTGACCAAGCACGCCTGGGCCTATCGCCAGGTGTCGCTGCTGCTCCGCCGCCCGCCGGGCCGCGAAGCCTATCCCGGCGACGTCTTTTACCTCCACTCCCGGCTGCTGGAGCGGGCGGCCAAGCTCCACCCCGACTATGGCGGGGGCTCGCTGACGGCCCTGCCCATCATCGAGACCCAGGCCGGCGACGTGT
Organism: uncultured Anaerolineaceae bacterium; assembly: GCA_964387775.1. Lineage (GTDB taxonomy): Bacteria > Chloroflexota > Anaerolineae > JAAYZQ01 > JAAYZQ01 > CAYLZO01. The sequence continues at coordinate 6,293 of CAYLZO010000193.1, forward strand.
CGGCCTACATCCCGACCAACGTCATCTCGATCACCGACGGGCAGATCTTTTTGGAGAGCGACCTCTTTTACGCCGGCATCCGGCCGGCGATCAACGCCGGCATCTCGGTCTCGCGCGTCGGTGGGGCGGCCCAGGCTGAGGCCATGCGCCAGGTGGCCGGCAAGTTGCGCCTGGACATGGCCGCCTTCCGCGAGTTGGCGGCCTTTGCCCAGTTCGGCTCTGACCTGGACGAAGCCACCCGCCGCCAGTTGGATCGAGGTCTGCGCGTCCAGGAGGTGCTCAAGCAACCCCAGTACTCGCCCGTGTCCCTGGCCGATCAGGTCATGATCCTCTACGCCGTGACCAACGGCTTCCTGGACGACGTCGATCTGAGCAAAGTGCAGGAGTTCGAGTCGGCCTATCTGCGCTATATGCGAGACACCCATCCCGACCTGGTGGCGACCGTTGCCACCGGCGAAAAGATGAGCGAGGAGACACAGGACGCGCTGGACCAGGCCATCGAGGATTTCAAGGCGACGGTGGCTTACTAATCATGAATTCCCGTCGCGCAACGCTCGCTCTGGCAGCCATCTGGATCGTCCTGGTGGGGGGTTTGTTGGCCGGTTGTGGCACCACACCCGCTCCGACCGAGCCCCCGCCCACGCAGACCCCCTGGATCATCGTCGTCACCGCCACACCCGGCCCGGAAGAGGTGGCCGAGGCCCGGCCCACGCAGACCCCCTGGATCGTCGTCGCCACGCCAACGCGCGACCGGCGGCCGACGCCGACGCCCGAATCGGACGTGCTGCCCACGAGGACGCCCACGGCTACTGCACCCGAGCCTACGGCGACCGCTACGGCCTTCCCGCCGACGGCGACCCGGACGCCCGCGCCCATGGCCCTGGTCTATCAGGCCCCGGTGTTGCTGGACCCGCCCGACGGCGCGCCCTATGGCTGGCGGTCCACGGTGCTGATGGAGTGGACGTCGGTGGGCGAGCTGGCCGCCGACGAGTACTATCGCCTGGACCTGGAGCGGCCGCCCCAGACCGAGGCGCAAAAGTGGTATGGCGATTACGTCTTTGTCAAGGACACCGAATACCTGGCCCAGGGAGCCTTCTTGGCGCCATTCCACCTGCCCGAAGAACAGGGCCGGGCCGTCGTCTACTGGTCGGTCCGGGTCGTGCGCAAGACGGGCGAGGACGAACAGGGCAAGCCGGTGGGGGTAGACATTAGCCAGCCCAGTGGGCGGCGCACCTTTGTCCTCGAACCCAAGCCGAGCGACGCCTAAGTTAAACACGGAGTAAGCACTTGCCGAGCACACGAGAGATCCGGCGCCGCATCCGGAGCGTCAAAAACATATCGCAGGTGACCCGGGCCATGCAGATGGTGGCTGCGTCCAAGATGCGCCGGGCCCAGGAGCAGGTCTTGGCGACCCGGCCTTATAGCGAGAAAGCCTGGGAGATCCTGACCCACCTGGCCGGGCAGCGGGGTGTGGACGAGACGGTCCATCCGCTCTTGGAGACCCGCGACGAGATCCAGACCGTCGCCGTGGTCCTGATCACGGCCGACAAGGGCCTGTGCGGCAGCTACAATCACAACATGGTCCAGGCCGCCTCTCGCTTTGTCGCCGAGGTGCCCTACCCGGTGCAGTTCGTCACTGTCGGCAAGCGGGGGCGCGACGCGATGTGGCGCATGGGGTACGAGATCGTCGCCGAATACGCGGACCTGCCGCCCCAGCCCTCCTTGCTGGACGTGACGCCCATTGCCCGCACGGCGAGGGAGGGGTTCGTCTCCGGCCAATTCGACGTCGTCTACCTGGCCCACACCGACTTTATCAACACCCTCACCCAGCGGCCGGCCATCTGGCAACTACTGCCCATCCATCCGCTGGACCTGGGGGTGACCCCGATTTCGGAGCACCGCGCTGGGGGGACGGCACCCGCCGAGATCGAGTACATCTACGAGCCGGACCCCAGGACGATCTTGGGCACCGTCCTGCCGCGCTTTACCGAGTTGCAAGTTTACCAGGCCGTGTTGGAGGCCCTGGCCAGCGAGCACAGCGCCCGGATGGTGGCCATGCGCAACGCGACGGAAAACGCCGAAGAGCTGCTGGAAGACTTGACGCTGACCTACAACCGCGCCCGCCAGGAAGCCATCACCGAGGAGATGCTCGACATCGCCGGGGGCGCCGAGGCCCTATCCCAGGCACGGGGGAGGTGAGATAGCAAAATGTCAGCCAAAGCATACGTCTTGCTGAGGACCGCGCCGGGCCTGACCAAGGGCATCTATAGCGCCCTGCGCGTGAGCCCGATGGTCCGCTCGGTGGAGATGATCACCGGGCCGTACGACCTCATCGTCGCCATCGAAGCCGAGAGCACCAACGAGCTCCTGGCGGCCATCATGGAAGAAGTCCGCCCGGCGGCCGGGGTTCGGGATACGGTAACCTGCCTGGTGGTACCGAGCGACCAGTTGGGTTGATGGGTGGGATTGAGAGCTACACTAGACCTGACAGGTCCCCAGAACAGGGTTCTCGATAAACCTGTTCGTTATGAACAGAACTTGGGGCCGAGTGCAGGTTCACCGGGACCTGCGAAGTGCCGCTGCCGTCCCGGTTTCAGGTCTGGATCGGAATGAGGAGGATTGATGACAGAACGGAGCAAGGGGCGAGTCGTGCAGGTCATGGGGCCTGTGGTGGACGTCGAGTTCCCCGCCGGCCACCTGCCCGAGATTTACCACGCCGTCGAGATTCCCCAGAACGGCGACACGCTGGTGGTAGAGGTCCAACAACACCTGGGCAACGACTGGGTGCGCTGTGTGGCTATGGATGCCACTCAGGGCATCCGGCGCGGCATGGAAGCCTTTGACACCGGCGCGCCGATCCAGGTGCCGGTGGGGCCCGGGACGTTGGGCCGCATCTTTAACGTCCTTGGCGAGCCCATTGACGGCTTGGGGGCAGTGGAGGCCGAGGATTACTATCCCATCCACCGCCTGGCCCCCTCCTTTGAGGAGCAGGTGACCAAGCCCGAATTCCTCGAGACCGGCCTGAAGGTCATCGACCTCATCGCCCCCTTTACCCGGGGCGGCAAGACCGGCATCTTTGGTGGCGCCGGCGTGGGCAAGACGGTCATCATCCAGGAGCTGATCCGCACCTTTGCCGAGGTGCACCAGGGCTTCAGCGTCTTTTCCGGCGTGGGCGAGCGCTCCCGCGAGGGCAACGACCTGTGGTACGAAATGCGCGAGTCGGGCGTCATCGACAAGGTAGCCATGGTCTTTGGCCAGATGAACGAGCCGCCCGGCGTGCGCCTGCGCGTGGGCCTCACCGGGCTGACCCTGGCCGAGTACTTTCGCGACGAGGGCCGCGATGTGCTGCTCTTTATCGACAACATCTTTCGCTTCGTGATGTCCGGCTCCGAGGTGTCGGCCTTGCTGGGGCGGATGCCCAGCGCCGTGGGCTACCAGCCGACCCTGGGCACCGAGATGGGCCAGCTTCAGGAGCGCATCGTCAGCACGCGCCGGGGGTCCATCACCTCCATGCAGGCCGTCTATGTGCCCGCCGACGACTATACCGACCCGGCGCCGGTGGCTACCTTTGCCCACCTGGACGCGACCATCGCCCTGGAGCGCTCCATCGCCGAGCAGGCCCTCTATCCGGCCGTGGACCCGCTTTCGTCCACCTCGCGCATCCTCGATCCCCGCATCGTCGGCGACGAGCATTACGACGTGGCCCGCGAGGTGCAGCGCGTGCTCCAGCGCTACAAGGACCTGCAAGACATCATCGCCATCCTGGGCATCGACGAGCTCTCGGAAGAGGACAAGCTGGTGGTTTCCCGCGCCCGCAAGATCCAGCGCTTCCTGAGCCAGCCGATGTTCGTGGCCGAGCAGTTCACCGGCCGGCCGGGCCGCTACGTGACCATCCAGGAGACGGTGCGTGGCTTCCGCGAGATCCTGGACGGCCAGTACGACGACCTGCCGGAGCAGGCATTCTACATGGTGGGCACCATCGACGAGGCCGTTGAGCGCGCGGAGGAGTTGAGGAGCTAGATGGCTCAGATTCGCTGCGAGGTCGTAACCGCCGAGCGCATCGTCTTTCAAGACGACGTGGACATGGTCGTGGCGCCCGGCATCGAAGGGCAATTGGGCATTCTGCCCCATCACGCGCCGCTGTTGACGTCGCTGACCTACGGCGAGCTGATTATCCACCGCCAGGGCGAGCCGGAGGAGTACCTCGCCATCGGCGGCGGCTTCATGGAGGTCGGCCCGAATCACGTCACCATCCTGGCCGACTCGGCCGAGCGGGCCAAAGAGATCGACATCGCCCGCGCCGAGGAGGCCCGGCAGCAGGCCCAAGCCACCATGGCCCAGGAGCAGAAGGACGAGGCCGACCTCATCCGGGCCCAGGCC
>CAYLZO010000194.1:0-10597 GCA_964387775.1 uncultured Anaerolineaceae bacterium
TCAGCGAGGGGGAGGTGCGAGAGTTGGTCGCCAAGCTGCGGGAGGGGGCCAGGCCGCTGTTGTTGCCTGCGATGAGCTCAGTCGAATCGGCAGCAACGGGTACCGATGGAAAGACGAACGGGGGAGCAAACCTCGGCGGGCGACTGCTCTCACGACTCCAACGAATCAAGTAAAGGCTGAGTGATACACGACAGCCAGAGAGACGGGATCGGTATGGGATTGGATCTATGGTTTAGGGAAGATGTGGCTCGCATCTTGGCCTCCACCCAGGAGACGATGCGGGCCTCGCAGGCAGCGAGTGGTGTGAACGAGGCCTATCAGCAAGGATTTGTGGATGCGCTTCGCTCGGTGGCCGTGGCCTTTGGCGTCACTGCGCCCCGCGGGCCGGTGCACCGCCGGGCGCCCCGGCAGGTGCAGATCCTTGACGCGGACGAATACGGCCAATGGGATGAACGGAACGGGCGATCCTCGTGGGATGGACACAGGGATTGAGGTTGAATCCGTGTCCGAAGCAGATTTGTCCGTCAGGTATCGAATAGAAAGTGGGATCGATGAAGCAGATGGGGGGCGTTTTTGCGTTGGTCTTTGCCGTCACGCTGGCCATCATCGTCGGCAGGGAAATGAGCGCCGAGGCGATGGCCGTCGTCATCGGGGTGGTGTGTGGGGTAGCGGCGGGCATTCCCACGGCTGTCTTGCTGCTGGTGGCGCTCACGCGCCGCGACCGGCAGCGCCAGGAAGAAATGGAGCGACACTGGCAGAGGAACGGCAGCGCGCCGCCGGTGGTCGTCATCCAGGGCGGATCGCCGCAGGCGCTGCCCCAGGGACCGCAGGCCGGGTATTGGCCCTCGTCCCCGCAAGGGCCGCCGGTCCAGCGGCAGTTCCACGTGGTCGGCGGTGATGATCTGTTGCTGGACAAAGGTCGCAGGGAACGTCGGTACTGAAACAAAAGAGAGGGACTGAGGGGAGAACACTCTCCCTCAGTCCCGCAAAGTGAGTGCTGGGGTGTAGGCTATTCTTCTTGCTTGCTCTTGACCTGGATCACCCTCGGTCGGATTTCTTCGGCCTTGGGAATGGTCAGCGTCAGCACGCCCTTTTCGAACGTGGCTTCGGCTTGCTCGGCCTGGACCGGGACGTTGAGCGTCAACGTCCGGGCAAAGGGTCCGTACCGGCGCTCCTGAATGTGATACTCGACGTTGTCCAGCGGCCGCTTCGCCTCGCCCTTGATGGTTAGGGTGTCGCCCTCGATAGTGATCTCGACGGCGTCCGGGTCCAGCCCCGGCACCGACGCCTGAACGACCAACTCGTTGGCCGTCGAATAGACGTCCAGTGGTAGGGCGGCGACGCGCTCACTGCGGCGCCAGCCGGTTCCCCGGCGATCCCATGCCTCGTCAAATAGGCGGTCCATTGCCTGCTGCATTGTGACCAGATCCGTGATCGGATCCCAGCTTCTTCGTCGTCCCATGATTGCCTCCTTTTCTCCAGTCGGTTCTTTTCAAAGACGATTACTTGCTCGTAATCTTGATGCTCTTCGGCTTGACCTCTTCGGCCTTGGGGAAGGTCAGGGTCAGGACGCCGTCGTCATAGTCGGCTTCGGCCTGGTCCGTCTCCAGCCCACCCGGCAAGGTGACCGTGCGGCAGTAAGAGCCAAAGCGGCGCTCGCGCCGCAAATAGCTCTCGCGCTTGACCTCTTCTTCTTCCTTGGTCTCGGCGCGGACGGTCAGCGTGTCACCGGTGACCGACACGTCGATGTCGTCGGCCTTGACGCCAGGGATGGCCGTCTTGACTACGACGTTGTCGTCGGTCTCGTACATATCGATGGCCAGGTCGCCTTCCCCCCACTGTGTGAAGGGCACAGGCGGGCGAAAGCCCTCGTCAAACATGCGATCAACTACGTCGCGAAGTGATACTACGTCCCGAAAGGGTTCCCAACGAACGATGCTTGCCATGTCAACACCTCCTGAATCTGAATGGTTTGTGGTTTCTCTTTTCGTCTCGCAATCATAATCTAGCAAGCAAATGTTAGATGAACGTTGGAGGAACGTTAGAGTTGTGTTAGACTTTGGGTACAGGATTCTTGTCGGGACGGGGGCAACGTGCTACAATTGCGTATTGCGTGAGGTGTGAGGCGTGACAGACCACACGCAACACGCATCACGCAATACGCTAAAGGAGACAGAGTTTGAGCGGCAACCTGGAATTGTTTCTCCGCACCATCGTCGCCCGGGCCTACCCGCGCGTCATCGGCGCCAACCGGGAAAAGAGTTGGCTCTTTTTTGAGACCTTTCTGCCCCTGCTGGCGACCTCGGCTTACGTCTTCTTTTACCGGGCCATCGGCGCGCCGGAGGAATACATTGGCCTGGTGGTCGTCGGCGGGGCGATGACGGCTTACTGGCTCAACGTGCTGTGGTCCATGAGCGCCCAGCTCTACTGGGACAAGGACGCCGGCAACCTGGCAATCTACATCGCCTCGCCCGGCTCGCTGATGGCCATCCTGCTGGGCATGGCCGTGGGCGGCCTGGCGATGACGACCACGCGGGCCATGGTCATCATTGCCGCCGGCTGGCTGCTCTTTGGCGTCAAGTTTTCGCTGGCCTACTGGGCGCTGTTGATCTTGACTTTCGTCATCACCATGGCCGCCCTCTACGGCCTGGGCATGCTCTTTGCGTCGATTTTCCTGCTCTGGGGCCGGGAGGCGTGGCACATCTCCAACCTGCTCCAGGAGCCGATCTATCTGGCTTCCGGCTTTTACTTTCCCGTCAAGGCCCTCGGGTTCTGGGTGGCGACGGCCGCGTCGCTCATCCCCCTGACGCTGGGCCTGGACGCCATGCGCCAGCTCCTCTTCCCCGCCAATCCGACCTTTGGCTTTCTGAGCGTTCAGGTCGAGATCTGGGTCTTGGCAATCCTGGCCGTGGTCTTTATCGGGGCCAGCAAATTCGCCCTCGATTACATGGAGCGGCTGGCCAAGCAGCAGGGGCGGCTGACGGAGAGGAGGCGCTAGATGAGGGAAGCTGCCGCCTCTGGCTCCCAGAGGATACCGACCATCTTGCAAGATGAGCAGGCGTTTGCGCGGAAAGGATGCCGACCATGAAAGAGGCGGCACGCAGCTTCCGCGTCGCCACCTGGCTGGGCTGGCAGATCGAGTCGAACTGGACCGACCCCTTTCTCTTTTTCGTCTACTCCATCATCAAGCCGGTCTCCAGCGTCATGATCCTGGTCATCATGTACTGGGTCATCACCCAGACCGACACGTCGAGCCCCTATTTCGCCTACATGTACCTGGGCAACACGGCCTACATCTACGTCGGGAGCATCCTGGTGGGCGTCAGTTGGGCCGTCATCGACGACCGGGAGCACTACCAGACGCTCAAATACATCTACGTCTCGCCCATCAGGATGTACTTCTACCTGCTGGGTCGGGGCATGGCCCGCTTTCTGACCGGTACGCTGTCGGTGGTGATTACGATGACGTTCGGGCTGTTGGCCCTCAATCTGTCAATCCAGGCGGCGGACGTGAACTGGCTCTACCTGGCCGCCTCGATGATCCTGGGCCTGGCGAGCATGGCCCTGCTGGGCTTGTTGTTGGGCGCGGCCACGCTCCAGATGGCCCGCCATTATTGGAGCGTGGGCGAGTCGGTGGCCGGGGCGCTCTATCTCTTTTGCGGCGCCATCTTTCCCCTGGACGTACTGCCCGAGTGGCTCCAGCCGCTGGGCAAGGCCCTGCCGCTGACCTACTGGCTGGAGTCGCTGCGCCGGGCAATCCTCGGCTCGGAGGCAAGCCGGGCCATCAGTCCCAGCCTGGCCGGCCTCGGCGATGGACAACTGTTGCTCATCCTGCTGGGCGTGACGCTGATTACGGGCCTCGTATCGATCTACTTTTTCCGCTGGTCCGAGCACAAAGCACGCGAGAAAGGGCTGATCGACATGACGACGCATTATTAGGGGAGAAGAGAACCCCCTTCCGATGCCATCCAAATTCCATCGATAGTCCTGACAAGGAGCAAGCCTATGTTTGACCTAGTCATCGCCAACGGAACGTTAGTCACCGCTGAGGGCAGCGCAGAGGCGGATCTGGGCATCCGCGAGGGGCGCATCGCGGCCATCGGCCGGCGGCTGAGCGGCCTGGAGACGATCGAGGCCAGCGGCCTGCTCGTCCTGCCCGGCGCCGTGGACGAGCACGTCCACCTCCAGATGCCCGTCGGCGAGTTCGCCTCCAGTGACGATTTCTACACCGGCACCGTGGCCGCGGCCTGTGGCGGGACGACGACCATCGTCGATTTCGTCGAGCCGGGGCCGGGCCAGCCGCTGCTTGACGCGCTGGCCGCCCGCCGCGCCAAAGCCGACGGCAAAGTCGTAGTGGACTATGGCCTGCACATGACCCTCGCCCGCGCCGACGCCAAGACCCTGGCGCAGGTGCCGGCCTGCATCGAGGCCGGCGCGGCCAGCTTCAAGCTCTACATGGCCTACGAGGGCCTGCGCCTGGACGACGGCGGCCTGCTGCGGGCACTGGCCGCGCTGCGGGCCCACGGCGGGCGCGCCCTGGTGCACGCCGAGAACCACGGTGCCATCGCCTACCTCACCGCCCGGGCCCTGGCCGAAGGCCGCACCGGCCCCGAGAACCACCCGCTGACCCGCCCCGACTGGATGGAGGCCGAGGCCGTCCACCGCCTGCTGGCCCTGGCCCGCGTCGTCGACGCGCCGCTGATGCTGGCCCACCTGTCCTGTGCCCTGGGGCTGGAAGAGGTGCGCCGGGCGCGGGCGCGCGGCCAAGCCGTCTGGGTCGAGACCTGTCCCCAATACCTGCTCCTCGACGAGGCCGAGTATCGGCGGCCCGGTTTCGAGGCGGCCAAGTTCGTCATGGCGCCGCCGCCGCGCACCGCCGCCGACCGGGTGGCGCTGTGGGCCGGGCTGGCCGCCAGCGAGGTGGACACCGTCGCCACCGACCACTGCCCCTTTTTCTACGAGACGCAAAAGACGCGGGGCCGCGACGATTTCTCGCGCATCCCCGGCGGCGCGCCCGGCATCGAGACCCGGCTGACCCTGCTCTACACCCACGGCGTTCGGGCCGGCCGGCTCACCCTCGAGCGCTGGGTGGAGGTCTGCTGTGCCGCCCCGGCCCGCCGCTTTGGCCTGGCCCCGCCCAAGGGCACGCTGGCCGTCGGCGCCGACGCCGACGTGGTGCTCTTTGACCCCGAGCGCCGGGTGACCCTCTCCCACGAGACGCTGCACCAGCACGTCGATTACACGCCCTACGAGGGCTGCGAGGTGCACGGCTACCCGGTGGCGGTCCTGTCGCGGGGTGAGGTCATTGTCCGCGACGGCGAGTTCGTGGGTACGCCGGGCCGTGGTCGTTTTCTGAGAACAAACCCTCAAATGTCGCTACTGCGGCGAGAAGTTGGATGACGGGCCACGACCCGTTGGGCGAGTTGTGCCCGGCTACTGGGGCTATTGGGGGTCTGGCTTTCGGCGGAATCGCGTTCGGCGGGCTAGCCTTCGGACTCGTAGCGCTGGGAGGGCTCGCCATCGGGGGTTTGGCCCTGGCCCCTCACGCCGTCGGTGGCACCGGCGCCGATCCGGAGCTGCTCCGGCAGTTGGAGCGAAGGCTCCCGGGGATCGGCGAGTTCTCTTCGGAATAGGAAAAGCCCCGCCGTGAGGTGGCGGGGCTCGGCGCAAGTCCTGCACCTTTTCGGTTCAAGACAGGCAAGCCTGAACCTTGTCCAGCAGGCCATCCATGCTGAGCAGCGTGTGCGTGTAGAAATCGACACGGCCGTGGTCGTTCTTCTTGCGGCTGTGGCGCTGCAAGTCCCAGATGCGCTCGTCGCCTGAAAAGCTAATGAACAGGATGGGCACCTCGGCCCAGCGGGGCGTCTCGCGGATCTGCTCCGAGAGGCGATAGACGTCGCTGGGCGCGCTGGAGAGGTCCACGATGGTCAGGTTGGGCGGGGGGATCTCTTTGGCGTATTCTGTCTCGGACCAACTGGACGTGGTGGCCACCTGGTAACCGGCCAGTTGCAGAAGGTCGGAAACACCCTCCAGCAGCGGTGTGCTTTTCCCAATGACCAAAATCCTATGCCTGCGCTCGCTCATTCCCTTCGTCTTTCGCTCAGCGGACCCGCCTGCGCATCTGCGGCCAGGCCCACGCCATGGCCGTGCATGCCCATGATAGCATACGAGGGCAAAATATGACATCCCCCCAAGGGAGGATGTCGGGAGGTAGATTTTCTGAGCCTGCGGTTTACGGCATAGTACCAGGGGATGATGCCCTTCAGGTGTCCGAGTCTGCAGAAAGCCCCATCTTGACGGCAAAGAGTCGCAGTTCCGCCTTGCTGCTCAGGTCAAGCTTATTGTAGATGTTCCGCAGGTGTGTCTTGATCGTCTTTTCGCTCAGATACAACTTGTCGGCAATCTCGGCATTCTTGAGCCCGGTGCTGGCCAGGTGAAATACCTCCGTCTCTCGGGGCGTGAGCACGTCCAACACCTCTTCACGCCGGGTGGTCTTTTTCTGGAGCCGGCTCAACTGATCTACGACCTTGGCTGCCACCGAGGGCGCCAACAGCACCTCGCCTCGATACACGGCCCGGATATTCTCCGCGAGCCGCCCGCCACCCATCGTCTTCAGGACGTAGCCCGAGGCGCCGGCGACCAGGGCGGCCGTCACCTCCTCGTCTTCGTCGTACGCCGAGAGGATCAGGACTTTTGATTCTGGACTGGCTTCCAGGATGTCGGCACAGAAATCGGCGCCACTTCCGTCGGGCAGATGGAGGTCCAGCAGGACCACGTCCGGGGATTCTTCCCGCACCACGGCCACGGCTTCGTCCCCCCGGCTGGCCTCGCCGATGACCTGAAAATCCTCCTCCAGGTCCAGAAGGGTCCGCAACCCCTCGCGAAAGATGGCGTGATCGTCTACGATTAATATTTTCAACATAGCATTCCCCCTACTCTGGGCTGCTCAATCGAGCTTCTTCCTCCGAAAGCGGAAACTGGAGGGCAAAGACGCTCCCCTCGCCGACCTTGCTCTTGAGCGTGACTTTGCCTCCGTGCTGCATCATCAATTCCTGGACAATGGCCAGCCCCAGCCCGGTGCCGGTCGAGCCGGGCGTATTGTTGCTGCCCCGATAGAATCGGTCAAAGATTTTCTCTTGCTCGTCCTCGGGGATGCCGACGCCGGTGTCACCGACGGCGATCTCGAGCATGCGCCGCGAATTGGAGCTCATTTCTCGGGCCGCGACCCACACGCGGCCGCCTCGGGCCGTATACTTGAGGGCGTTGTCCAAAAGATTCGTCAACATCTGGATGAGGTGGTTTTTGTCGGCCCACATCGGCGGCAGCCCGCCCCGCACCTGGTTTCTCAACTCGACCCCCTGCTTCTTGGCGGCCTCTTCGTAGACCTCCATCACCTGGCCAATGATCTCCTCGGCTGCCAGCAGCTCGGGGTTGACGCGCAGGGCCTGGCGGTCCATGCGGGTCAGATCCAGGATATTCTCCACCATCGTCTCCAGGCGGTGGGTCTCCTGCTCGATGGTCTGGAGGTAGTATGCTTGCTTTTCAGGCCGGCCCTTGCGGGCCAGGGTCGCGTAGAGCTTGATGACCGCCAGGGGTGTCCGCAGCTCGTGGGAGACGTTGGACACGAAGCGGTTCTTGAGCTGATCCAGCTCTGTGAGCTGGGCGTGCTTCTCTCGGAGTTCCCGCAGGTGTTTGACCCTCTCCTCTTCCAAGATCTTGAGTGGGGTGATGTCCTCCAGCAAGGCTACGAGATTGCCGCCGGCGGCTTCAGAGATCTGGGCTACGGCCAGGGAGACCCGCACGTGGCGATGTTCCTCCGAAAGAGACGCCACACGCACGTCCACCTGGCGCCGCTGGCCAGTGATGGCCACTTCTTCCAGTGCCTGCTTGAGCCGCTGCGCATCCCGGGGGACCAAAAAATCGGCGATGTTCCGGCCCTTGACGCTTCGCTCCGAGCGGGTGAGCAAGGTGGCCATTGCCGGATTGCTGACTTGGATGGTGCCCGTGATCGTCATCACGCCGATGCCCAGCGGGGAGCCCTGGACGACCATCTCGTAGTCGTACCGCTCGGTTCCGGGGTGCTCTTGATAGCTCTGTTCCACGATGAGGGATGCCTGGCTGGCCAGATGGGTCATCAGACGGATGGCGTCTTGGCCAAAGCCTCGGCCCCGGCGCGGATCGGCCACGCCCAGCATTCCCACTTGCTCCTTGCCCACCCGCAGGGGCAGGATGAGCGTTTCTTCAATCCCTTGGGCGGCCATCCTCTTGCGGTCGGAAGGGCCAGCGGGCAGCCAGTCGCGCGGGCGAGGCCGGGAGATGCTCCAGCCACCCAGGGTGCCGTCGCCCCGCAACGTAACCTTTACGAGCAGGTCGCGCCGCTCACCCGAAGCAGCTACGCAGCGCAGCCAGTGTCCCGCTTCGTCCAGCAAAAAGACAAAGGCATCCCGCGCATTGGTGAAATCGAGGGCTTCGCGCACGACCGGCTGGAGCTCGGCCCCAAGATCCACGGCCTGTCGCGGGCCGCCAGCCTGGGGCTCGGCCAACTCCAGGAGGCGGCGGCGTGTGTCCTCCAGCAATTGGGTTTGATACAAGACGGGCGTCCCAAAGCGCACGATCTCCAGGGCCAAGCCTACGTCCAGGGCCGACCACTCGGTGGGGCGTTTGGCCGTCCACTCGACCAGGCCGAGGGGGTTATCCTGCCAGAGCAGGGGCACGCCTAGCCAGGCGCGGACCTCCTCCTCGCCGGGCACCCGCTGCCAACGTGTATCCTCGGCTGTGTCGGTGACGACCACCGGCCGGCTGCTGTCCAAGACGGCCTGGGCAGCGCCCATCTGGCTGGATGGCAGGGTCAGCCCAGGCAAGGGCGCCGTTTTGCCCCGGCTGGCCAAGACCTCGACGTGATCGCCATCGAGCCACATGATCGAGACGCCGTCGCTGGGGATCAAATGGCCTGCCCGGTCGAGAAAGGCCGACAATGCCCCGTGGAAATCAGCCGTCAGCGACGTGGCGTGGACGAGATCTAGTAGATGCCTGTGCGAATCTCTGGATTGTTTTTGATCCTCGCTCACTTCATTCCCTATCTCGTCTTTCCCTCCGAAAGACAAGTTCATTATACCACAAATGCAAACAGATGCAACACACAGACTAGTCGGCCAGCAGATCCTCGGCGTAGGCAAAGAGGGCCGGGATGCCGCCCGTGTGCCAGAAGAGCACCGTCTCGCCGGCGTCGATCTCGCCGCTGCGCACCAGGCCCATCAGGCCGGCCATCGCCTTGCCAGTGTAGACCGGATCGAGCAGGATGCCCTCGGTCCGAGCCGTCAAGCGGACGGCCTCCCGTTCGGCGTCGGTCAGGATGGCATAGCCGCTGCCCAGGTACTCATCGTTGACGTACACGTCGGCGGGGCCGAGGTCCAGGTCGAGGTCGATGTGGGCGGCCGTGGGGACCAGCAGCGCCTCCACCGTGTCGCGCAGATGCCCGCCCGTCTTGTCCACGCTGATGCCCAGCACCTGGCCCTCGTAACCACACGCCTTGGCGCCGACGACCAGGCCTGCCTGTGTGCCGCCGGAGCTGCTGGCAAAGACGATCCGGTCAAAGTGAACGTCCAGCTCGGCTTGCTGCGTCCACAGCTCGTCGAAGGCGAGGGCGTAGGCCGAGGCACCCACGGCGTTGGAGCCGCCGTAGGGGATGACGTAGGGCTCGCGCCCCTCGGACCGCTCGGCCTCGGCGGCGGCGTCCAGGGCTGCCAGGGGCTCGTCGTCGCCCGTCCAGCGGATGCGCGCGCCCAGCAGATCGTCGATCAGGAGGTTGCCGGTCCAGGCTTCGGACGGAGGCGCCTCGCCGCGCAGGACCAGCAGGCAGTCGAGGCCGGCGCGGGCCGCAGCGGCGGCCGTCTGCCGGCAGTGGTTCGACTGCACGGCGCCGACGGTCAGCACCACGTCAGCCTCCCGCTCCAAGGCGTCGGCCAGCAGGAGCTCCAGCTTGCGGGTCTTGTTGCCGCCGGTGGCCAGGCCGGTCTGGTCGTCGCGCTTGATCCAGAGTTCCGGGCCGCCCAGCGTCGCCGCGAGCCGCTCCATCGGCTCCAGGAACGTGGGCAGGTGGGCCAGGGGAAAGCGTGCCGGTTGTTTCATGGTCGTTCCTCCTCTTTTCTCGCCAGGGCGGCATCGACCGCCCGGCCGATCTGGCGTTCGTGGATGAGTCGGGCGGTGCCTTCAATGTCGGGGGCCAGGACGCGGTCTTGGGTCAGAGGCGAGATCCCGCCAACCCGCAGGGCCATGTGAGCCGCCCGGGTGCCGCGTCCCAGGCGGGACAGGTCTCCCTCGACGCGCAAGTCGAGGGCTTGGGCGGCGCAGAGCATCTCGATGGCGACGACGCGCTCCGTGTTCCAGACGACCTCGCGGACGTGGCGGGCGGCGTTGGTGCTCATACTGACGTGGTCTTCCTGGTTGGCGCTGGTGGGGATCGAGTCCACGCTGTCGGGGTGGGCCAGCGTCTTGTTGTCAGACACGAGGGCGGCGGCCGTATACTGGGCTAGCATCAGGCCGTTTTGCAGCCCTCGATTCTCCGTCAGCATGGCTGGCAGCCCGCCGTTGAGCGAGC
>CAYLZO010000195.1:0-10560 GCA_964387775.1 uncultured Anaerolineaceae bacterium
CATTGGCTCATTGTGGAGTTACGACAGAGTGCTGGCTATCCGGACAGTATTGCACGATACCCTTCGTCCAGAACCTTCAGATAGCGGGGGCCCCTTTCCCCACAGTGCGGACACTCGGGACCGTGGGGCCAGCGCACTTGGACCAGCATCGCCCACAGCTCACGCTCCGGCACCAGGTCTACCATGCCCCGCTTCTGCCGCAACTTGGCCAAAGGGTCTGTGCCTGCCTCAGGCCTAGCTGTCGCTCTCTGGGTCTTGAAACCCTTCGGCGGCCGAGAAGCAGCTTTCTTCCTCACACTTTTCCAGTAGGCGGCAGCCGCCGAAGTGCCGGAGGCAGACGACGGCCGAGAGGTCGCCAATTGTTTGCGATGCCGACGACGTGGGGGATGGGGCGACTGAGGCCGCTGCCGTTGCCGCTTGGCCAGGCGCCTCATCCAGCGCTGGCGGTTCTTGCGGGGGTTGAACGCCTGACGTACTCGTCGGGGTGGCATCAGGCGCTTGTCCCACACCGGCATAGGTCGCGATTGGCCGACCAGGAGCAACAATGTGACAGACAGCAGCAAAGTGAGTATAATTGTCCACAGACCTGGTGTGTGTTTCATAGATCACCTCCTATCAGAGCTGGCTCTATTCATACGCCAGGTCGTCTTTTTTGTAAAGTTCAGGACTGGCGATCGTTACATCATGCTAGACATGAGCGTACTAGACACAGAAATGTGAATGACCGTTGGGTGCGAAAGGAAAACACAAGATGGGTAGAGTCGTTGACGTGAAAATTACTTCCGAGGGGGTGCTGATTCCACATCCTCTCTTGGAAGATTGAGGCGACATCCAGGAAGTCAAGATCGAACAGCGAGCCGATGCCCTGGTCGTCAAACCCAAAGCTGATCGTAGCAGCCGCTTGCACGACCGTATCGTAAACGAGATGAAGGCGGCCGGATTGATCGAAGAACTGCCCTGGTCACCACCTCTGGCGGTCTCAACTGAAGCGCGTGCCCACCTGGCAGAAAAGCTGAACTATGGCCGGCCCCTTTCCAAACTCATCCTAGAGGCTCGGGAGGAGCGCGCGTGAGCCGTTACTACCTGGATGCCAGCGCGCTTGTCAAACGCTATGTGAATGAGGAGGGTAGCGATTGGCTAATGAAGGGGATGCCCTCCAATTACTGCGCTCGCACTGAAGCAAAGCTAAAGGGTAAGGCGGGGCCCGCTCGCCATTTTCCCAGATGAGAAACCAACTGATCAGATGGCAGCCTTGACCGGGCAGCGCGGCGTCATGTTGTGCGCGAGCGATAACTTGAGCCCTTCAAGATGCCGGCTGCAATTCCGTCCAGCTCCAACAAGCGGCCCCGAGCCTCGGCTGTCGCCGCAGCTTCGGCGGATAGTCGGGCGGCGAATCCGGCTCGCAGCGGCTCGACCTGGACGCGCGTTTGTTGTTCGCTGGCAGGATGCTGAAGGATGAAAGCCACCAATTCCAGCGCTCGCTCAACTTCTCCCGCAGCGCCGCAGAGCTGGGCAATGCCTGTGAGCACATCCAGGGCCAACGCCGGCTCCTCGACCTCCATCGCTGCCTGCATGGCCTGTCGAAAGTAGTTCTTGGCCTCTTGTTGCTGCCCCAGCGCCTGTTCTACCGTGCCCAGGCTGTTGAGTGCATACGCCAGGCTGCGGCGGTCGCCTGTTTCTTCCAGGAGCGTCAGGCTTTGCAGCAGGAATCGCCGGGCCTCGCCGTACTCGCCCAAGCGGCCGGCGACATCACCCAGGCTCTTGAGCGCGCTGGCGATGCCCCAGCGGTAGCCAATCTCGCGGCAGATGGCCAGCGTCTCCAGGCGCAGGTGTTTGGCCTCGGCATACTCCTGTTGAAGGTAGGCCACCGTGCTCAGGTTGTGCAGCGAGGCGGCGACGCCGCGCGGATTCTGCAACTCGCGACCGAGGGATAGGCTTTCTTCGAACCAACGGCGCGCCTCGTTGTACCTGCCCTGCCTGCCCGCTAGCCCGCCGAGGCTACCCAGCGAGGCAGCCCCCCCCCACATATCCCCGATCTCACGCCGGAGGGCGAGCCCTTGCTCGTAGTGCTGTTGTGCGTCGTCGTGCCGGCCTTGCCTGGCCGCCACGTCGCCCAGACCGTCGAGTGATTGCGCCCGGCCATAGGCGTCATCCAGTGCCTGGTAGCGGGCCAGGCTTTCTTGAAAGATCCGCTCGGCTTCTCGATATTCGTTCTGTCCAAAACATAGGACCTGGGCCAGGGTGAGCAGGGAGAAGGCGGTCTCTTGCGGGCTGTGCTGCGCATCGAGGAGATCCAGGCTTTGCGTCAGGAGGTTCTGGGCTGTGTCAAAGTGCCCCAGTTGGTAGACAAAGTACCCCTGCCAGGCCAGGCAGGCCCCCAGCACGATCTCTCGCTTCCGAGTTGAGGGAAAAGGCCCGCCGACATCCACGGCGGGCAGGGCCAGCGATCTGGTCAGGCTATCCACCGCCTCGTCGAAGGCTTTGCCCCCTTCCTGGTGCCAACTGCGGATGGCATAAAACGTGCCCAGGCTGTCCAGGGAACGCGCTACGACTTTGACCCGCGCCTTAGCTACGGCCAGCCGCCAGGCCAGGCGCACGTTCTCGATCTCGGCGGTGATGGCTGCCAGAGCGTCGGCCTGCCTGCGATCCCGGAACCAGACGGCACGCTCCTGGAGGAATTGGGCGTAATACTCGCCGTGCCGCATTTCCACATCTTGCTGCTCCTGGCCCGCCTCCTGCAGCTTTTCCGAGGCATACTGTTGCACAAGGAGATGCATGTCGTATCGTCCCGAGGCATCCCGGCGCAGCAGCGACTTGGCGAGCAGGGCAGCCAACACGCCGGGTGACGCGCCTGTCACCTGCTCTGCGGCTGCCCCTTCAAAGCCATCCTGAAAGACCGATAGTCTGCGCAACGCGGCGCGCTCCTGCCCGGTGAGCAGGCTCCAGGAATGTTCAAAGACAGCCCGCAGGCTCCGGTGCCGCTCGGGGACGTTGCGCAGCGGGGTCGCCAGTGCGTCCAGGTTGCGCTCGATCTGCCGGGCCACCTCCTGGCAAGTGCGCGACGGGACCCAGGACGCCGCCAATTCCAGGGCTAGCGGCAGCCCCTCCACCAGTTGGCAGATGCGCGCCACAGGCGGTCCCTCCTGCTCTGTCAGCGAAAAGCTGCGCTGCCCGCGACGGGCGGTTTGCACGAACAGGGCGACCGCGTCGAACGCCTCCAACCCGGCGGTTGCCGGATCGGTGGGCTGCGCCAGCCCGTCGAGGCTGTAGACCCACTCCTCGTGCAGGTTGAGCCGTTCCCGTGAGGTGACCAGAAGGGTGATTTCTGGCGCATGGCGCAGGAGCCTGGAGGCCAGATCACTGCCCTCGATCAGGTGCTCCATATTGTCCAACACCAGGAGCATCTCTTTTTCGCGTAAAAAGTCCGAGATCTGCTGCTCGGGGTCTCCCTGGCTGTGCAGGCAGAAGCCCAGGGCCTCGGCCAGGGCGGGCACGAGCAGGTCGACCGCAGGCAGGGCGGCGAGGGGGACAAAGGCAACGCCGTGGGCAAAGATCCCGATCTCGTCGTCTGCAATCTGGAGGGCCAGGCGCGTCTTGCCGATGCCACCCGGCCCGGTCAGCGTCACCAGCCGGCACTCGGGATCGGCCAGCAGCTCCAGGAGCTCGGCCACATCCTCTTCCCGTCCGACAAAGGGCGTGGGGGAGGGAGGCAGATCGTGCCTACGACTGGCGATACCCGGCGGGGGTCGCTCTACATCTTGTCCCCCTTGGTCTCTGATCTGCTCGTAGAGCGCCGTGGTCTCGGCGGTGGGCTCCACGTCCAGCTCCTCGGCGAGGGACTGCCGGCAGGCGTTGTACTGCGCCAGCGCCGCGCTCCGCTGCCCGTCGAGCGCCAGCAGGCGCATCAACTGCCGGTGCGCTTCCTCGCACCAGGGCTCGATCTGGGCCTGCCGCCCCGCGACCTGGAGCGCCTGCCGCACGTCGCCGCGCCGCTCGTGGTACTCCACCAAATGGGCGAGAGCGTCCATCATCTGGCGTTGTGAATGCTCGCGCTGGAGGGTGGCCCATTCCTCAAAGGCATAACTGTCGTCCAGGAAAAAGCCGGCCAGGAAGCTGCCGCCATAGAGCTCGGCCATCCCGGCCATGCGCCTCATGCAGGGCGCGCAGCTTGCGGGGCGGCGGTGGCGGTGCGTGCGATTCTCTTCGGCCAGGGCGCTGAATTCGGCCACGTCGAGCCGGTGGTCGCCGGCCGGGTTGAACTGGATGGTCTCGCGGCTGATCAAGAGGAAGGGGACGGTCTGATCCTGGTCGGCTATCGCCTGGCGCAGTTGGGAGAGTGCCTGGCGGAGGCTTTGGCGTGCTCGGGCCTGGGGATGGTCGGCCCACAGCAGGCCGGCCAATGCGTCCCGCCGCTGGGGATGGTCCGCCTCGACGACCAGGTAGGCCAACAGCGCCCGCGTCTTGTCCGTGCCAAAGTCGGTGACCGGCCGGCCAGCGAGCGATACCTGAAAGGAACCGAACAACGAAATGGATAGATGGGCCATGTTCTTTGAAAATGAACCAAGAGATAGCGCGCCGCAAGATCGACGCAGACTGATTATACCGCAAATGGGCCAGGGGCGCAAGCAAGGTTTCTGGCCCTTGAAGACCGGGTGCGCCTCCTCGCAGATTTCCAGGCAAACTGTGTGCAGCCTGGGGGACGGAGAGCACCCGATTTGACGATTCTTTGACGCTCGCCTGCTACAATAGAGGAAATCGCTACACTACATTGATAGGGATGAACCCGTGACCAAACGCACCGGATATTTCTCGTACCTGCTTCGTATATGGCAGATCCGCGACGGCGAGACGTGCACCTGGCGCGCCTCTCTGGAGCGGCCCGGCACCCAGGAGCGCCGGGGATTTGCCACCTTGGAAGATCTGTTCGACTTTTTGCGGCGACAGGCCGCCCCTGCGCCGGAGCAAGCGGCGGTTGGCAGCGGGGGCGGCGACGGCGTCTCGTGCGCCGCCGATACCTTTGGATAAGGCCGATACGGCCGCGTGGCCGAAAAGCGATTGGGCCCGTGACGCCGTGACGGGTCACAACAAACAAGGAGGTGTCGAAATGAAAGCGCGTGCGTTGCGGATTATCTCGCTTCTGATTTTGTTCACGCTAGCCTTCAGGCTGCCGGATGGCCTGACCCTCGGATTTCCAACCACCCGCGCCGCCCCTGCCCCGCGCCTGGCTGAAAGCCTTGGCGCGACCGTGCCCCAAGTGATTGAGGCCGATATCATCTGGAGCATCGAGACGGTGGACGGCGCGGCAGGCGTCGGGAACTATTCCTCCCTCGGCATCGATCCGCTGGATCACCTCCACGTCAGCTACTACGACATGCCCAACACGGCCCTCAAGTACGCCCAATGGGCCGGTAGTGGCTGGACCACCAGCACGGTGGACAACAGTGCTTCCGTGGGCCAGTACACCTCCCTGGACCTGGATGGGTCCGATCGCCCCCACATCAGCTACTACGACCTGACCAACACGGCCCTCAAGTACGCAACCTGGGACAGCTCCACCTGGATCAGCGACACGGTGGACAACAGCGCAAGTGTGGGTGCTGGCACCTCCTTGGCCTATTGCCACTCCAACAACAACCTTCACATCAGCTACTACGACGAGACCAACACGGCTCTGAAGCATGCCCTCTGGAACGGCACGTCGTGGAACAGCAGGACCGTGGACGGCGCGGCCAACCAGGTCGAGCACACTTCGCTGGCCCTGCGCGGCACCAGCCCGCGCATCAGCTACTGGAATGCGACGGGCGACAGGCTGCGGTACGCCGCCTATGTTGCCGCGTCCGACACCTGGAACGTCCAGGACCTCACCGGACCCGGGGCAGGAGGCGGGTCCAGCTCGATGGCGATGGACTCGAGCGGCTACGAGCACATCAGCTACTTTGCCGGCGCGGGAGATGAGGTGCGCTACATCTACCAGGATGCCGGGGGATGGCACGATGGCCTCGTGAGGGGGATCAACGGCGAGTTTGCGCCCATCTCGCTCGCCCTGGACGACGCCGACCGGCCGCACCTGGCCTACATAAACGGGGACGACATGTTGCGGTACGCCACCCATGACGGCCAGGACTGGCAGTTCGAGACGGTGGACGACAGCGGCGAGGTGGCAGCCGATGCGATATCGCTGGCGCTCGACGGGGACGGGTAACCCCACATCACCTACTGGGCGACCGGAGGGCTGCTCCACGCCTGGCTCCATCCCGCCCCCGACCTGGTCGTGACCGATATTTGGGACGACGGGGGGCAGATCTGGTACCAGGTGCACAACGTTGGGTCGGACACCGCCCCGGCAGGCTACCACGTTTCCCTGAACATCGACGGCACGCCAGGCGGCACGGACACGGTCCTGGCTGACCTGGCCCCGGGCGAGCGCTACAACGACAGGATCACCACCTGGAGTTGCAGTGGAAACAGCGATGACTTGCGCGTCACTGCCGACTCTGGCAGGATCATTGACGAGTTGGACGAGACAAACAACCTGCGCCGCGAGGTCTGGAATTGCGATACAACGGCCCCACAGATCACATCGGGGCCGGGCACACCGGTAGTGGGGACCGACTCGGTAGCCATCCGCTGGATGACCAATGAGAGCAGTGATAGCCGCGTCTACTATGGCCAGCAGACGGGCGGCTATGCCGACAGCGAGTACGACGCGTCGAGCGTGACCGCCCACCAGGTCACCCTGACCGGCCTCAGCCCGGCTACCGTGTACCACTATCGGGTCGAATCGACCGACCCCAGCGGCAACACCGCTGCCAGCGATGAATACTTTTTCGAGACCGCCGCCCTGCCCTCCGCGCCCCTGACCGGGACGGTCACCTTCGCCCGCAACAGTGGCGCCTATCCCGCCTACGACGTCATTGTAACCATCAGCGAGACTACCACCCTGGACCAGGCCCACGGAGCCCCGCCCGCAGCAAAGGTTGACTTTTACCTGGACGATATGGAACTTGGCAGCGCCTACACTCCGATGCGAAAGACTGTCGACACAGGCTATAGATTCACGCTATCCCCGGCCAAGCTGGGCTACAGCCGGGACGATTGGTTTGTTGACCTCGGAGAGCCGCCGCACGAGGTGGAGGTTCAGGTATGGAACACTGTGGGCATCAACACCGCATTGGTGGCTCCCTTTGGCCCCATAGTAGAGCTGCCGCCCGTCGACGCGACGCTCACCAAGCCCTACAACAACTGCGTCTTTTACACGGACGAGAGCGGCGTGCTGCCGCCCGGCAAGATCGTCCAGCTCGCCGCCGTGGCAATGCAGTACGAGTGGGAGTGCGAGTGGGGTTCCGGTCGCACCGATCCCTATGCCCAACGCCCCGAATACCAAGCCCCCAACTGCGGTGACGTGGCTCAGCAGGTGGAGGAGGTCCGGTTCTACGTGGACGGCGCGCTCATCCACACCTTGAGCAGCCCTACAACCGAGTTCACCTACATCTACGATTGGGATGCCGGCGGCCTGCCGGTCGGCACGCACACGGCCGAAGCGGTGGCCGTCGTCAGCGGCGGCTGGGAGTATAACACCCAGGTGAACACGTTCACTGTGGTAGAGGATGACCCGATCCTCGACGTCAGCCGGGTCGTCACCCGGCAGGGCAACTACTTCAAGGTAGAACTGACGCTATCGGTGGACACGTGGGCCGACGACGGTGTCTACCTCGACTATCTGAACGACTGGGCTCGCGAACTGATGCCGGCTCTCAAGACCACCACGAACTATGATGTCTCTTTCGAGTATCCGGTCTACCTCGGCGCCGGTGAGCGGTCGGCCTACATTGCGGTCGATTTCAGTACCAGTTCCAGTGACCTTCTCTACCTGGCCCCAGGTAGCTCGCTCGTCGTCACCTATGACCTGGTACCCATTCTCTATGAGGATGGGCAGGCCGACCCCGTGATCGGCTCCGTCGACCTCAGGGTCTACTACACCCTCAATAACACTCCTGTCCACACGGACTATACGCTCCCCTGGCAGTCCCCACCGTCCGTGCAGGACGCCCTCAATGCATCCGACTATATCCTGGTCACCAACCCCACCCGGCTGCACGATCTGTACGCCGAGTACCAGGTCCACGACCTGTTGGGCACGATGGCCCACCTGGCTACGATCCGAAACGGCGTGCTGGGGTTCCTCGAGACCTATGTTGGGACCTACGCCAACGCGGATTCGGACGATATCCTCCAGATTCTGACCCGGTCCGGCGGCTACTGGGCCGAGGCGCTCAATCCCGCCTTCAAGAACACCCTGGGCGGCTACATGCTGATCGTGGGCGAGACCGAAGTCGTCCCGGCCTGGGACTCCCATAACTTTGATGTCTGTTGGGACATTCCAGACGACCCCGGGTCCTGCCAGCTCGGCGACAACGATGTCTATCACCACGATCAATGGTACTCCGACAGGGGGGGGGACGGCAAGCCAGAGCTGATCGTCGGCCGCGTCATCGGCAATTCGGCCTGGCAGTTGGAGCGGCCGCTGATCGTCAGCATCAGCGTTTTCGAGGGCGAGAGCGGCTTCGAGTACCAAGCGCCGGGCCGCGCCCTGCTGGTTAGCGGCAGGGGATCGGGTGTGTCCATCTTTGAGAACAACGTGGATGTCATTGATATGATCCTCGACAACAACAGCGGTGCGGACGACTGGGTCGTGGATGTTCTCAACTTACCAGACACTAACCCAGATGTGGCGCTGCAAAGCGCCATCGCTGATGGTATCAGCCTGCTCCATCTGACGGGGCATGGTAACTTCGACAGTTGGGGTGGGGGCGATTGGGCCTCTAGTGCACTCGCCACGTCCAACCCGCCTGACTTCTACCTCCACTCTCCCTTCGTCTTTGCCTCCGCGTGTCTGACCGGCGACTATGAGAAAGGCGACGACTATAACCTGGCCGAGTCTCTCTTTGATCAGGGGGTAGCCACCTACATCGGCGCGACCCAGGTTTCACCGACGGAGCGCAACAGCGAGATATCCATAGGGTTCTATGCAGACAACTGGGAGTGGGTGAATGGGGAAGCGCTCGGCCATGCCTTTGCCCAGATGGAGCGCGACTGGTACAACGAGTGGGCCTACTATGACTGGTATCACTTCTGGGTCGTCGAGTACAATTTTTACGGCGATCCCAAGTTTGGGGCATCGGGACCGACGTCCATCGCCCTGGCCGCCCCGGCGGCAACGACTGCCCCCACGACCACGCTCCACATCCAGGTGCCAGACTATGTGATCAGCACCACGGTGGACGGCTTTGACCAGGTGGATATCCCCGGCGGCAAGGTGCTCCTGGAAGAGGGGCTGCACCGCGTGCCTTATTGGTCCGTCTCTGTCGACTATGCCCCCGGCTACCGCGTCCAGGGCGTCGATCTGACCCTCCGCAGCGGCCAGGTCGTCACCACAGGCCTCATCTTGCCGACGACGGTGATCACCTACTATACTTCCGCGTCGTCCAGCGGCGGCACCACACAAACGCTGTCTCTTACCGAGGACGACGACTGGTTCCCCCATCTGGACGATATCTACGATTGGCAGGTCAGCCTGAACCCTGATGGCAGCTCGCAACTGAACATCCAGCTCTTCCCCTTCCACTACCAGCCTGCGACAACCAACGCCGAGTGGTACGACGAATTCACCTTCGACATCGACGTGATCAGCACCACGGTGGGCATCGACGCCTTTATGCTCGACGGTACCAGATTCCTACCGGGTGACCCGGTCCCGGCCGACCTGTGGCTGGAAAACAGCGGCGATGCCGTGGACGCGATCGTCGTTGCCACGGTGCGCGACCTGCTTAGCGGGGATACCGTCGATGGTCTCGACCTGCGCGCGCTCCACGACCTATCCGGCTCCTCCGCCTGCGGCCTGGAGTGGGACAGCAGCGGGTTCGCCCCGGGGCAATATCTGTTCTGGGTGGACCTGATGGATAGCGAGGGCAACTGGCTGGACAGCGCGAGCCAGATGTTCCGGCTCGGCATGGCATCCGCCGAGATCAGCAGCTTTGCCGCGACGCCCGATTTCTTCCGACCGGGAGAACCGATCGACATCTCGATGGTCATCAACAACACCGGCTCTGTTCCTCTCTCTGGCGAGGCGATCATCCAGGTCCAGACCTCCGACGGCGTGACGACCACGGCGGTCTTTACCCATCCCGTGACCGACCTGGCACTCGGCGCCCAAGTTGTTTTCAACGACGCCTGGGATACGACCAGCGCGGCGGAGGGGGATTATCGCGTGCTGGCCTATGTGAAATACGGATCCAGGACCAGCGAGGTCGAGACGGTCCACCTGACGACCCGGCGGCGTATCTACCTGCCGCTGGTCTTGCACTCCAACCCGTGACCGGCGGTGGTTGACTTCCCTGACCGGTCTGCTGTGGTCAGATTGCCGGGGAAAACCTATCCGCGGTGAAAGGGGAATTTGTCAAAATCACCATGACCATGTGTTAGCCCGCCATTTTGTGCAGAGCGAAAAACAGGACCGCCATGGGTCTTTTGTGGAGGGCGCATGTAAGAGCTAGTCTGAAA
>CAYLZO010000196.1:0-10476 GCA_964387775.1 uncultured Anaerolineaceae bacterium
GTCGCTTCCGGCGTCGCTTCTGGCGTCGCTTCCGGCGCAGGTTCTGGCAGAGTTTCTGACGGAGACGCCTCCGGTGGGACGGCGAGGGGCGTCCACGTGGCCGTGGGCCCCGCGCCGCTGTCCTCGCCCCCGGAGGACTCGGGCGGGGACGATCCGCCAGCGCTGGACGCTACCGAGATGTTGACCACGGCCGGGCTGCTCGCCGCACCAGTGGTGTCGTAGGCCACGGCCAGGATCGAGTGGGAGCCGGGCGCGTCGGCCGTCCAGACGTGCTCGCCCGCAAAGGCGGCATCAGGGGCAGGCGAAGGATTCATCAGCGTGCGGAGTAGCGTGCCGTCCACGCCGACCTCGACGCGCGAGATCCCCCGGGGCCCCGTCGCGGTGAACCGGATCGTCATCTGCTGACCCTCAGCTACCTGCTGCCCGTTGGCCGGTTCCTCGATGCGAACCGTGGGCGGGCCGGTCTGGCTAAGGGGCGTAGAGCCCCCGCACGCAGCCAATCCCAGCGCCAAGAGCGTCAGAGCTACCAACAACCGGGCATGAGTACCCATCTTTACCTCCCCCGCATTCGTACTGTGTCTATTGTACCAAAAGACCCCTCACTTGGCAATCGGCGGCCAGCGATGTTGTCGTTACGCGTTCGTCTATCTAGAGCGGAGCCGGCGATAAAGGGCGGTCAGGTCCGCGCGGGGCGGGAGCTCCAGGTCGTGCTGGAGGCGTTGGCGCAGGGTCTCGTAGGCGCGCAGGGCAGCCGGCAGATTGCCCCGGGCCTCGTGGGCGCGCATGAGGAGGAGGACAGCTTCCTCGTCCCAGGGATCGACCTCCAGGGCGCGGGCGACCGCGTCGGCGGCCACGTCGGGCTGATCGGCCCGTAGACAGAGGCCGGCCAGCAGCCGCAGGCCGCTCAGGTAGAGGGTGCGCAGGCGCTCGCGCAGGACCACGCTCCACTCCTCATAGAGGGCTTCGGGCAGGTAGTCGCCGCCGTAGAGGTCGAGCACCTGGCCCAGGTCCTCGGCGGCGGCGGGGTCGGGTCGAGGCACGTCCAGGAATGGCCGCAGCCGGGCCTCAAACGCCTCATAGTCCACCCAGGAGCCGGCAGGTAGTTCCAGGGCGTAGGTGCCATCGCCGACGCGCAGGTAACGGGAGGGCATGCCCGCTGCCAGTTCGGGCTCCAGGGCTCGGCGCAGGGCGGCGACGGCCTGATGCAGGCTTTTGCGGGCTTTGGACGGCCCGCTGTCGGGCCAGAAGGCATCCATGAGGAGATCCATGGGCACAGGCTGGGGGCGATGGGCCAGGAGGTATTGGAACACGCTCCGCGCTGCCGACCGGCCCCAGCGGGTGACTTTTTCGTCGTCGCGCCACAGGCAAAAGTCGCCCAGGCACCGGACGCGCAAGGGCGGCGGGGGGCTGGCCAGGATGGCGTCGATGGCTGCCTCGGCCGCGCCACGCACCGCCGGATTGGGGTCGCCGTCGAGAGCGGCCAGGGGCTCCAGGGCCGCCGCCGAGGCCAGGCAGCCCAGCAGCCGGGCGGCACGGGCGCGGACGGGCGCCTGCTCGCCGTCCAGCAGGGAGAGGAGCGCCTGCTCGGCAGGGGGGCCGAGTTGCATCAAGAGGCAGCGTGCGCAGTCGAGTTCGACGCCCAGTCGCAGGGCGCGGACCAGTACTGGAACCGTCCAGTCTGTCTCTTCGACGTAGAAGTAGAGGCAGGTCGGCGGGTCGCCGACCTCAAACGCGCGGGCCAAGTTGAAGGAACGGCGCAGATGGCGGGCCAAGGCTTCGTCGTTACCCCGATGTTGCGCCAGGACGGCCAGGTAAAAGTGGAGTTGAGCCTGCTCGTAGCGGGCCTCGGCGGCGCAAAAGATGTCGAGGGCGCGGCGCCAGAGCGCTCCAGCCCGGTCCAGGTGCCCCAGAGCCAGATGTGTCGCGCCCACGTCGATCAGCGACAGGCCGGTCTCGTAGTCGGTGCCCAGCTTTTCGCGGAGGGCCAGGCCCTCCTCACCCCAGCGCAGGGCCTCGTCGAGCTTGCCCTCCTGGCGAGCCAAAAGACCCAGCCAGTTGAAGGTAACGGGTATCTCGTAGCGCTCACCCAACTGCTGCTGAAGGGAGAGGGCCTCCAGGTAGCAGGCACGTGCCGCGTCGTACTCGCGCCGCCGCCGGTGGATCTCGCCCAGCACGTTGAGGGCGTAAGCCAAACTATACTGCCGGCCGAACGTCTCGGCCAGGGCCAAGGCCCGCTCGGCCAGGGGTTGGGCCTGGTCCAACTGGCCCAGCAGGCAGTGGTGGTAGGCGCTGTTGTTGAGCAGGGAGACCTGCCGGTGGCGGTTCCCATAACATTCCAGCAGGTCCAGCGCCGTGTGAGAGGCAGCCAAGGCCCCGGCAAAGTCCCCGATACTGGAGCGCATCTTGCCCCGGAGGGAGAGAAGGCCCGCGCGGCCCAGCAGATCCCCCGACGCTTCGGCCAGCTCCACGGCCCGGTCGAGGAGTTCCATCGACTCCGTTACCTGGCCACCTTGCATGTAAAGACACCGGGCGGTTTGTCCCAGCACGACGGCCCGTTGTACGTCGGTACTGGCGTACTCGAGCGCCTGCCGGTAATAGCCCACGGCTTGCTCAAAGTCGCCCAACTCTCGAATCGCGCTGGCCAGGCCGTGATAGACGTCGTAGAGGCCCGCCTCTTCCCCTTCGGCCCGAAAGAGGGACTCGACGCGCAGGTAGAGGTCCCGGGTGCGCACCCACTGGCCCCGGACCCAGGCCAGTTTGGCCTGGAGGAACACGAGCCAGGGACGGGTCTCGGCAAAGGCAGGCGGGAACCGTTCGAGCCAGCGTTCCATCAAGTGATAGCGGCTGGTGGGAAAAAGGCGGGCCTGCAAAGACCGGATCATGTCGACGACCGTGGCATAATCCCCGGCGGCCAACAAGTGCTCGACGGCCTGTTCGTCCTCGCCGCGCTCCAGAAAGAGGGCGGCCGCCCGGCGATGAAGCCGGCGCACGGTCGCCTCGCCCTCGGTCTCTAGCAGCCGGCGCTGGAGGAATTCACGAAAGAGGGCGTGGTAGCGGTACGCGCTGCGTTCGGCGTCGAGCGCGGTCGTAAAGAGCCCCCGCCGCTCCAGACTCGACAGGATAGCGGCCGCCTCCTCCTGCCCCAGCACGTAGTTGCAGACGGCCGGCTCCAGCTGGCCCAAGATGGAGGTTCCCAGGAGGAAATGGCGCAGCGGCTCGGGCTGGTCGCCGAGCACGACGGTCGCGAGATAGTCGTAGAGCTGGGGGGCCGTGCCGCCAAAGTTGCGCAGGAGCCGGGCGGCCTGGTCGGCGCCGGCCTGCTGGCTGGCCTGGTAGACGAGGGAGAGGGCCACCGGCCAGCCCTCGGCGCGCCGGGCCAGATCGTCCGCTTGTTCGCCAGAGAGGGGGTACTCGAACACGTCGGTGAAAAGACGCGCGACCTCCTGGGCGGTGAAGCGCAGGTCGGCCAGATCCAGGTCCAAAACTTGTCCCTGGGCGCGCAGGCGGGGGATGGCCGCCAGGGGCAGCTCGCGCCGGGTGGCGAACGCCAGGTGCAACCCGGCCGGCGCCTGGGTTAAAAGTTGCTCGAGTAGGGCGAGCGCCTCGCGGCTGTCCAGGAGGATGTGCACGTCGTCCAAGGCCAGCAAGAGCGGACGTGACCGGGTGGAAAGGGCGTTCAGCAGCAGGGTCAGACCGTAACGGGGGCTCGTCTCCGGTTCGGCCAGGAGTTCCAGGAGGTCAGGGCGCGCTTCAATGGGCACAAAACCAGCCAGCGCCTGGCTCAGAGCGCCAAAAAGATAGACGGGGTCGCCAACTGCCTCGTCGAGCGTCAGCCAGGCGACGTCATAGCGTTGCAACGTGGTGGGCGCCGAGAGCCACTGGCCCAGGAGCGTAGTCTTGCCGTAGCCGGCCGGGGCAATCAGGAGGGTAAGCCGGTGCGAGAGGGCGCTATCGAGTCGTGCTGCGAGCCGCTCGCGGACCAGGCTCCCCCAGCGCGGGGGCCGCGGCGGCGACAGCATGGTGCGGGGAAGGGGCAACAGGGCTCTGGGTCCCGGCAGCGACTCCTTTGACGCAGCTTCCATGGGCAAATGTGCTTCCCCTCGCCGGCGCGCCCCGGGCTTTGGTCCTCAGGCTCGACCGCCAGCGAAACGGACTTTGACGCCTGAAAGTCGCTATAGCGCGACGGCGGGGCGCACAGGTTCATCTTGTTTGAATATAGCCTGCTCTATTTGTTCAAAACGACCTCGAGCGCTAGGTCACCAACCCGACGCGCTCACCCGGGTTCTATTTTACTGGGAGAAAGTCGAGCCGTCAAGTAGGGTGACGAGTCCCAGGGCTGCTCCCCCTAGTTCCCGCAAGTCCCACGCACAGCGAATCCAACCAAATCCCAACTCTTTGCAACCAAGCCCAACAGCAGTCCCAACCCGATCCATCGCTTTGAAACTGCTGTTTCATGTTATCATGGAGAGGATGAAAAACCGGACAGTGTTTGGTGGACGGAATAACCTAGCGACACAACCCTCCATAATATCGAGTGGTTCAAGCTCAGGCTGGGATAGAGAGCAAACAGAATGCGACAGAAAAGTCCGATGATTCGCATCCTTCTAGTCAACGAGATCCCGCTCATGGGCAACGTGATCGCCTCGGTGTTGGAGGACGAGCCGGGAATCACCGTGCTTGGGTGCGCTACCACCGTCGAGCAGGCCCTGGAACGCGCGGTCGAAGCCGACGTGGTCTTGGTGAGTACCCGGTTGCCTCAAAGGGGTGCCCTCAAGATCACGCAGACTCTTGCCTCGGCCCAACCGCCGGTCAAGGTCCTGGTCTTTGGTTTGACAGAGAGCAAGGCCCAGATCCTCCACTACGTCCAGGCAGGAGCGGCCGGCTACGTGCTGAAGGACGACTCGGTGGAAAAGCTGGTAGCCCAGATCCGAAGCGCATACAACGACCAAGCCCTGGTTTCCCCCGAGATCGCGGCTGCGCTCATGACCCGCCTGGCTGAGCTGGCCCAGATGTCTGCCAACGTTGCCATTGGGCAGCCCAGCTCCGTAGACTTGACCCCCCGCGAGCACGAAATCCTGGAGCTGATCGCCGAGGATCTCACCAATCGGCAGATTGCCGAACGCCTGGTCATCAAAGTCGGTACCGTAAAGAATCACGTTCACAGCATTCTACAGAAACTGGAGGTCCAGAACCGGGAGGACGCAGCTTCCTGCCTGGCCTTGATGGGCTAGAACGACAAACGTAGCACCACCGCCTGGGGCGACGGTCCGCCGGCCTGGCGTTTGTGTCGGAATTTCGAGGACGTGCCTGACCAAAATCGAGTCTGTTTTGAGAGAACTTGGCAAAGATGAATCCACTGAAAAAAGGTCAGTGGGGCCACTTTGCGTTCAACGCCCACGGGGAATCGACGGCCGGTCCCAACGAAGGGCCGGTTTACACCCATCACGAGGCTGCTACGTCGATGAAAGTCAACAAACCTGGCACCCTGCACGCCCTGGCCTACTGCAACATCCACGGCCTGTGGGAGAGCCAGAAGGAGATCGGGTTACTGTAGGAAAAGGCTCGCAGGGCCCGGTCAGGCGTCCTCGCTTTTTTGCGAGTCCTGCGCGAGAAACACACGTTATCCAGATGTTGAAAGGAGCTGAAAATGCCAGAATTTATCGATCCATTTTACGGAAATGTCCCGGATCGCAAAATGACCCGGGAAGAGCTGATCCGGGCCATCCGCCTGAACATCGCCGCCGAGCAAGAGGCCATTTTCCTCTACACCGCCCACGCCGACGCGACCGACCATCCCCTGGCCAAGAAGGTCTTTCTGGATATCGCCGACGAGGAGCGGGAGCACATCGGCGAGTTTGAGGAACTGCTGGAAATCCTGACCGGCACCGAGTACGCCAAGATTGCCGAGGGCCAGGAGGAAGTGAGAGAGATGGCGGCCGAACTCAGAGCCGCCGAAGAAGCAACCGTCGCCGACGAGTCAGGCGTCGGTGAAGAAGAGCCAACCATCGGCTCGCTGAAGAGCTAGCATCCGAGAAAGGAGCCATTGCATGGCAAACAAGTACCTAGCCCGAGAAGACGCACCCTTTGAAGACAAGATTTGGGACATCCTGGACGAGGCTATGAAAGAAGCGGCGGCGAACCAACTGGTCGGCCGCCGGCTGCTGGACGTGGAGGGCCCCTTTGGCATCGGCCTGAAGGGCGTGTCCCTGCAGGACAAAGAAATCGAGTCCGGCCTCTTTGCCAGCCGGATGCTGCCCTTGCTGCTCATCCAAAAGTCCTTTACCCTGGGCACCCGCGACCTGGCCGGCTACGAGCGCGAGGGCGTCCTGCTCGACACCTGCAAGGTGGGCGAGACCGCCGTCGAGTGCGCCCGCCTGGAGGACGACCTGATCTTTAACGGCGCGCCGGACGTCCCCGGCCTGCTGACCGTGGACGGGGCCAACAGCCTGGACCTCTCCGGTTGGAGCGAGATCGGCACGGCAGCCAACGACCTGATCGAGGCCATCACCGCCCTGGACGACGCCGGCTTTCACGGCCCCTACTCCCTGGCCCTGACCCCCGAGCGCTACAATCTACTCTTCCGCCTCTATCCCCAGGGCAAACAGAGCGAGCTGGATCACGTGCGGACTATGGTCACCGAGGGCGTCTTCAAGACGCCGATTCTGGAGGGGGGCGGCGTGCTATTGTCGGCCAAAGCCCAGTGCGCGTCCATCGTCCTGGGCCAGGACATGAGCATCGGCTACATCGGCCCGGCAGGCGACCAGCAAGAATTCTCGCTGTCCGAGAGCCTCACCGTCCGCATCCGCCAGCCGCAAGCCATCTGCGTCTTGAATGGATAGAACATCATCCGTCATTGCGAGGGCGCGTTGGCTGCGCCCTCGCAATGACACTTCATAAACCCACAGACAAGGAGCAAACCTATGCCAAGAAAAAAGATTGACCTCCCCTACCAGGTCGAGTACCTGTCCATCCTGGACGAGGACGGCAACCTCGACGAGGATCTGGAACCCGACCTGCCCGACGACCTGCTACTCGACTTGCACCGGGCCATGCTGCTGAGCCGCCGTTTCGACGAGCGGATGCTGCGGCTCCAGCGCCAGGGGCGTATCGGCACCTTCGCCCCCGTCCAGGGGCAGGAGGCCGCCCAACTCGGCCCGGTGGCCGCCCTACGCGAATCGGACTGGATGGTGCCCGCCTTCCGCGAGGCAGCGGCCGAGCTGTGGCGCGGCAAGACCATGGAGAGCATCCTCCTTTACTACGGCGGCTACCACCAAGCCGGCCACGTCCCCGAGGGTGTCAACAACCTGCCGGTGACGATCCCCGTCGGCACCCAGACGCTGCACGCCGTGGGCGTCGGCTATGGCATGAAATACCGCGAGACCGACGACGTCGCCATGGTCTTTTTCGGCGACGGGGCGACGTCGGAGGGCGACTTTTACGAAGCGATCAACTTTGCCGGCGTGTTTGGCACGCCGACGATTTTCGTCTGCCAGAACAACCAGTGGGCCATCTCGGTGCCTCGGTCGCATCAGACCCGCGCCGAGACGCTGGCTCAAAAGGCGATAGCAGCCGGCATTCCCGGCATCCAGGTGGATGGCAACGACGTGCTGGCCACCTACGCCGCCGCCCAGGAGGCCATCGAGCGCGCCCGCGACGGCGACGGCCCGACCCTCATCGAGTGCGTGACCTACCGCATGTCAGTCCACACCACCGCCGACGACCCCAGCCGCTACCGCAGCGAGGACGAGGTCGAAAAATGGGAAAAGCGCGACCCTCTGCCCCGCTTCCAGCAGTACCTCAAGGACAAGGGCCTGCTGACCGACGACGACGTCGAGGAATTGGAGGACGAGATCCAGGCCGAGATCAAGGAGGCGGTGGGACGCGCCGAGAAGCAGATGAAAGAGCTGGACGAGGACGTGATGAACATGTTCGATCACCTCTACGCCGAGCTGCCGCCCTATGTGCAAGAGCAGCGCGAGGCACTGGCCCAGGAACTGGCAGAAAAGGAGGGCACCGATGGCTAAGATGCACATGGTCCAGGCGCTGAACTACGCCCTGCACCAGGAGATGGAGCGGGACGACAGCGTCATCGTCCTCGGCGAGGACGTGGGCGTGGACGGCGGCGTCTTTCGCGTCACCGACGAGCTCATCGACAAGTTCGGCGCAGAGCGGGTGATGGATACCCCCCTGGCCGAAGCCGGCATCGTCGGCATGAGCGTGGGCATGGCCGCCTACGGGCTCAAGCCGGTGGCCGAGATCCAGTTCTCGGGCTTTACCTACCTGGCCTTCCACCAGTTGGAGACCCAGGCCGCCCGCCTGCGCTGGCGGTCGCAGGGCCGCTTCCACGTGCCCCTGGTGCTGCGCATGCCCTACGCCGGCGGCGTCCGCGCCCTGGAGCACCACTCGGAGAGCCGCGAGGCCTACTACGCCCACACGCCGGGCCTCAAGATGGTCATCCCCAGCGGGCCGCGCACGGCGCGGGCGCTACTCATCAGCGCCATCCGCGACCCCGACCCGGTGGTCTTTTTCGAGGCCAAGTCGATCTATCGCGCCTTCCGCGAAGAGGTGCCCGACGAGGAAGAGACGCTGCCCATCGGCCAGGCCCAGGTGGTGCGCGAGGGGGGCGACCTGACCCTCATCGCCTATGGGGCGATGCTGCGCCCCACGCTGGAGGCCGCCGACGTACTGAAAGACGAGGACGGGGTCGAGGCCGACGTCATCGACCTGCTGAGCATCTATCCCCTCGACCACGAGACCTTTGCCGAGTCGGTGCGCAAGACGGGCCGGGCCGTCATCGTCCACGAGGCGCCGCGCAGTTTTGGCCCTGGCGCCGAGATCGTCAGCCGGTTGGTCGAAAAGTCCTTCTGGTATCTGGAGGCGCCCATCCAGCGGGTCGCCGGCGCCGACATTATCATCCCGCTCTTTGCCTACGAGCAGGTCTACCTGCCCGGCACCGAGCGCATCGTGCGCGCCGCCCGCGAGGCGCTGAGCGCCTAGGGAGAGGAGAGAAAGCATGGCAAACGAATTCAAACTACCCGACCTGGGCGAAGGCATCCACGAGGGTGAAATCGTCAAGGTCCTCGTCTCCGTGGGCGACAGTGTGCAAGAGGACCAGCCCATCCTGGAGGTCGAGACCGACAAGGCTACCGTCGAGATCACGTCGCCCTACG
Source organism: uncultured Anaerolineaceae bacterium (assembly GCA_964387775.1). Taxonomy (GTDB): domain Bacteria; phylum Chloroflexota; class Anaerolineae; order JAAYZQ01; family JAAYZQ01; genus CAYLZO01. Next base: position 9,171 of record CAYLZO010000196.1, read on the forward strand.
AGGGCGAGGTGACCGATATCCGCGTCAAAAAGGGCGACCTGGTCTACGTCGGCGACGTGCTCATCGTCTTTGACGGCGCAGAGGCCGCCGTCGAGGAGAAGGAGGTCGGGGAAGAAGCCCTGCCCGAGGCCGAGGCACCGGAAGAGGAAGAAAAAGAGGCCAAGCCACCGGAAAAACCGCCCGAGCGGCGCAAAGGCCCCGTCCCGGCTTCGCCGGCGACGCGGCGCCTGGCCCGCGAGCTGGGCGTCGACCTGCAACAGGTGCCCGGCAGTGGACCGGGCGGGCGGGTGTCGTCGGAGGACGTCCGCGCCTTTGCCGAGCGCCCCGAAGAAGAGGTGGAGGAAGCCCCGCCCGGGGAGGAAAAGCCACCCGAGGCGCCCCCGGCCCGGCCCGAACGCCTGGCCGAGATCTCGCCGGTTCGGCCCTCGACCATCCCCGTGCCCGAGCTGCCTGATTTTGGCCGCTGGGGCGAGGTGGAGCGGCTGCCGCTGCGCTCGGTGCGCCGCTCGACGGCCAAACACATGGCCCGCGCCTGGTCGCAGATCCCCCACGTCAGCCACCAGGACGTGGCCGACGTCACCGAGCTGGAAGCCTTCCGCCAAAAGTACAAGGACGAGATCGCCGAACAGGGCGGCAGCCTGACGCTGACGATATTCGCCATGAAGGCCGCCGTCGCCGCGCTCAAGGCCCATCCCCGCTTTAACGCCAGCCTCGACGCCGACACCGAAGAGATCGTCCTCAAGAAATACTACCACATCGGCCTGGCCGTGGACACCGAGCGCGGCCTGCTGGTACCCGTGGTCCGCGACGTGGACCGCAAGAGCATCGCCGAGCTGGCGGTCGAAGTGAGCGAGTTGGTGACGCGCACCCGCGACGGAGAGGCCAGCCTGGAAGAGATGCAAGGCGGCACGCTGACCATCACCAACCCCGGCCCGCTGGGCGGGACCGCCTTTGCGCCCATCGTCAACTATCCCGAGGTCGCCATCCTGGGCATGGCCCGGGCGAGTTGGCGCCCGGTGGTGCGCGGCAAGGGGCCGGACGCCGAGATCGTGCCCCGCTTCCTGCTGCCACTGGTGGTCGCCTTTGACCACCGAGTCGTGGACGGTGCCGATGCGGCACGCTTTACCAACACCATCATCGAGATCCTGGAGGACCCGGACAAGCTGCTGGTGCGCGTATAGGATTTTGGCCTGTCATTGCGAGGGCGCGCCAGCGCCCGAAGCAATCCCCAACTGTGCCCGGCCAGCGGCTTCCTGGGAGCCGCCGGGGATTGCTTTCCTTCGCCCCGGCTTCCTTCGCCCCGGCT
>CAYLZO010000197.1:0-10453 GCA_964387775.1 uncultured Anaerolineaceae bacterium
AGTGTGGAACAGGAAAGCTCCCTAAATGGTGTGCGCCTTTTTCTGTTTGGCCCACCGACCCGGTACCCTGCCATCCCTGCACCGGCGTGGGCGTCGAGGACAACCTGCTCTCCTGGAGCGGCGGCGACCCCGATGCCGGGGATACCGTGACCTACGACGTTTTTTTGGAGCCAGCGATCCACCGCCCCTGGTGCAGGGCAACTGGCCTGCCACCGAGTTGACCGTCACCCTGGCTGCCAGCACCCACTACTACTGGCAGATCGTGGCCCGCGACGAGCACGGCGCCGAGACGGCGGGGCCGCTCTGGGAATTTAGCACCGGCGGCGGCGACGTGCACCGCGTCTACCTGCCCTCTGTCGCGCGGAATCCTTGAGCGGCACGCATCCGTGACGTCAAACGTAATCTGGGAAATGTGGCAAAGACGGCCCCTTTGTGGTACAATGGAACCACAGGCGATCCTATGAGTTAACAAAGTGTAGCCCGAGGAGGAGGAGGAGGAGGATGAGACAACGACGTTATCTTTCATTAGGGATGCTGGTGGTCTTGCTGACCGGCCTGCTCTGGATCGGGGCAACGCCGGTCCGAGGGACGGCATTTGTCGTGGATTCCATCTTTGACGACGCCGACGCCCACGACGCCAACCCGGGCGATTGCGTCTGCGGCGACACCTATGGCCTGTGTACCCTGCGGGCGGCCGTCGAGGAGGCCAACGCTTGCCCGGGCGCAGACACCATCACCTTCTTCCAGACAGATATGATTATCTATATAGACAGCAGCTTGTCTTCGCTCGCGCTGTACGAAGCGACGACCATCGACGCCAGCAGCGTGTGGAACAGCGTGGACAATGCGCCCGGCGTCACGATCAACGGCGGAGGCGCCAGTTTTGCGGGCCTCTACCTGGGAGCCAACTCCTGCCAGATCTATGGTCTCTACATCACTAATTTTGACTCTTCGGGTATCTACGTGGTTTCGGCATCCAACTGGATCGGGGGGCCCGGGCCTGGGCAGCGCAATGTACTCTCGGGCAACGACATGGGCATCAACCTCTCCGGCAGCTCGACACAGAACAACACCGTGTACAACAACTACATTGGATTGACGCCGGCGGGCGATACCAAGAATCCCAACGGCACCGGTGTGTTGATTGCGAATGGCGCGGCGGATAACTTTATCGGCGGCACCCTGACCGGCCAGGCCAACTATATCTCGGGCAATACCTACAACGGCATCACCATCGAAGGGACAGGCACCGACAACAACCGGGTGCAGGGCAACGTCATCGGCCTGGCGACCGACATGTCCACGAATCTCGGCAACGGAGCGTATGGCATCCGCATTCAGAAGGGAGCGGCCAACACGGTCGTCGGCGGGGGCAGCGACGCTGGGAATTTCATCGGCTACAGCGCGTACAACGGGGTCTCGGCGCTCAACGCTGGCGGTGGGACAGAGGTCTCGTACAATATCATCGGCAGCAATGGCTCGGACGGCATCGAAATCAACAACAGCAGCGGCTGTCTCGTCGGCAACAACCTCATCGGCAGCAACGCCCTCCACGGGGTGCGCGTCATCGGCGCTTTGGCGGCGTTCAACCTGATCTGGCCCAACAGCATCTTTGGCAACGGTGGCAAGGGCATCTACCTCCAAGACGGGGGCAACATGGGCATCGCCCCACCGACCATCACCAGCGCCAGCACCGGCGGCGCTTCGGGCACCACCTGCGCCTCGTGCCAGGTGGCCCTCTACTCCGACGCCAGCGACGAGGGCCAGGTCTACCACGACATCGTGTGGGCCGATGCCAGCGGCAACTGGTCCTACGTCGGCGGCCCGCTGACCGGCCCCAACGTCACCGCCACCTCCATCGACGGCACGGGCAACACCTCCGAATTCTCGGCGCCCTTCCAGATTGCGCTCTGGAAGGTGTTCTTGCCCCTGGTCCAGAGAAATCCATGACCCTCTCCGGGTCGGCGGACAGGCGAGGCGATCTGGGCGTGACAAAGGTCGGATTCTCTCGACAGCTTGCGGGCGCGATCCTGCTCCTGGTTGTGTTGGCCGCCAGCGCCTGCGGCCCAACCCCCGAGCCGACGCGACCTGTCGCCACGCCCGGTGAGACGCTCGCCCTTGCGCCGACGCCGATCCCGCCGACCGCCACCAGTCCGCCGGCCAGCCCCTCGCCCCCGCCCACTGCGACCCTGGTGCCAACCCACACGCCCCGGCCGACCGAGGCAACGCCCCAGGCCATCACGCCCGAAAACGCCGCCCAGGTCGCCCTGCTAGAGGTGCTGGGCCAGGGGCCGTTGAGCGGCATGGCCCTCCTGCCCGGCGGGCAGACCCTGGCCACGGGCAGCGGCTTTGGCACCCTTCGACTGTGGGACGTCGGCACTGGGGCGCTGCTGCGCGAAATCGACGTGACTGGATCCAACGCCAGCCGGGCCGCCTTCAGCCCCGGCAGCGACCTCCTGGTCTCGATCAGCAGCGGCTTTGAACCGGACTATGCCGTGCGGCTGTGGGCTGCAGAGAGCGGGGACCTGCTCCGCACGCTGGAGGGGCACCACAAAGACGTGACAGACCTGGCATTTGGCCCGGGCGGCCGGCTGTTGGCCACGTCCGATCAGGATGGTCGCATCCTAGTGTGGGACTTGGCGGCGGGGGAGGCGCTCCGCACGTTGGAGCAGGGTCGCTGGGTGACAAGCATCGCCTTCCATGTCGATGGGGCGCAGATGGCGACCGGCGGCTATGACGCGTTGATCCGCGTCTGGGGCGTGCCCTAATCCTCGTCCTTGTCTTCCGACTCGATCAGGTCGCGGTAGGCCCTGAACCACTGGGACATGCCGCCCCATCGATCGTCAAAGTCGCGCTGCCGCTCGCGCTCCTGGTAGACCGATACCCGGCGCAGCACCTCGGCCTGGACGTGGCGCGGATTGCCGACGAACAAAAAGTCGAGGGTGCCCTCGGCGCCGGCCGTCTGCACGATCACGTCGCCGTACCCGAGCAGCGTGGCCACCAGGTTGGGGATCTGGAGGTTGACGTTCTGCACGCGGGCCAGGGGCGCCTCCCGCCGCGACTCGGTATAGATGAACCACAGCGGAAAGATGGCCAACTCGCGCTGCACGTCGATCACCTCGCTGTCGGTGACGATGTAAACGTCGTTGCGCCAGTCCTGGAACTGGTAGTTTACCCACAAAACGGCAAAGACCCACAGAATCAGAATCGGCAAGCACAGCAAGTGCTCGGTCCCCAGTGTGGCAAACAGCGCCGGCAAACGCCATCCCAACCGGAGGATGTTGTTTAGCGCCGCCAGGAGAGAGGCCAGGCTTATCAAAGTGGTAAGCACAACGACCAACAGCGGCAAGCCCACCCGCTGCACCAGATTTAGCCAATGCTTGCGCCAGGTGACCCGATCCTCCTCCCAGAGCTCAAAGCGCAGCCAGTCCCAGCCCGGGCGTCGTTGGGGGACGTCTGGCTCTGCGGATGATAGTTCTTCGGGTGACATCAGCGCCGATTCGGGCAGGGCAGGTTTAAGCCGTTGGGGAAAAAGCCCTTCCTCCAGGTTCTTGCGGATGCTCTCCCGCAACTGAACTTCGCGGCCGCCGCGGGCCTGGCTCGCCGCTTGCTGGATTAGGTCTTGCACGGCAGCCGGCTCGGGCGTTCGCGTGAAGGACACCTGGCCGCGGATGGCGGCGGTATCGACGCTGAGGGTGCCATAGCCAAAGATCCGGCCCAGGACGCCGATGTCGATGTTGACGTTCTGAATCTGGGCCAGCGGCGCCTCGTTGCGATCCTCGCGGGGGAAGGGAAAGGGCACCTTTTCCGTATGGGACACCACCTCGTTGGTCACTTCCAGGGTGTCGTTGGCCCAGTTGGCGATGCGCCAGATCGTCCAGGGAATGAGGAGGACCAGCGCGCTGACCCCGATGGCCAACGCTATCGTCTCCGCCTCCGGCAAATCCTTTAACACCTGGGCTTCCGTTACGGCCAGCAGCAAGAGCCCGATCAACGTCACCACCAGGGGCAGCACGCGCTCGACCAATACGATCCAGTGGCGCCGTGTCACGTAGGGCAACTGCAACCGCTCCGCCCGAGAAGGCGGTGCGACTTCTGCTTCTTCGGCCCGGGGCGCTGTCTCTTTCAGGTCGGCGGGGGTCAAGTTGGCGTCGTCCAGGAAGCGCCGAAGGTCCTTTTTCTGGAGCACGACCCAGGTGCTATCCTCTGTCACCTCCACCGTCGCCCCCCGGATCTCGTCGACGAGCAGGGCGTGGTCGCCAAAGTGGGGGATCTTGGTCCATCGAGCTTGTACCGAGGACGAGTCTTGGCCGGGATGGGCCTTCATGTAGCCCACCGGCCGGGGCTGTCCCTCGCCCACCTGCCGCCGCACGATGGCCTCGCCGTCGGCCAGGATCATCAGGCTGGTGGCCGGCTCGCCCTGGCGGGACACGATCTCGCCCGGCCGGTGGTAGATCAAGCTGACGTAACCGGCGAGCAGGCGCAGTTTGTCGTCGGGCAAGTCGGAGAAAAGGTCGATCTGGCCCAGCAGGTCCGTGATGTCGATGTGCTCCAGTTCCTCGGTGAGATCGATGTCCCGGGTCTGGTCCAGTTCCTGCAGGGTCTGGTTGGGGATGCGGAACAAACGTGTCGGCCGGCGAGTTGTGGCCGTCGCCGGCCGGGGATCGGACCGGGACAGATCGTAGCGGCCAAAGGCGTTCCCGGTGGCGTGGTAGCGGGGCCAATCGTCCGCCGGGCGCGCCGTAGGCGACAGGGTCTCGACCACCTGGCCCCGGTCGATGACGTACATGCCGTCCGGGGCATCCCCCGCCCGGTAGACCGTGGCTCCCGCCTCCTTGTCGAGGCGATCCACGCGGTCCGCCAGGAAATAGAGGTCCCAGTCGTCGAATTTCTGAAAGAGCGGGATGGCCCGCAACCGGGCCGCCACGTCGGTGCGAAAGAACCAACTCTGCCAGCCCGGATAGTCAAAGAGGATCGGTTGCAGGTCGCGCAGGGGGATGGCCAGCAGCGTGGTGTCCTCCACGGCCTCCGCCGAGATGGGCGAGGGCCGGCCGGTCACCGCCGCGTAGCGGCCCAGGTATTCGCCCGGCCCGGCCCGCCGGGGGATGTTGGAGCGGCCATCGGGCAGGGTGCCGGCCTCTTCGATCAGGCCCTGTTCCACGTAAAACAGGAGCGTGATCGGGTCGCCTTCGTTGAACAGGATCTCCCCTTTTTCCAGCTCGATCTCGTCCGCCCGAGGTTGCAGACTCTTGACCTCTGCCTCGGTCAGCTTTTCCATCAATGGGATCTTTTTGAGGCGTTCCAGACTCACGTCGGCCACGGCACACCTACTCTGCTTCCTCTCCGACTTCTACTTGGACTATCCCCGCCAGGCGGCGAGCAGCAGGCAGGCCCAGCCCGCGACAAAGGCCACCCCACCAAAGGGCGTGACCGCCCCCAGCCAGCGCGCTCCGGTGAAGGCCACGAGGTACAGGCTGCCGGAAAAGAGCACGATCCCGGCGACAAAGAGCCAGCCGGCGGCTACCGGCAGATTCGAGTTCGGCCAATAGCTCACCGCCCAGGCCACGGCCAGCAGCGCCAGGGCGTGGTACATCTGGTAGCGCGCCCCGGTCTCGAAATTGGCCAGCAGGTCGGCGGCCACTCGATCACGGAGCACGTGTGCGCCAAAAGCTCCCAGGGCCACGCCCAGCCCGCCGGCGACGCTGCCCAGGGCGAAAAAGAGTCGATCCATGCGTTCACTCCTGTCTGAGAATCGGGTATCAGGTATCAGGCCCCCTGGCCCGCTACCTGATTTCCTGATTCCCGGTACCTGATTCCCCGATACCCGGTTCCATCCTCTGCTGCCGCACCACTTCGTAGACGAGCGCCGCCGCCGCCGCCGAGACGTTGAGGGACGTGGCCCGGCCGCGCATCGGCAGGCGGACGGTGACGTCGGCCTGGTCGCGGACCGGCTCCGGCAGGCCGTGGCTCTCGTTGCCCAGCAAGAGCACCACCGGCCGGCGATAGTCGGCGTCGAAATGGACCAACGGTCCGTGGGCCGAGGTGGCGACGATGTGCAGGGGCAGCCCGGCGGCCCGCACCTGGGCGTACCAGGGCGCCAGCGCTGCCTCGTCTTCCAGGCGGACGACGGGCAGGGCAAAGAGCGAGCCCATCGTCGCCCGCACCGCCTGCGGATCGGTAAGGTCGGCCGACGGCTCGACGACGACGACGCCCGAGGCCCCTGCCGCGTCGGCGGTGCGGATGAGCGAGCCCAGGTTGCCCGGGTCGTTGAGCTGGTAGGCGACCAGCACCAGCAGGTCGGCGGTCAGCGGGATGGCGGCCAGGGGCGGCTCCTTGATGCGCAGCACGGCGGCGATGCCCTGCGGCTGATCCCGGTCGGAGAGGGAGCCAAAGACGTCGTCGGCCAGGGCCAGGCGCTGCTCGGCCGGCACCCGGCCCACCAGGGCCTGGGCCCGCTCGCTGACCAGCAGGTCGGGGGCGTAGACCAGGGTCTCCAGCGGCGCACCGCCCTCGAGCGCCTCCTCGACGCTGCGGATGCCCTCCACGAGAAAGACGCCCTCGCGCTGGCGATACTTGCGCATCCGCAGCGAGCGCAGGAACTTGACCTTCGGGTTGCGAAAGCTCGTGATCCTCAGCTCCGTGAACTCGGCCAATCGCGGCCTACTCCCCCGCCACGAGGCCGTTGAACCCGGCGTCGCGGCACTCGCAGGCCGTCCGCTCCTGGCCGCTCTGGGTGAGGGTGCCCTCGTAGTCGCGCCCGGCCGAGTGGGCCTGCCAGCCCGAGAGCACGAAGGGCAGCGGGCCGTCGGCCGCGATCCACTCGCCGTTGAACTTGCGGGCGATGTGCAGGTGGGTGGACTCGGAAAAGCCGCCCTCGCACGAGGGATGGCCGATGGGGTCGCCGACCTTGACCCGGGTGTCGACGGGTACCCGGCCCTGGCTGCCCACGTGGAGGTAAAAGAGCACCCAGCCGGTCTCGTCGTAGCCGTCCTCGTCCAGGTCGATCATCACCTCGCCTTCCTGGCTATAGATGACCAGGCCCGGCGCGGCGGCCGTGGCCCAGGCCGAGGCAGGCTGGCAGCCCAGGTAGCCCTCGTCGGGCACGAAATCGAGGGCGGCCCAGGCGCTGCCGTCGCCCCAGCCGCCGTGGGGGCCGCCGGTGTAGAACCACAGCTCCCCCTCCGACCAGGGCAGGCTCAGGGCCGGACAGGCTGCATCGCCGGGGATAAGGGGCTCGATGGCGTACTGCGCCGGGTCGCCAAAGAGCCGGCGGTAGGTCTCCAGGAAACTGCCCGGCCCCTCGCCGACCCACGTCTCCCACTGGCCCTTCTTGGCGTTGCGCGAGAAAAAGTAGTGGAGCCCGGCGGTGGCGGCGTTGAGGGTCGGCGCGTAGCGGGTCGCCGTGCCATCGCCCCAGGTGATGAACGTCACCCCCCGCCCCCGCCAGTCGTAGTAGCCCTGGTTGAGCTTGTCGGCGGCCCAGGCCAGTTGCCGGCTGAGGGTGTCCCAGCCGCTGCCCCGGTAGCCCATTGGATAGTTGAGCGCCGCGCTGCCGGGGCTCGGATTCGTCACCCAGCCGCTCCGAAGTTCCAGGATGGCCAGCAGCAGCCTGGGGCCGACGCTGTAGTGGTGGACAGTGCGCTCCACGATCTCGGGGCCGCTGAGCACCTGGCCGCCCACGTTCTCGTAATACTCGTTCAGATAGCCGCCCTGCTCGGCCACAAAGCCGGCCAGGTCAAAGTCCACGTAGGCCGGGCCGTTGACGAACTCACTGTTGGGCAGCAGGCGCAGCGCGGGGCCGGGCTCCAGCTCGGTCGTGGGGATCGTCAGCTTTTGGCCCACCTGTAGGGCGTTGGGGTTGGTGATGCCGTTGGCCGAGATGAGGGCGTCCAGGTCGCAGCCAAAGCGGCCGGCGATGCCGCTCAAGGTGTCGCCCGCTTTGACGACGTAGACCTGGGGCGGCGGCGTCGGCTGGGGCAGCGTCCCGACGCTGGCCAGGCCGGTGCTGCTGGGCTCGTCTGCCTTGGGTGTGTTGACGGCTCCCGTGGCCCGTTCAACCGGGTCGGCGGTGGGCGTGCCAGCCGCAGGCGTCCCGTCCTCCTCCTTGCTGCAAGCAGCCAGGCCGGCAGCCAGCCAGAGGGCGATCAAGACGAGAAACACTCGTTTCAGGTTGCTCATGGCATCATCCCGGGCGGATCGATCCGCGCCTGGGAGCATTATACCACAGACCCCGGCCCCAGCACAAAAAAGCCGATCTGGCGCCAGCCTCGGTGGTAATCTGGCGCCCGACCGGCGAAACCTTTTGGGTGCATTTTTTGATCACTCAGGTCGGAGGGCTAGGGTCGCTTCAGCAACTCCACGGCCAGCCGGGCATAGACCCGTGCTGCGTCCACCACGTCGTTCAGGCGGATCTGCTCTTCGACGGTGTGGGCGTAGCGCTCTTCTCCGGGCCCAAAACCGACCGTGGGGATGTTGGCGACGCCGGCCGTGTAGGTGCCGTCGGTGGAGAAGGACCAGCGGCCCAGCCGGGGTCGATAGCCCAGCGTCTCGCGGACGCTGCGCACCGTGGCCTGCACCAGGGCATGGTCCTCGGCCATGACCCAGGCGGGAAAGGACGACTTGGCCCGGCAGTCATAGCCGGTGTAGCTCACGGCCCGGTACTCGGGGATGGTCAGGTCGGCGTCCACTTCTTCGACGTTGATGATGTGCTCTACCTCGGCCAGGGCCTTGCGCTCGGTCTCGCCCAGGGTCAGGCGGCGGTCTATGTAAAAGGTGCAGCAATCGGGCACGGCGTTGCGACTGGCGGCTTCACTCTCGATCTGGGTCACGGCCAGGGTGCCCTGGCCCAGGAAGGGATCGGTGGCCAGGCGCGGCGCCAACAGCTCCAGGCCAAAGACGAGGCGGGCCGCGTTTTGCACGGCGTTCTCGCCCAACTCTGGCGACGAGGCGTGGGCCGCCCGGCCGCGCACCTCGACCCGCATCTCCAGCCGGCCCCGGTGGCCGACCCTTACCTGGAGGTTGCTCGGCTCGGCCAGCACGACGAAATCGGGCCGCAGCCCCTCCTCCTCGATGAGGACCCGCACCGCCAGCCCTTCGCACGGCTCTTCCTGGACGACGCCGACCACGTACAGTTCCCCCGCCAGTTCCACGCCGGCGTCCACCAGCGCCTTGGCCCCGTAGACCATGGCCGCCAAGCCGCCCTTCATGTCGCAGGCGCCGCGCCCGTACAGCACGCCGTCCTCAATGACGGCCTCGTAGGGCGGGCGGGCCCAGCGGGCCGGGTCGCCCACGTCCACCGTGTCCATGTGGCCGTTCAGGAGCAGCTTGGCCCCCTGCCCCGCTCCGATCCGGCCCACGACGTTGCCGATGCGGTCAGTCCAGACCTCGTCAAAGCCGGCGGCCTTCATTTCCTCGGCCAGCCGAAGGGCGACCGCCTCCTCGTGGGTGGAGAGGCTGGGGATGCGCACCAGATCTTGTAAAAACCTGACCATGGCTTCGGCGTGGCTTGCTGGAAATCGAATTCTCACCTCGGGTCCTCCGTTTCGAACGCTTCACTTTGTTATTGTACGCCAAGGCGCAAGTCGTGTCAAAGAGATAAGGATCTTTGACCGAACAATGCCTCGTTGCGGGTACCCTTTGCCAGAAGCCCCAAGGAATGGTATACTTCAGTCAGTCAGCAGCCGTCAGCCGTCAGCCACGAACTGGCGCTGACGGCTGCTGGCCGATAGCTGATAGCTCGCCATTGGAGGTTGTGTGTCTTTTCTGAGTATCCTGTATCTGGTCGCGGCCCTGCTGGTGGCCCTCTATGGCGGCAACGCCCTTTTGCTGGCCGCCCTCTACCTGCGCCGCCGGCGGGACAACGTCGAACTGCCACCGGAACCTGAAACCTGGCCGATCATCACCGTCCAACTGCCCATCTACAACGAGCTCTACGTGGTCAAGCGGCTTATCGACGCCGTGGCCCGCCTGGACTATCCCCGCGACCGGCTCCAGGTCCAGGTTCTGGACGACTCGACCGACGAGACGACGCGCCTGGCCCGCGCCCGCGTGGCCTATCACCGCCAGCGGGGGCTGGACGTCGAGCTCGTCCACCGGCGCGACCGGCACGGCTTCAAGGCCGGCGCCCTGGCCCGCGGCCTGGAGTCGGCCCGGGGCGAGCTCGTCGCCATTTTCGACGCCGATTTCGTGCCGCCGCCCGGCTTTTTGAAGCGGACGGTGCCCCACCTGGCCGCGAACTCGCGCCTGGCTTTCGTCCAGACGCGCTGGGGGTACGTCAACCCCGCCTACTCGGCCCTGACCCGGGCCCAGACCATCGCCCTCGATGGCCATTTCGTCGTCGAGCACCTGGGCCGCAACCGCAACGGCCTGTTGATGAACTTTAACGGCACGGGCGGCGTCTGGCGCCGCTCGGCCTTTTCACCTTCCCGGACCGCCCAGCCCAGAGCCTCCTCTT
>CAYLZO010000198.1:0-343 GCA_964387775.1 uncultured Anaerolineaceae bacterium
TGACGACCTGCCAGCCGTGGGGGGTCTGGCGCACGAGGGCGCCCAGGCGGCCATGCTCGGCCCAGGGCTGCACCCGCGCCGCATCGAGGGCCGCCCGCGCTTTGCCCGCCTCCACCTGGTCGGCGGTCCGTTGAACGGCTAGGGCGTCGAGGGCGGTCTGGTGTCGGTGCGTGTGCCAGGCGGTGACCAGGAAGAGCGCCAACCGAATCAGGGCGTAGCCCACCAGACCCGCCACCAGAAACCCGGCCAACACCAGCAGCGTGATGCCGACGGTCTTCCACCCGGTCCCAGATATAAAACATAATTTAAAATTTTTCCCTGATCAGCACGATCCTGATCAGGT
>CAYLZO010000198.1:353-10388 GCA_964387775.1 uncultured Anaerolineaceae bacterium
GCGCCGCCCACGACCACGACGACGGCCAGGACGATCCACAGCCCCGTCGCGTCGAGCCCTCCCCTGCTGCCTCTAGAATCATCGTTCAAGGTCGTCGCCTCCTGCTCGCCGGGTGTCAGGGTCTGTTCCCATCGAGCACCTTCACCGTGCCGTCGTTGCGGGCCAGGCGCCCGGCGGCCTCCAGGTCTTCCAGGTAGTTGTAGACCGTTTGCCGGGCCACGCCGATGGCCCGGCTGGCCTCGGTCGGCCCGGCGTTTGGGTTGTCCAAATAGAACGTCAAGAGGGCGTCCAGGCGGGCGTCGCGTTTGGACTTGCGGCCCTGTCGCAGCGCGTCCATTTGCGCGTCCAGAACCCCAGTTTTGGATGCAGTTCTTGACGATGGCTTTGACGGCCGGGTGTCATCCTTTGGGCGTCTTGCCCGACGCCTTGCTTTACGCTCGGCTTTCTGTGCTTTGACGACTGCCTCGCGGCGCTCCTGCTGGCTGATGAGGGCCAGGTTGACGCCGCCGACCACGGCCAGGGCGGGAAAGAGGGCCGGGGCGTAGGTGGCCAGGGTGGGCCACACCTCCAGGAACACGACCAGGCCCAGGGTGGCCACCACGTAGACCGCGCCCAGGGCCACGGCGACGACGACGGGCGCTCGCGGGTCGGACTTGCGCTTGCTGGCGTTCCAGTCGGCCAGCCATAAGGCAGAGTGCACGGCTGAGAGGCCCAGGGTCTCGATGATGGCGGCCACGACGATGGCCACCGGCAGGGGCAGGGCCAGGTGGTCCATGCCCGACCTGGCGACAAAGTAGGCCGAAGGGAAGGGGGCCAGCCAGGGCGCGAGTTTCGCCACCAGCTTGACCAGGTTCTTTTCGATGGTGTTCACGGATTTGTCTCCTGCCTGCCGTCGTCTCCCATTTGCTAATGCGTGTTGTGTGCTGCTGGATCGTGTCGGCCAGTGCCAAGAACGCGCTTTGTCATGCCAATACATTCAAGTGTGTGTGCATATACACAACCAAAATAATACCATGTTTGGTTGTGTGTGTCAAATCATTGTGGGGTTGTGTCAGCGCAATACGCACCTGAATGAGCAAGCCTGTTGAATTTCATTCTGGAGACACGAAAAAGGCCGGGATTACCTTTCGGCTTTCCCGACCTTCAATTGTGATTTTGATGAATGTTGTTTACTGTTCTTTATCCGTGGAAACTGGAAGTTTAGGGCTAAACTTCTGGTTGCCGAGCTTGTCTTTGTCGTAGAGATACTCTTGCAAAGCGTCGCGATCTATCCACCAATCTCGACCTTTTCTCACCGCGCCGATTTTGCCTTGGCGAGCCAGCCGACGGACATATTCTGGGTGATAGCCCGAAATATGCACTGCATCCTCAGTCGTGATCCAATGGCGTGGCGGCTGCGTGTCTACAGCCTGGGGTTCTGTCGTTTCCGGGAGTTGAAAAGGCAAGTAGGGTTCCTTTTCGGGAGGATAAGGACGATAGAAAGCGTACACGGACTGAACAGGTTCCCCCCCCTGCTCCCACCATCGCTCCATAGATTGCTCAATATCTTCTTTCACAAGCTCGAACACATATTTGCAGACAACCTTTATGGCTATTGGGCTGGACCCATGGACCTCGAATACTCGGTCTTGATTTTCAATTTCGATTTCATGTTCCTCGTAGAGACCTTCCGGGATGGTCTTGATCTTGAATGGAATCAAGACCGGTTCTTCCAGGAGCATGAACTGCAGCCCGATATAGAAGAAGGAATCATCCCCCATACGCAATGCGTCTGCCAGGGTGTACTTTGTGCTGGGATCATATTCGCCTATGGTGGGAACGTACAGGAGTTCACCCGAAGTGAGTCCGAGAAACTGTCGCAGACTGTCATGCAGTGCAATCACCAAAGACCAGCATGACTGGTAGTAGCTAAGCCATCGACGGTTGTTGTTCTCCGCAATTTCCCTCAACTCTTCAATTCGTGTCATTGAGCATCTCCCCTCGGGCATATAGCAGGATTATCGGTTCGACCAACATCTGCCACACTCGCCGATCATGCCACTGCCCAATCCCGGCATAGAACCTCAGCCTGCTCCAGTACGGTCTGTGTCGCCTTCTCCTGCTTGTCAGGCGGATACCCGTACCGCCGCAGGATGCGCTTGACGAGGACGCGCATTTTGGCGCGGACATTCTCCCGCAGCGTCCAGTCGATGGTGACATTGTTCCGCACCGCCCGCACCAGCTCCTGGGCAATGATGCGCAGCGTCTCGTCGCCCAGCACCTGCACGGCGCTGTCGTTGACCTCCAGGGCGTCGTAGAAGGCGATCTCGTCCTCCGTCAGCCCCAGGTCCTCGCCGCGCCGGTCGGCCTCGCGCATCTCGCGGGCCAGGGCGATCAGCTCCTCGATGACGGCCGCGGCCTCGATGCCCCGGTTGCGGTAGCGGCGGATGGCCTGCTCCAGCATCTCGGCGAAGGAGCGGGCCTGGACCACGTTCTTTTGCCGGCGGGTCCGGATCTCACCCTCCAGCAGTTTACGCAGGGTCTCGACCGCCAGGTTGCGCTGCGGCAGGCCTCGCACCTCGGCCAGGAACTCGTCCGACAGGATCGAGATGTCGGGCTTTTGTAGACCGGCGGCGGCGAAAATGTCGATCACCTCGTCGGAGGCCACGGCCCGGGACACGATCTGGCGGATGGCATAGTCCAGCTCGCCGGGCCGGCGGCCGTCCTCACCGATGCCCTTGGCCAGGACGGCCTTGACCGCCTGGAAAAAGGCGACGTCGTCGCGGATGGCCAGCACATCCTCGTGGGGCACGGCCAGGGCAAAGGCTTTCGACAGGGCGGTCACCGCCGCCGCCAGCCGCCCTTTGCCGTCCGGCTGGGCCAGGATGTGCTCCTGGGCCGCCGGCAGCAGCGACAGGCGCGCCGCCGGGTCGCCCGCCGTCCCCTGGCCTACCCGCCCGGGCAGGCAGGCCGACCAATCGAAGCCGTGGAACAGGCCGCGGCAGACCTCGTACTTTTCCAGCGTGGCGGCCACGGCCACTTCCTGGTCGATGGCCGTCTCGCCCTGGCCGCCGCTCTCGGTATAGACGGCCATGGCCTCGCGCAGCTCGTTGTCCAGCCCCAGATAGTCGACCACCAGCCCGCCGGGCTTGTCCTTGAACACGCGGTTCACGCGGGCGATGGCCTGCATCAGCCCATGGCCGCGCATCGGCTTGTCGACGTACATGGTGTGCAGGCAGGGCGCGTCGAACCCGGTCAGCCACATGTCGCGGACGATGACCACCTTGAACGGGTCGGCGGGGTCCTTGAAGCGGCGGGCCAGCTCCTCGCGGGCGGCCTTGGTGCGGATGTGCGGCTGCCAATGGAGCGGGTCCGAAGCCGAGCCGGTCATCACGATCTTGATCAGCCCGGCGTCATCGTCGTCACTGTGCCAGCTTGGGCGCAAAGCCACGATGGCGTTGTAGAGCTCGACGCAGATGCGGCGGCTCATGCCCACCACCATGGCCTTGCCCTCCACGGCCTCCAGGCGGCGCTCGAAATGGGTCACCAGATCCTGGGCCACCAGGTTGATGCGCTTTTCGGCGCCGACGATGGCCTCCAATTGCGCCCACCTGGTCTTGAGATACTCTTTCTGCTCGATCTCCTCGCCCTCGGTGGCTTCCTCGAAATCGGGGTCGATGCGCGGCCGCTCGGCGGCGTCGAGGTCCAGCTTGGCCAGGCGGCCCTCGTAGTAGATGGGCACCGTGGCCCCGTCATAGACCGCCTGCTGGATGTCATAGACGCTGATGCAATCGCCAAAGACGGCGCGCGTGTTGCGGTCGGCCAGCTCGATGGGCGTGCCGGTAAAGGCGATGAACGACGCCCGCGGCAGCGCGTCGCGCATGTGGCGGGCAAAGCCGTCGACGAAATCGTACTGGCTGCGGTGGGCCTCGTCGGCGATGGCGACGATGTTGCGCCGGTCCGACAGCAGCGGGTACTCGTCCTCGCCGGGGCTGGGGAAGAACTTGTGCACGGTGGTGAATACGACGCCGCCCGAGCCGGTGTGCAGCAGCTCGCGCAGGTGGGCGCGGCTCCCGGCCTGGACCGGCTGCTGGCGCAGCAGCTCGTGACAGCGACAAAAGGTGCCGTAGAGCTGCTCGTCCAGGTCGTTGCGGTCGGTGATGACCACCAGGGTGGGGTTCTCCATGGCCGGATGGAGCACCACCCGCCCGGCGTAAAAGGCCATGGTCAGGCTCTTGCCCGCGCCCTGGGTGTGCCACACCACGCCCACGCGCCGGTCGCCGGGCACGGCGTCACGCGCTGGCCGGGCCAGGTAGGTGCCCCTGTCTTCGCCGACGCGCCGCTGCCCCTCGCCGGGCAGGCAGGCGCGCACCGTCTCTTCGACGGCGACGTTGACGGCGTGGTACTGGTGGTAGGCGGCCATCTTTTTGACCAGCACCCCGCCCCCGACGTCCTCAAAGACGATGAAATGGCGGATCAGGTCCAGGAAGCGGCGCCGGTCAAAGGCGCCCTCCAGGACCACTTGCAGCTCAGGCAGGCTGGCGGCGGCCAGATCCTCGCCCGTGACCGTGCGCCAGGGCAGGAACCACTCCCGGTCGGCGGTGAGGGTGCCCAGGCGGGCCTGGACCCCGTCGGAGACCAGCAGCGCCTCGTTGTAGGTGAACAGCGACGGGATCTGCTGCTTGTAGGTCTGCAATTGGTTGAAGGCCCGGCCCACGTCGGCCTTTTCGTCGGCCGGGTTCTTGAGCTCGACCACGGCCAGGGGCAGGCCGTTGACGAACAGCACGACGTCGGGCCGCCGCTCGCGGCGGTCCTCGACGACGGTGAACTGGTTGACGGCCAGAAAGTCGTTGTTGTCGGCCCCGAGTACCCCTCGGGCGTGGTCCAGGACGCGGATCAGGTCACCGCGGAAGGAGCCGTCGGCGCGCTGGTACTCGACCGGCACGCCCTCGACCAGGTAGCGATGGACGGCGTGGTTGTTGGCCACCAGGGAGGGCGAGTCGGGCCGGGTGAGGCGGCGAAAGGCTTCGTCCAGGGCGCCGGGCGGGGCGTCAGGGTTGAGCCGGTGGAGGGCCTGGCGCAGGCGGCGCTCCAGCACCACTTGTCCATAATCCTCGCGCTCGGCGAATGGCTCGCCGGGGGCGATGTCGGGACCGTGCAGGATGGCATAGCCCAGGCTTTCGAGCCAGGCCAGGGCGGCTTCTTCGACGATCGACTCGGTAAAGGCGCTCACGGGTTCTCCCGCAGCCGGTAGCTGCCTGTTTTGCGCGCACCGACGAATTCTATGAGCCGTTCTGACTCCAAATCGGCAATGTCTCGCCGCGCCGTTCTTTCGGCAACCTGGAATTGCCCAGCGATGTCGGATGCTCTTACCGGAACTCCGGCACTGAGCTGCTCCAGGAACCAGCGCTGGCGGTCATTTATACTGACATTTACTCTGACATTTATACTGACATCAGTGTCACCCGCCGCCGAAGGGTGCGGACGGAACACCACCCGCAGCGCTGGCCCCAGCTCGTGCCAGTCGGGCGCCGGGTAGCCACCGGCCTGGCAGTCCTCCAGGACGCGCCGGTAGCCCGTGCCCCACTCCTCCAGCAGGCCAAGCTCGCGCAGCACCCGGGCGATGACGCGGTTGCGGATGCGGCTGACGCCGGCCTTGAAATCGTCCAGCGTCATGCCAAAGGGCAACATGCCGGGATTCTCGACTTCCAACCGGTCAGCATAGATGGCCACCCGGATGCGCATGCCGGTCAGCGAATAGTCGGCGTGGGCGATGGCGTTGACCAGCACCTCGCGCAGGGCGATTTCAGGATACTCGGGTATGTCCTCGCGGCGCACGCCCGCGATCCTGGCCGCCAGCCGGGTATTGCGCCGGATGAACTTGAACACGCTGTCTAGCGCTTCCAGCACAGTCTCGTCGTCGAGGTCGAGGCGGTCGAGGAAATCCACCTTGTCTGTGCCGCGAAAGCGGGCACAACTGACCGCCGCGTCGGGAAACACCCGCCGCCGCGCCGCGTCGCGGCCAAAGAGGATCAGGCCGCCGTGAGACGGCACCACTCGTCCGGCGTGGGGGATCAGCACACCGAGCGATTCCAGGTGCTCCTCGTTGCTCGTGCGACCCGACTGCTCAAAGAAATGCTGCAGCCTGTCGGGATCAAGATCATCGGGCGACAGGTCCGGGTACGGCAGTTGGTCGAACGACAGGCCCGCGATGGAACGCTGCATCTCGGCCAGGATCTCGGGGCCGGCCCAGCGGTTGGTGGAGCCGAGCCGCACGTAGACGCCCTGCTCCGGCCCTTCCGACCTGAGGTAAAAGGGACCGTGCCAGTGGGGTACGTGCACCATCAGCAGCGCCTCGCCCTCGTGCGACACGATGTCGATCTCGGGCGTCATGGCCGGGCGGATCCCGTCAGAGATCGCATTCGCCAGGCGTTCCTCCTCGGCGAGCACGTTGGCCAGACCCACGACCGCGCCGTCGTCGGCCCGGCCGATGACGAGCGTGCCACCGGCGGTGTTGGCAAAGGCGACCAGGCTTTTCAGGATCGGCTTGAGAGAAGAGAGAGCGCGCTTGAATTCGAGCGCCTTGCCTTCGGGCGTGATCAACAGCTCTTCGAGATTCACCATAGGAGCTCCTCTGCAATCATGCCTTACCCGCGAACTCGGGATAGGTTTCATCGTAGGCTTGCTGTAAACGGGCGCGCAGTCCCTGCACGATCCGATAGCCTGGATCATCCTCGGATGAATAGAGTTCTGGATCAGCCAGGGCTATGTCTATCACCTCCAGGAGACATTCCACGTCCCAGCGGTGCAGGCCGATAGGACGCCGGCCCCGATAGTGATAGATGCGCCTATCCAGGCCAAATGACTCGGCCATGAGCCCGGTGAGGCACTGCAATTCGTCCAACTCGTCGCCGGTGATCCGGATCTGGAGCTTGACGTCGCGTGAGCCAGGTTTGATCATAGGGTTGCCTCCACCAGTTTTTCGGCGTCGGGCACGCGCAGCTCGCCGGAGATGAGTTTGGGCAGGAGGGTGTCGCGCAGCTCAGCCAAGGTGCGCGACTCCTCAAGGTTCAACCAAATCTTGTTGTAGTGGGGCTCCACGACAGCATCGAACGTCGCTATCACTTCTGCCGGTGGAACTAACGCCGGGATGGGCCGAAAGTTCCGTTTGCTGATCTCGGCAAACGTCGTCCCACCGGCCCGCATCTTGATCTCAGCCATGTTGGCGTGTGCCCAGTTCAGCACGTAGTAGTTTGAGACTTTTCCCTCGCAGATCATGGCGATAAAGCCCTGGTTGATGCAAACGGGAACCTGGGTGATGGCCAGGTAGCCAACTGGGGCGCGGGATGAGAGGAGCACAGTTCCCACTGGCAAAAGCCCCGAGCTGATTTTCGCCAGGCCGGCGTCTGTAACCTTTCGTTCTGTCTCTAGCAGGATGGGGCTCGACAGGCCTGATAGGCTCTTGGGCGTTGCGAAATAGTGGATGCCATCATCCCAGTAGGCTGGATTCTTGGTGCTTGGCGTGCCTCCGCCTACCGCTTCCACGACGTCGCCAATCGGCTCAATCTTCCATCCCTCGGGAATCTCCCCTAATTCCGACTCGTCAAACGCATCTGGGAATAGTGCCGCGATTTTCTGGGAGAGACCATGAGGTTGCCTGCCAGTGACTTTCGCTCGGACATGGTCAAAATCCAGGAACCAGGATTTGAACAGAGTCCGAGCGATGCCCTCCAGCGTCTCGTTCATGCTCCGGTTTAGCTGGATCCTGTCGTCTAGCGCACCCAAGACATCCGCAACGGCTTTTTGCTCTTCGAGAGATGGCAGCGTAATATGCATGTTGCGCTGATCGCGCAGGCTAACATAGTCTGCCATGTCGGTTTGACCCGAAACACCCGAGTACTGTGAGAAGAATTCCCACGACTGCATCCAGTAGTAGAGCCACCTCGGAAGGACTCTCTCGGGATTTAGCGATCGCCAGAAACACAACTGTGGAGAATAGACAAAGCGCGGGGTATCCTCTCGCACGAAGGCGAATCGCCCTACTGTGCCCTTTGATGTGAATACCACATCGCCCGGCTGGCTGATCTTGATACCAACTTTGTGAAGATCTTCCACTGGAAAGCAATCCGCTTCCTCGAAGCGAAATCCATTGTTTATGTTCTGGGCGCGTGCGAATGGTATACCACGCGTTGACAACTCCGAGTTTTTGGCACGGTAACCGTCGTTGATCACAAGATCACCGGTGTTTACGAGATCAGCAATTGCTGTCGGTCCGCTATTGGCCATACCCAATCTCCTCGAGATTGGCCCAAATGAGTCTGTCAAGGCGAGCACCATGCACCATCTGCTCGCGCAGCTCCGCCGTCAGCCGCTCCATCTTTTCCTCGAATGGCTCGTCATCCTCTTCCATCTCGGCCATTCCCACGTAGCGGCCGGGAGTCAAGATGTGCCGGTGTTCGCGAATGTCGGCCACGGTCGCGGCCTTGCAAAAGCCGGGCACGTCCTCGTACCTGGGGACGCCGAGCGCCTGCTCGGCAGAGGCAGAGGCCGAGCAGGCGCTCGGCGATCCCAAGTCCCCTCGCCAGGCGTGGTAGGTGTCGGCGATGCGAGCAATATCCTCCTCCGTCAGCTCCCGGTGGGTACGGTCGATCATGGTGCCCATCTCGCGGGCGTCGATGAACAGCGTCTCGCCGCGGCGGTCGCGGAAACGGCTGTTCCGCTTGTCGCGGGCCAGGAACCAGAGGCAGACCGGGATCTGCGTCGAGTAGAACAACTGGCCGGGCAGGGCCACCATGCAGTCGACCAGGTCGGCCTCGATGAGGCTTGCGCGGATCTCGCCCTCGCCCGATTGGCCGGACGACATTGAGCCGTTGGCCAGCACGAAACCGGCCAGGCCGGTGGGGGCCAGGTGGTAGATAAAGTGCTGCACCCAGGCAAAGTTGGCGTTGGACGCCGGCGGCACGCCGTAGTGCCAGCGCTTGTCGTCGCGCAGCAACTCGCCGCGCCAGTCGCTGTCGTTGAAGGGTGGATTGGCGAGGACGTAATCGGCCTTCAGGTCGGGGTGCAGGTCGCGGTGAAAGCTGTCGGCGTGCTCGGCGCCGAGGTTGCCCTCGATGCCGCGGATGGCGAGGTTCATCTTGGCCAGGCGCCAGGTGGTGTGGTTTGACTCTTGCCCATAGATGCTGATGTCGCCGATCCGCCCGCCGTGCGCCTCGACAAACCGCTCCGACTGGACGAACATGCCGCCCGACCCGCAGCACGGGTCGTAGACGCGCCCGCGGTACGGCTTGAGCATGGCGACGAGGAGCTGGACGACGCAGCGCGGCGTGTAGAACTGGCCGCCTTTTTTCCCCTCGGCGCTGGCGAATTGGGATAAAAAGTACTCGTACACGCGCCCGAGGATGTCGCGCGAGCGGTTGGCCTCGTCGCCCAGGCCGATGTTGCCGACCAGGTCGATGAGCTGGCCCAGGCGCTGCTTGTTCAGGCGCGGGTGGGCATAGTCCTTGGGCAGCACGCCCTTGAGGGTTGGGTTGTCGCGCTCGATGGTCAGCATGGCCTCGTCGACGAGCTTGCCGATGGTGGGCTGTTTGGCGTTGGCCTGCAGGTGCGGCCAGCGGGCTTCTTGGGGCACCCAGAAGATGTTGACGGCACGGTACTCGTCGGGGTCCTCGGGGTCGGCGCCCTGGGCGACCTCGCTGACGAGGCGGGCGTGGTACTCTTCGAAGGCGTCGGAGATGTATTTGAGAAAGATCAGGCCGAGGACGACGTGTTTGTACTCGGCAGCGTCCATGTTGGAGCGCAGGGCGTCGGCGGCGCGCCACAGGTCGGATTCGAAGGCGATGGGGGCGGCGATACTATGTATGGTCATTCTCCTAGATCCTCTCAATGATGCAAATCGATGAACATCGTCTCATCAAGTTCGCTGAGTACACCCCATCGAACATACTAGCCCGGCTTGCCTGGCAATAACTGGGATGTGCATGTGCTTCAGCGGTTTCACTGCCTAGCGTAACCGTTGCGCAACCAGCCATGAGATGCTTCATGAGGGCGCAAATT
>CAYLZO010000199.1:0-10260 GCA_964387775.1 uncultured Anaerolineaceae bacterium
GCCCTCCAGCAGCACGCCGAAGGTGTTGAGCACCGCGTAGCCCAGAGCCTTTTGGTGGTAGCCGCCTTCCAGGGTAAAGACCAGGCGCCCGTCACAGAGGTCGTCGGCCAGTTCCTTCAGGGCCCGGGCGATGGCCGCGTAGCCGCCCACCGATAGTTGCATGGCCGCCAGGGGGTCGTCCCAGTGGGCGTCGTAGCCGGCCGAGGCAAAGATGAGCTGCGGCTGGAAGCGCCAGACCAGGGGGCCGACGATCTCGTCAAAGATGCGGGCGAACCCCTCGTCGCCCACGCCGCCGCCCAGCGGCACGTTGACGATGCTGCCGGCCCCCTCGCCGGTGCCGGTTTCGTCAAAGTAGCCGGTGCCGGGGTAGTGCGGGTACTGGTGCGTCGAGACGTACATCACCCCCGGGTCGGCCTCGAACTCGTCCTGGGTGCCATTGCCGTGGTGCACGTCGAAATCCACGACGAGCACCCGGTCCAGGCTGCGCTCGGCCAGGGCGTAGCGGGCGGCCACGGCGACGTTGTTGAACAGGCAAAAGCCCATGCCCCGGCTCTCCAGGGCGTGGTGGCCCGGGGGACGCACCAGGGCAAAGGCATTGTTGAGCCGGGCAGAGCCCGCATCAAGAACGGCGCGCGTCGCTTCTACCAGGCCGCCGGCCGCCATCAGCGCCGCCTCGTACGAGGCCGGGCGGACGTAGGTGTCCATATCCAGGTGGCCGCCGCCCCCCTCGGCCAGGCGCTTGACCCGCTCGATGTAGCCCGCCGCGTGGCAGCGCTCCAGCCGCTCTCGTGTGATCGGCACGGCGGGGATATGAGTGAGCCGGTCCAAGAAGCCGTGCTCCTCCAGCACCTGCAAGATCGTCTTGAGCCGCTGCTTGTTTTCCGGATGGCCGCGCAGGTCGTGCTCCAAGTAGATGGACTCGTAGACGTAACCGGTTGCCATGAATTTACTCCTTTCGCACCGGATTTGAATCCGTGCGAGCAATTCCTTTGTGTTTGCCTCCGGGCCGAGACCGGCTCCTTGGCCGCGTGTGCCGTCTCGATCCCTGGGCTCAGTCGAACTCGAGCTTTTTGTGGCGCATGGCCACGCTCTCGACGAGGCCTACGCCGAGCATGAGGGTCAGAAACGAACTGCCCCCGTAGCTGACAAAGGGCAGCGGGATGCCGGTCACGGGCATGAGGCCCAGGTTCATGCCGACGTTGACCACACTCTGGAAGAAGATGATCGCCGCCACCCCGGCGACGAGGAGGCGGCCGAAGTTGTCCCGCGCGCGGCCGGCCACGCGTAGCATCCGCCACAGGATGAGGAAAAGCAGGCCGATAATGACCACCGCCCCGAGAAACCCGAGCTCCTCGGCGGTGACGGCAAAGATAAAGTCGGTGTGGCGCACCCGGAGAAAGTGCAACTGGCTCTGGGTGCCGTGGGTCAGGCCCTTGCCCGTCCAGCCGCCGGAGCCGATGCTGACGAGGGCCTGGTGGACGTTAAAATAGTCGTCGGGGTTGCTCTCCGGGCTGATAAAGAGGAGCAGCCGCTCGCGCATATAGTCTTGCATGCCGAACCAAACGAGCGGCAGCGCGGCCACACCGCCCGCAGCCAAGATCAGCATGTGCCGCAGGCGCATCCGGGCCACCCACATCATCGCCGCCCAGATGGCGACCAGGGTCAGGGCCGTGCCCAGGTCGGGCTGGAAGTAGATGAGGAGCGTGGGCACAGCGACGACGATCAGCGCGACGAGCACCGTGCCGAATTGCTCCAATTCTTCCTCGTGGTCGGCCAGGAACTTGGCCAGGACGACGACGACCAGGATTTTTGACAGCTCCGAAGGCTGGATCATCCCCTCGCCCAGCCAGCGCTGCGATCCGCCCGATACCTGGCCTACGACAAAGATGATGCCCAGCAGACCGAGCATCAAGACGTAGAGGGGATTGCGCAGAATGTCGGTCATCCGCAACATGAGGCAATCGAGCAGGTAGACGACCGCCAGCCCCCCGACGAGCAGATAGGGGTGCAAGCTCGCCAGCCGATCGCTGCCCAGGCGGCTGAGGGCGAAAGCTCCCCCCGTTGTGGCACCGGCGACGAGGACGGCCGCGCCAAAGCGGGTAACAGGCAACTCCAGCTTTTCAATCCACGCCTGGTCCACGACAAAGACGGCGAGCATCAGCCCGGCGCTTAAGGCGATGGCGGGCAAATCGGGCGTGAACCGGCTCAGTGGCGGCGCCCCCTCGCCGATGGGGAGCTGGCCCGCCCGCCAGGTGACGATCGCGCCCACCACGCCCAGGCCCAGCACCAGGGGCGTCAAGAAGGGGAGAGGTAGTTGAAACAGGTCCAGCAAGCGGTAGTCTATCGAGGCGGCGACCAACAAGAGGGCCAGGCCCGCGCCCACAAAGATGAGCTGCCGGCCGGGCAGGTGGTCCCAGTTGGTGTTGATCGTGGCGCTGTAGATCATGGTCACGCCATAGACGGAGAGGAGGACCAGCACGAGCAACAACAAATAGTCGAAGCTACGCCAACGACGTTTAGCCATCCTGGCCCGCCCCCGTCCTGACCGCCGCCTTGGACGCACGCCCCCGGGCCGGTCCCGTGAGGGGGATGTTGGCCACCAACCGGCTTTCGCGCCGGCTCTGCGTCAAATTGACTTCGACGCCTTCCGGCTCGATCTCGACGTAGCGCGAAATTACCGCGATCAACTCGTCCTTCATCTTGTCCAGCATGGCGGGTGAGATCTTGACGCGGTCGTGGACCAGGACCAGTTGTAGCCGCTCCTTGGCGATCTGGCGGCTGGTCGGTTGGCGGCGGCCGAAAATGCGATCTAGGAACCCCATTACTACCTCCTACACCCTTGTATAAACGTCAGCCACGGATAAACCTTGACAAGCGGTCCAGGACGCCCGTCGTTTCGAGGGCCATGAGCGGGATGTCCTGGCCCAGCAGCCGGCCGGCGATGTTGCGAAAAGCCTGGCTCGACGGAGCTTTGCCGTCCAGCACGACGGGCACGCCCTGGTTGGTAGAGATGATGATCGCCTTGTCCTCGGGCACGATGCCGAGCAGATCGATGGCCAGGATCTCGACGACGTCCTCCTTGCTCAACATCTCGCCCCGGCGCACCATGTCGATGTTCAGGCGGTTGATGACCAGGCGGGCCGGCCCTTTCTGCTCGGCCTCGATCAGGCCCACGATGCGGTCGGCGTCGCGGACGGCCGAGACTTCGGGCGTGGTGACGATGATCACCCGGTCGGCGGGGGCGACGGCGTTGCGAAAGCCCTGCTCGATGCCGGCCGGCGAGTCGATGAGCACAAAGTCGAAATCGGGGCGCAGCTGGTTGCAGAGGGCCGTCATCTGCTGGGGGTTGACGGCCGTCTTGTCGCGGGTCTGGGCCGCCGGCAACAGGAAGAGCTCCGACAGGCGCTTGTCGCGGATGAGGGCCTGGCGCAGCCGGCAATGGCCTTCGACCACGTCCACCAGGTCGTAGACGATGCGGTTCTCCAGGCCCATGACCACGTCCAGGTTGCGCAGGCCGATGTCGGCGTCGATGGCGACGACTCGCTGGCCGAGCACGGCCAGGGCGACGGCCAGGTTGGCCGTCGTGGTCGTCTTGCCGACGCCCCCTTTGCCTGAAGTCACGGTGATGATCTTTCCGCTCATACTCGTCTCCCGTCAGGCAGTGGCAAGGTGTTGGCGGCTGGGGCGGGGTTTCACCCGTCCCCAGCAGCCAATAGACACCCACTGCCTCCCGTCAGGCATCATCAAAGCGCAAAGCCCAGGATGCGGACCTTCTTTTCCTCCCACGGCTCGACGACGATGCCCTCGTCCTGCACGCTGGCCATCTCGGGCTCCCGGGACCGCCGGCTTCGCTCCGGGGAGCGGGCGATCTGGGTGCCGATGCGGATCTGGCTGGGCGACATCTCCAGGGCGCAGATGACGGCCCCCTCGTCGCCCATGGCCCCGGCGTGGGCCATGCCCAGCAACTTGCCCCAGACCACGACGTCGCCCCCGGCGACGATCTCGGCGCCGGGGTTCACGTCGCCGATGAGGGTGACGTGGCCCGCGTGCCGGATCGACTGCCCCGACCGCAGCGTGCGCCGCGCCACGAGACCTGCCATCTCCTCGCGCGGGATCGACGGCCCTTCGTCAGGCGACGGGCGCAGTTGGGTTTCGAGCCCGACTTCCCGGGCTGCCGCGTTCGTGGCCGGATGGTCGCCCTCTATGGCCCAGAGGGTCACGCCGATTTCTTCCAGCTTGGTGCCGATCCTCTCCAATTGCTCGGCCGAGAGGGCGCGGTCCCCCACGTGCAGGGCGACCCGTCCTCCGACAAAGAAGGAGGCGCGGGCCCCCAATTGGGCGTCCAACTCGTCCAGGATCTCTTCCAACGGACCTGCGCCCAGGTTGATCACCAGCCCGTCGCTTGTGCCCTTGATCGTTACGCTTTTCCCCATGTTTCCCCGGCAGTGACTTTTGCGCCCCTTACGGCGCCGCCACCTCGATGGCCATCACCGGCGACGTCGCGTCGCCAAAATAGCCCATGGCCCGTTGAAAATCAGAATAGGTGTAAAAATCCTCCTGGCCGTCCCACGGGTCGTTGGCCCAGACGCCCTCGGCGTTGTAGCCGGTGACGACGACGACGTGTTGGTTCGGCACCAGCACCACGTCGCGGCCGGCGATGGTCGCCGTCGTGGGCGTGCTGACCAGGCAGTTGTACGTCACCCAGGTGATGACGGGGTTGCCCCGGGCGACGGCGGCCTTGATGCCGGCCAGCCCCGTCTCGATGCGCGTCGCCCGCAAGCCGTGGGCGTTCAGGACGTCCAGGATCGGCCCGGCGTAGACGCCGTAATCCTCGATGCCGCCCGTGGGGCCATCTACGTTGCCCCGAAAGCCCAGGTTCGGATCGTCGTTCAAGGGCAGGGCGCCGAGCACGTCGGCCTCGGTCAGGGCCAGGCCGTGATACTGGGCGACCATCGATGCCGCCGACGATTCGCAGCTCAGGTTGTGGGTCTGCCGCTGGCGGGCGACGTCCAGGCGCACCTGCGGCGGTAGGCCGGCGGCAGGCTCTCCATTCTCCGCCGGTTCCAGGGCCTCCAGCCGGGCGGCCAGTTCGTCCAGCGCGGCCTGGAAGGTGTCGACCCGGGCTTGAAGGCCGTCGAGAGAAGCCTGGACCGAGGCCAGCTCCTGCGAGTCGCCGGCATTGTCGACGGCAGCCTGGAGCGCGGCCAGTTGCCGGGCCGGATCGCTGGCCTCCAGCGAGGCCAGGCGGTCCTCCATCACGGTGGCGGTGCCCTGCAGGGAGGCCAGTTGGGCCTGCGTGGTCTCTCTCTCGTCTTGGAGGGCAGCCACCTCGGCCTGGAGCGCCTCGACCTGCCGGGCGCGATACCGCGTCAATTGGGCCATGAGGCCCACGGCGGCGAGGGCCACGATCAGGACGACGACAAAGAGCCAGACCACGGCCGGTGGCGAGCGCCGCCTCTGCGAATTCAGCTTCATGGCAAGCGCTCCCTGTTCTCCCGCTGGAAGTAGTAATTCAGAATGTCGTTGGCAACGGGCACGGCCATGGCCGAACCCTCCCCCCCGCCAAAGACAAAGACCACCAGGGCAATCTCGGGGTCGTTGTAGGGTGCAAAAGCCGTGAACCAGGCGTGGGTGGGCAGGTTGCCCTCGCGGTCGCGGTCGGGGATGCCGTCCTTGTTACGGTCGATAAAGAACTCGGCCGTGCCCGTTTTGCCGGCGACCGCCACGCCGGGCACGTTGATGCCCCTGGCCGTGGCCCCTGCGCCGGCTACGACCGCCCGCATCCCCTGGCGGACGATGCCCAGGTTCTCGGCCGAGACGGGCACCTGCCGGATGACGTCGGGGGCAAAGGTCCGCACGACCTTGCTCTCCGCGTCCAGGACCTCGCGGACGACCTGGGGCCGGTAGAGTGTGCCGCCGTTGGCAACGGTGGCCGCCGAGTTCAACACCTGGAGCGGCGTAGCCAGGACGAATCCCTGGCCGATGGACATATTGTAGGTGTCGCCCGTCACCCACGACTCGCTATAGTTGACGCGCTTCCACTTGACGGTGGGCACCAGCCCCGGCGCTTCCCCCGGCAGGTCGATGCCGCTGCGCGCGCCCATGCCGAAAAGCTCGGCGTAATAGCCCAGCCGCTCCTCGCCTAGGCCGGCGAACTGGTCGCGATAGCCGCCGCCTACCTGATAGAAAAAGATGTCGCACGACTGGCCCAGGGCCGAGACCACGCCCAGCGAGCCGTGGCTGCCGTGATAATCGTGATAGATCCAGCAGTAGAAGGGCTGGGCCAGGCTCGGATCGTCGGGGTAGAAGCGGTTGGGCAGCCACAGGATGCCGCCGCAATAATAGCGGGTCTGCGTAGTAATGACCTCATCCTCCAGCGCCCCGGCGGCCACCATGATCTTGTAGGTGGAGCCGGGTGGCAACATGCCCGAGATGGCGTGGTTCACCAGGGGGCGGTTGGGATCGTTCTGTAGCGCCTGAAATGCCTCGGGCGAGATGCCGCCGGTGAATTCGTTGTTGTCGTAGCTGGGCAGGGAGACCATGGACAGGATCTCGCCCGTCTGCGGGTTCATGGCGATGACCACGCCTTGTTTTTTGTAATAGGTCCGCAGTTGCTCCGCGAGGATCTCCTCGACGGCCTGCTGGAGATCGAGGTCCAGCGTCAGGGCCAGGTTGTAGCCGGGGATGGCCGCCCGGGGCTCGCCGACGGTGCGCACCTCCCGGCCGGCAATGTCCACCTCCACCAGTTTCTGCCCGTCCTGGCCGCTCAGTTCCTCCTGGAAGCTATACTCGATGCCGGCCAGTCCCACCTTGTGGCGATTGGGATCGTAGCCCTCTGCTTCGTAGGCGTCGGCCTGATCCTCGGGGATGGGGCCGACGTAGCCCAGCAGGTGAGACAAGAGGGGGCCGTAGAGGTACTCGCGGACGGGATCGGCCTGGACCAACACGCCGGGCCAATCCAGGTGTTCCTCCTCCAGCTTGAGGGCCACCTCGCGAGGGATGCCGGTCTTGAGGCGGGCAGGGCGATAGGGGGCCTTCTCCGCCTCTGCCAGGATCTCCAGGATGCCGGGCTCCGGCTTGGGCTCGGGTTCTACGGCCGGCTCGATGGCGTTCCGGGGCGGCCGGCTCGGCGGCAGGCTCGTCAGGGGCATTTCGATGAGGTCTGCCAGGTGGAACAACAGCGCCCGGCGCTCTATTTCGTCCTCTGGCAGGTAGGCGGGCACGATGGAGATACTGAGTTGGGGTTTGTTGCGAGCCAGGAGGTGCCCCCGCCGGTCATAGATCACGCCGCGGGGAGCGGGATTCTGCTCCAGGCGAAAGCGGTTGACGTCGGCCGCTTCCTGGTAGTACTCGCCCCGGATCATCTGCAAGCGCCAGAGCTGGGCGACGAGGCCCAGGAACACGACGGCGACGACGGCCCGAAATACGACCAGCCTCAGTTTTGTGCCTGAAGGCTGTGTGCCCGCCAACCTACCACTCCATTTCCTCGTGGCCAAACCACGTCTTTACGATCCGCATAAGCCAGAATACGACGGGCGTTAACAAAGTGTTGAACAGAGCCGCTGGCAAGACGATGCCCACCAGACTGTCGAGCCAGACGACCGGTTGGCCCGCGATCTGGACGACCAGAAGAAAGATCAGGTTGTAAACGAACGTTGCCACAAACATGGTGACCAGCGGCAGCGCGATGTGACCACGGAATACCGTTGCCTGGCCCGAGCCCGACAGCAACCCCACGCCAACCAGCGCCAGGGTCGCAGCGCCCAAGGGCGCCCCGGAGAAGAGATCCACGCCGAGTCCGGCGATGAATCCCCAAACTGCGCCTTCCCTCTTTCCCTGGAGCAGGCTCCAACTGACCACGACCAGGACCGGCAGGTCGGGAAAGACGCCCCAAAGTTCGACGTGGGGTATCACGGCCGTTTGCAAGACGGCGACGATCAGCAGAGACGGCGCGACCAGATAGATGCTCACCGGGCAGAGCCCCTGAAATGCCCGGCTGCCGAGAAAACCAGCTTGCTCACGGCGGATGGCACATGCGCCGCACCTGGCGCATATCCTTGCCTATACCATAAGAAATGGCTCACGGCGCCTCTTTCCCTGGATCGTCTTCCATCTCGTCAATCGGCTCAAAGTCGGTGTAGATCAACACGGCCTCCAGGTGTTCAAAATCCACCGTAAGCTCGACGCTGGCCGATTGGTACAGCTCATAATCCTTCCGCTCGACCTTGGTGATCTGGCCGATGGGGATTTGCCGGGGAAAATTCCCGCCCAGGCCCGAGGTAAAGACCGTGTCGCCGACGCTGACCGTGTCGGCCTGGGGGATGCTGCGCATCACCAGCGAACCGTCGGCCTGCCCCTGGACGAGGCCGCTGGCCCGCGTCGCCTGGGTCAGTGCGTTCACCGAGCTGCTCACGTCCACGATCAGCAGCACCCGCGCCCAGCCTGTGCCGACCTCCGAAATGCGCCCCACGAGCCCCCGGTGGGTGACCACCGGCATATTCCGGGCGATGCCGCTCTCCTGGCCCACGTCGAGGGTGATGTAGCGCTGCAAATTGCTGGGGTCCCAGCTAATGACCCGGCCGATGACGTGCGCACCCCGGATGTCGAAGGAGGGGTGGGTCTGCGCAAAGTTGAGCAGGTCACGCATCAGGGCGGCCTCGTGCTCGATCTCGCGGAGGCGCACGATCTCTAGCAGCAGGCGGGCATTCTCGGCCTCCAAATCCTCGTTACGCTGTCGCAGATCTCTGAGGTCGCGAGCGGTTTGGGCCAACTCTCCAAATTGGGTGACGACCGAGCTGGCGCTTTCTTGCAAGGGCGTCGTGGCCCGGATCAGCAGCCCCTCGGCCGAAGCCAACAATCCCGTCCGGTGGAGCACAAAGCCGATGAGGGCCAGGACGATGAGGAGGATGGGGATCCAATTCTCAAAGCGCTCACGACTCATAGTACAAGTTCGACGTTCGACGTTCGAAGCCTGCAATGCCGAACCTAGAACTTCGAACCTCGAACCTGGCGCCCCTAATGGACCGTGCTTCCGCGCTGCAAGCTGGCCAGCACCTTGAACAAACGATCGGGATTCTCCAGGATTTTCCCCGCCCCGCGTGCCACGCACGTCATGGCGTCTTCGGCCACGTAGACGCGCATCTTGGTTTCCTCAGAGAGGCGCTCGTCCAGGCCCTGCAACAGCGCACCCCCGCCGGCCAGGGCGATGCCCTGCTCCATCAAGTCGGCGATCAGCTCCGGCGGCGTGTCGTCGAGGGCGTCACGCACGGTCTCGACGATGGTGTTGACCGAGTTGGCCAGCGCCTCGCGGACCTCGACGCTGCTGACCTCGATGGACTCGGGTAGGCCCGTGATCAGGTTCCGGCCCTTGATCGTCATCGTCTGTTCCTGGCCCAGGGGATAGGCCGAGCCGATGGTGATCTTGACTCGCTCGGCCATCCGTTCGCCGATGAGCAGATTGTACTTCTGGCGGGCGTACTGGATGATGTCCTCGTCCATCTCGTCGCCGGCCACCCGCAAGCTGCGGCTGACGACGATGCCCCCCAAAGAGATGACGGCCACCTCGGTGGTCCCGCCGCCGATGTCCACGATCATGCTGCCCAGGGACTCGGTGATGGGCAATCCCGCGCCGATGGCGGCCGCCATCGGCTCCTCCACCAGGTAGGCGTCCCGCGCGCCGGCCGAGAGGGCTGCGTCGTGGACCGCCCGCTTTTCCACCTCGGTCACGCCTGAAGGGATGCCGACCACGACCCGAGGGCGGGGCACGGGCAGCAGCGTCTGGTCGTGGACCTTTTTGATGAAATAGTGCAGCATCCGCTCGGTGACGTCAAAGTCGCTGATGACGCCGTCGCGCAGGGGACGGATGGCGACGATGGTCGCCGGCGTGCGGCCGACCATCTCCTTGGCTTCGAGGCCAATGGCCAGCACCTTCTTGGACTTTTTCTCGATGGCCACCACCGACGGCTCGTTGATGATGATGCCCTTGTTGCGGACGTTGACCAGGGTGTTGGCCGTGCCCAAGTCTATGCCGATGTCCTGGGAAAAGAGCCCCAATATGAAATTCAAAGGACTAAACACGTGATACCCTCACCGATGAGCTACTGCCGGCTGTGTCACACGACGTCCCCGGCAGCGCGATCTGCGGGCCAGCCATTGTGCCCACGGCCCACACGTTCAGGTAGAGATTAAAAAGCAGAGGATGGCAGGCGAATTCTCCCTATCCTCACGTCGCTTTTTTTCCATCTTTGGTCCATCATTAGG
>CAYLZO010000200.1:0-10232 GCA_964387775.1 uncultured Anaerolineaceae bacterium
CCCGAAAGTTGGACTCGGCCTCGCCGAGTTGGCCGGCGGCCAGGCGCCGCTGCCCCTCGCGCACGTAGGACTCGACCAACTGGGCCTCCAGGGTTGGATCGTCGGGCCGCATCTGGCGCAGGACCAGGAGCAGGCTGATGGCCCGCTCCCAGTCTTCCTCGGTGTAGGCCTGCTCCAGCAGATCCTCCAACTGCCGGGCGCGCGCCTCGGGCGGCAGGGGCGTGCCCAGCGGCGGCAGGGGCGTGGTGCCCGGCCGGGCCAGGCGCACGTGAACTTGGACGGCCAGAGATGCCTCGTAACGTGGCGGATCACCGCCGGGCGGGCGTGTGGCCCCGTCAGTGCCGGAGCCAGGGGTTGCCGTGGGCGCCAGGCTCACGTCCACCTCGTCCAGGGAGAGCGTGTTGACCGGCCCCGATTCGAGTGCCGCCAAAAAGTCCAAGATGGTCTCCAATTCGCCTTCGACGGTCACCCGGTACTCGTAGAGGTGGTAGGTGAGGGCTTCCACCGTCATAGTCGTCGGCTCTTCGGCCTCGATCTGGCGCAGGGTGACGCCGTGGATGGCCGCCGCGCTGACCACCTGGGCCAGGACCTCGGTGCTGTCCACGTCGCTGGGGAAGGCCAGGCGGGCCGAGACCAACTCGGCCTGGACGGTGGCCTGCTCGGCCTGGACGGTGGCCAGCTCGGCCTGACGGGTGGGCAGCGCCCTGGAATCCACCTGCTGGTTCGCCAGCGCCGTCTCGACGATTTCGAGCTGGTCGGCCAGGGCCGTCTGTTGCGAGCGCTCGGCCCAGATGCCGCGCACGACCAGCCCGTAGGCCAGGGCCACGATCAGGACCCCGGCGACCACGCCGGAGATGGCCAGAATCCGCTTGGTCATGGCAGAAACTCCCAGGAGAGGATGACGGGTTGGCCGGCCACCAGGCGCACGTGGACCCGGATCGTGTGGGAACCCGAGCGGCTGGTGACGTAATATTCCGGCCAGAGGCAGGCCAGATCGGGCGCGGCGACGACGCCGATCTGGCCCTGGATCGTCACCCCGGCGCTGTTGCAACCGCCACTCGCGCCCGACTGGGCCACAAAGGTCAACGTCGCCGTTTCGTCCGCCCCGATCTTGCGATCCTGACCCGGTGAAAAGGACCAAGTGATCTGCTGACCGTTTACCACGACTGTGTCGGGCACGTCGATCCCTGTGGCACCGACGGTGGTGCTGTAGACGAATCCGGCCGGCAGCGTATCGGTGATTTGCACAACCTGTACCGAGCTCGGGCCGGCGTTGCTGATGGCGATGGTGTAGGTCACGAATTGGCCAAACTGGCCCGGCGTCGAAGGTGAGACTGACTTGCCAATAGTCACCTGGGCCGTGTCGTTGTCGGTGATGTGGACGGTGACGCCGCTGACGGCGATACCGTCGTAGTTGGGGTCGGCGCTGGCGGCGCTGTGGGCGATGGCGCCGCTGTGCGGCCCCTCGACCACGTCATCGTCCACGGCCGAGACGATTACGGCCTGGGGCGTGTCCCAGTTGGTCCCGTCAAAGGCCACGACGGCGGGCACGGCCGACACCTGGCTGTCAGGCAGGACAAAGATCGTTACCGTCGCCGTGGGCTGGCTGGTCAGCACCAACTCGTAGCTGTCGCCCGCGCCGCCCTCGGCCACGCTGGTGCTGCCGCCCGACTCTGTGACCACGATCCCGGCTGCGTCGTTGTCCGTAATCTGGGCGACCACGCCGTCGATGGCGAGGCCGTTGTAGTTGGGGTCGGCGCTGGCGGCGCTGTGGACGATGGCGCCGCTGTGCGACCCCTCGGCCACGTCGTCGTCCACGGCCGAGACGGTCACGGTCTGGGGCGTGTCCCAGTTGGTCCCGTCAAAGGTCACGACGCCGGGCAGGGCCGACGTCTGGGCGTCGGGCACGACCGAGATGGTCACCGTGGCGGTGGGCTGGCTGGTCAGCACCAGTTCGTAGCTGTCGCCCGCGCCGCCCTCGGCCACGGTGGTGCTGCCCCCCGACTCGGTCACGACCACCGCCGCTGTGTCGTTGTCGGTCACGTTGGCGACGACGTCGTCAATGGCGATGCCGTCATAGTTAGGGTCGGCGCTGGCAGCGCTATGGGCGAGGGTACTGGTGTGCAGCCCCTCGACCACGTCGTCGTCCACGGCCGAGACGGTCACGCTTTGAGGTACGTCCCAGTTGGTCCCGTCGAAGGTCAGGAGCGTGGGCAGGACGGTGGTCTGGGCGTCGGGTGAGATTGTGACCTGGACCGCCGCCGTGGGTGGGCCGATCAGGACGACTTGGTAGGTATCCGTCGCGCCATCCTCGGTCACGTCGGTGCTGCCCCCCGACTCTATCACGGCCACGCCCGCCAATCCGGCAGCTACCAACACGTCGTTGGACGTGGTGCCGGCCGACGAGACCGAGGCGCACGAATTCGCATCGGTGCCGGTGGCATTGCCGCTCCAGTTCACCGGGCCGGGAGCGGTGGCCGTGTAGGTCCAGGTGAAAGCGACGGCGTCTCCGCCCGCGACGTCGGCCGAGGTGGGCACCGGCCCCGCAGCCAGCGCCGCTGCCCCACCGCCGCCGACCGTCAGCGGCGAGGGGGCTACGCCCAGGGCCGCCGCTTGCCCCCCGTTGGTGACGGTCATGGTTACGTGCATCGTCTGGCCCACGTCGACCTCGGGCGGGCCTGCGGCCAGCCCGGCGGTCAGCGTCGCCGGGCTTTGCACCGTAAACGTGGTCGTGCCCAGGGCCTGGACCCCGTTGGACTCGGTGCCGGTGACGACGGCGGTGTAGGTGCCCGCGCCGGCGGCCAGGGGGATGCTGTAAGTGAGGGCGTAGGTGATCGCGCCGGTGCCGGCGAGCTGCGGCGCCATCGCCGCCCCCGACAGCGCGGGCTGCCCGCCCGGGTCGGTGATCCCGGCGGCAGCGCCGGCAATGTCGTAGCTGCCAAAGGGATCCGAGACGCGGGCGGTGAGGGTCATGGCCTGCCCCGCGCTAAGGACTGTGCTGCCCGATGGATGGCAGGCGCTGCGGGTGCTCACCTGCTCCACGTCCACGTAGGTCGCGGCGGACAGCTCGACGCGCGAGTTGTAGAGCGCCGAGTCGTAGTGCAGGGTCACGTCTTGGTTCCCCCGCCGCGTCCTCATGCCTACGACGAGGGCGCGCCCTTGGGCCACGACATAATCTACGTCGGCGAGGGTGAATGTGTACCAGCCATCGTTTCTACGGGGCACCTGAACGGTGTCGGTCCCGATGGTCGTCAGCGATCCTCCGGGCGATAGGTCGGCGATGCCCACCGTAACGTCAGAATCCTGGTCGTTGTCTGCTTCGAGGTACAAATAGATGTCAATCGTTCCCTGCAACACGAGGTCGCCCGCCAGCCCAGGAGAGAGGTAGGCGTAATGGGTCGGTGAGTTGTCAAAGGTCACCGTCGCCTCTCCGCCCCACACCTCCCGGCGGTCCATGGTCTCGGTCGTCGTGGAGCCATCGACCAGGGTCACGGGCGAGGTGAGATGATGGAGGAAGAGGGGCTTGTTGACCCCCAGATTTGCGTGAAAGACCAGCGATCCACCTGCCCCCGACCCGTAGGCGACGATCTCGACGTGATAGGTGGTGCCCGCCGTGACGCTCGTCTCCACGATGGAGGTTGGATCGGCGGGCCAGTCGACGTCGTCGTGGCAGGCCACGGGCGTCAAGGCACCCCGGCTGCCGGTCCACACGGCCAGCACCGTATCGTAATCGCTGCCGCTGGTGTCCAGGTACAAGACGCCATCGGTATCGGGTGTGAAGCGATACCACACGCTGTGGGCGTGGGCCTGGCCGCTGCCCGTGCCGCATGACTGAAAGGTCGGGTCGTCGCCGGCCGTTGTCGCCCGGCTCGTGTCCTGGCTGTAGGTGTAGGGCGTGTCTGCGATGACAAAGGCGTGGTCAAAGTCGTCGTTGGCCGGGGGCGCCAGCAGGTCGGCCGAGAGCACCAGGGTCCCCGCGCTGGAGTTGAAATAGCCGGCCACTTCGATATAGTACGTCGTCCCGGCGACGACTGCTACGTCCAGCGAGGAGAGGGTGCCGGCGCCCGAGTCGTCGTCGCAAGCCACGTTGTTGAGCGCTCCCCACGGGCCGGTCCACACGCCCAGCACAGTGTCGTAATCACTGCCGGCGGTGTCCACGTGCAGGGCCCCGTCGGCGGTCGCCGTGTAGGCGTACCACACGCTGTGCCAGCCCTGGCCTCCGTTCGTCCACCACCAGTTGGGGATGCAGGGCAACACCGGGTCATTGGCCTCTGTCGTGGCCGACGTCGTGTCTTGAGTGTTCCCATAGGGCAGGGAACTGATGACAGTCGCATTGGCAAAATCGTCGTTGGCCGGGGCCTGGAACAAGGGCGCTGCGTGGGCGACGAGCGACATTCCCGGCCCGGCAAGCCGTAGCAACCCTGGGACCACCAGGGCTACTGCCACTACGAGCGCCGGAATGTAGCGTCGATGCATTCTGGACTCCAGCTACGGTGTGAGTACTTGCGTCACGGTGACGACCACGCTCTGCCCGTTGATTTCGAGGGTCAGGTTGGCCGAGCCGTTGGCCTCGACCTGCTGGCGGAAGGCCGGGTCGTTCTCCAGGTGCCAGATGCCGTATTCAATGCCGGCGTCGGCCGAGTAGCGATCCACCGTCTGCTCCTGGGTGGCCGCCGTCGCCCGCTGGCTGGTGCTGGCAAAGTAGAGAAAGACGGATATGAGCAGCACGCCGACGGCCAGGGCCAGGAGGGCCATGACCACGGCCTGGCCGCTTTCGTCGGGCGTGGAGCGTGTTTCGTATTGCGTATTGCGTGTTTCGTACTGCGTATTGCGTGTTGCGTATTGTGTATTGCGCATTTTGTTGTCCATTTTGTAACTTCTCAACATCCTGGGGTGGCGTGTAGGGCGAACAAACGGATAGTCCTGCGGATTGCCAATTTGCCTTACGTTTCAGTCTACGCGCATGGTGACAGTAAAGGTCTGGCTGGCCGAGACGTCGCCCTTGGTCACGTCGAGTTGGACGATGGCCCGGCTGCCCGCCGTCGAGCAGGCCAGGCCGCTTACGTGGTGAGCCACGACGAGGGTCTGCCCGCCACTCGTGCGCTGCAACTCGGTCCCGCTGAGAACGTAAGCGTAGGTCGGGCCGCGCCCCGTGTCAAAGGTGCAGGTCACCGTGTCAAAGCTGCGGCTCTGGTTGCCGTCGCGCATCAGCCACAGCCCGGCGTTGCGCAGGTCGTGGTCCACGGCCAATTGGGCGTTACCCCAGCGGGGGATGGTCAAGAACTGGTAGATGACGGTGACCAGCAGGCCGGTGAGGATCGACAGGATGGCGAGGACGACGAGGAGCTCGATCAGGGTGAAGCCGTGCTGGGTATTGGGTATTGGGTATTGGGTATCGGGTGTTGTGTGTCTCATCGGTTCACTTTGTAGTTGCTGAGGGTGACCAAGGGATCGCCCTGGTACGAGACGGTGACCGTCACCTGCTGCAGGCCGGTTACGACGACGCTGCTGTTGACCTGGATCGTATAGTTGGCGGGCGCTGCCAGCGCGGCGTAGCCTGCCGGATCGTAGCCGGCGGCCTTGATGGTCTCCAACTGGACGCTGGCCAGGTTGGTGGCCGTGGTCAGGCGGTCGGCGGTGCGCACGGCAAAGGCGCCGGTGGACAGGGCAGCGACGAGGATGACCAGCGCCGAGGCGACGATGCCCACGGTCACCAGGAGCTCGACTAGCGTGGCACCCGACTGTGGATCGCCTGTCCTATACTTGCCCTTTCCGTCTTTCACCGCGACCTCCGTTGCACCCGGACATAGACGGCCGCCCAGCCGGCGGCGATGGTCAGCGTGATGACCAGAGTCACCCCCTGGATCAACTGCTCCTCGGGCAGGGCGCGGACGACGAGCCAGAGCAGCAGCCACTCGCCGGCAAAGAGCGCGACAAAGAGCCCCACGATCCACAGCCCACAGCCCAGGTGTCGATTGTGATCCCTCAAGAACTATACCGCACCTTTCCATTGGACTTTGGACAAACTGGCGAGCATAGACTTCCGAAGTCTGATGTCCAAAGTCCAATTTCCAGAGCCCTACTTGATCTCGGACAGGATCGAGTACATGGGCATGACCATCGCCACGGCGATAAAGCCCACGATGCCGGCGATGACGATGGTCAGGACCGGTTCGGCCATCGCCGTCAACTGTTGCACGCTGCGGTCCACCTCCTCTTCGTAAAAAGCCATCAGCGTCTCCAGATTCTCCTCCAGTGTGCCCGTCTCTTCGCCCACGCGCACCATCTGGGCCAGGAGGGGCGGAAAGAGGCGCTCGGCGGCCAGCGGCCCCGAGAGCCCTTGCCCGGCGAGGAGCGCCGCCTGGGCCCGGCCCAGCGCCTCGGCCACGACGACGTTGTCGATGGTCCGCAACACCAACTCCATGATCTCCGACAGGGGCAGGCCGGCGCGGATGAGCGTGGCCGTGGTCCGGCTAAAGCGAGCCAGTTGCCCCTTCAAGATCACCGGGCCGATCAGCGGCAGGCGGAGGATCAGGGCGTCGCGCAGGCGGCGGCCCCCCGGCTGCCCGCCCCACCAGGCCAAGACCGCGGCCAGGACCAGCCCGCCAAAGAGCAGGTAGAGCCCGTAGGCGCTCGTGAAGCGACTGCTCGCGATCAGGATGCGCGTCGGCAGCGGCAGATCGGCTCCAAAGGACTCAAAGAGGTCGATCATGGGCGGCAGGGCGACGGTGAGCATCAGGACTACGACGCCGACCGCCACGGCCAGGACAAAGATCGGATAGGTGAGGGCATCGCGCAGTTTGCGCAAGAGCGCCTGCTCCTTCTCCAAATAAGTCGCCAACTGTCGCAGCACGTCCTCCAGGTTGCCCGACCGCTCGCCCAGGGCCAGGGTCCGGGTGTAGAGTTTGGGAAAGGCGAGGGGGTGTTTGGCCAGTGCAGCCGAAAAGGACAACCCCCGATCCAGGTCCTCGATGACCTCGGCCAGCACGTCGCGCATCGCCCGCCGGTTGGCCTGGTCGGCCAGCAGCCGCAGCGCCCGGAGGATGTTTACGCCCGACGAGAGCAGGGTGGCCAGTTGCCGCGAAAAGATGATCAGGTCCTGGCGCTTGACGCCAAAAAAGGTGGGAAAGAGGGTCGCGAGGGTCCGTTTGGAACGGGCAGGCGTCAACCTGGCGACGGTGAGGCCCTCTTCCCACAGCGCCTCCTCGGCCACCAGCTCGTTGGGCACGTCGATCCGGCCCTCCACGCGTTGACCGCGCTGGTCAAAGGCGACGTAACGGTAGCTCATCGGTTTCTTCCCCTACCGGATCGTGTAGACATTGCGCATCACCTCCCGGATGGTCGTGATGGCCTGCTGGACCTTGATCATCCCCTCCCGCCAGATGGGCACCATGCCCTTGGCCACGGCCTGAGCCTTGATCTCGTCGGCCGAGGCGCGGGCCATCACGAGCCGGCGGATCGACTCGGTGACGGTCAGCACCTCAAAGACGCCGGTCCGGCCCCGGTAGCCGGTGCCCGCACAAAAGTTGCAGCCGTGGCCCTGCTCAAAGCGCTCGGGCGCATAGCCCATCTCTTCCTCGAAGGCCAGCCGCTCCTCGGGCACGACCTTGCTCAGCGCCGAGCAGCGGTCGCACGTCTTGCGCACCAGCCGCTGGGCCACGACCCCGCCCAACGCCGAGACGACCAGGAAGGGCTCCACGCCCAGGTCGACGAGGCGGTGCAGCGTGCTGACGGCGTCGTTGGCGTGGATAGAGGACAGGACCAGGTGCCCGGTCAGAGCCGCTTGCACGGCGATCTCGGCCGTCTCCTGGTCGCGGATCTCGCCGACCAGGATCACGTTGGGGTCCATGCGCATGATAGCCCGCAGACCGGCCGCAAAGGTGACGCCGGCCTGCCGGTTGACCTGGATCTGGCTGACCCGCTCGAACTGGTATTCGACCGGATCCTCGATGGTCATGATGTTCTGCTCGTCGCGGTTCAGGCGGTTGATGGTGGCATAGAGGGTCGTCGTCTTGCCCGCGCCGGTGGGTCCCGAGACCAGGACCATGCCAAAGGGCAGGGTGAGCAGCCGCTGGAAGGCGGCCATCCCTTCGGGCAGGAAGCCCAATTCCTCCAGCCGCAGCAGGGACAGCGATTTGTCCAGAATGCGCAGAACGGCCATCTCGCCCCGGGCCGTGTTGGCCGTGGCGACCCGCACGTCCACTTCACCGTCTTTTCCCTGAAACGTAAACTGCCCGTCCTGGGGCCGGCGCCGCTCGGCGATGTTCATGCCGGCCATGACCTTGATGCGGCTGACCAGCGGCCTGTGGACCGACGGCGAGGTCTCGAATGCGTCGTGCAGGATGCCGTCGATCCGGTAGCGCGCGCGCAGCACGCCGTCGTCGGGGACGATGTGCACGTCGGAGGCGCGATCGCGGATGGCCTGGCCGAGGATCAATTCCACCACCCGGGCCACGGGACTCTCGGCCACCAGGTCGGCCGTCAGGCGCCGGGCTTCGGTCGCCGGGGCCGGCTCGGGCGCAATCTGCTCCAACTGGTGCTCGATCTCGCCGCTGGAGCGGTAGTAGAGCTGGAGCGCCTCTTGGATGTCGTCGCGCACGCCCACGGCCGGTTTGATGCGCATCTTGGCCCGGATCGACACGTCCTCCAGAGCCTGGATGTCGAGGGGGTCCTCCATCACCAGGATCAACTCGTCGTCGATCACCTCCAGGGGGATGAGGCCGTAGCGATAGGCAATCTCCTGGGGGACCAACGCCACCGCCTCTGGCTGTACGGCGTGGCGTTTGAGGTCGATGAGGGGCAAGTTTAGTTGCAGACTCAGGGCCATGGCGGCGTCGCGGGGCGTAATCACCCCCTGCCGGACGAGCACGTCGGTCGTGCTCTCCCCGTCGCGACGGGCCTGCCGTGCCTCGGTCAGTTGTTCTGGCGTCAACAGACCGGAATCCAGCAGAACCTGGCCCATTTCCTGCTGGGCCGCTGCCGATTCTCGATCAAACAACGTCACCTGTGCTCCTTCCTAAACCGATCCGGCTGCTCACGACAACGTCTGAAGCCAGCCGGCGAGTTGGTCAAGGGCCGGATCGTCGGCGCCGGCCCCGGCCGGAATCTGGGCGACGATGGGATAGCCCAACTCGGCCCCATCGACGACCCCTTGCCCGCCGCAGAGCACCAACCGGATCTGCTCGACGTCCATGCCGACCCGCTCTATCATCTTGAGCGCAGACCGAGCCGCGCCGAGGGATACCGGGTCGCCGGCCGTGACCAGCAGCACCGGGCCGCAGGCCGCCGCCGCCCGGTGTAGCACGGCGGCAGGATAGACGGGCACGTCGGCCAGGACGAATCCCGGCTCGCCCAGGAGCGCGTCGAATACGAGGGGGACGTCGTCGGGGACGAGCTGGCCGGCCTGGCCGGTGCCCTCCAGGTTGTTCAACAGGCGCAGCCCGCTGAGATGCCGCCAGGCTTGCTGCCGCAGGCTCCGGGCCATCTCCGGGTCGGACAGGGCGACCGGCTCCTCAGGGGGGGATGCCTGAAGCAGCAGGGGGTGCTCCACAGAAAAGGGATGCAGATCGACCAGGGTGACCGCTTCACCCCGCTGGGCCAGGGAGAGGCCGGCGTTCAGGGCGACCGGGGTCGCCTCGCGGCCCCGCGCCGGGGCAAACACCACACCCGTCCCCAAGAATCCGGGCTCCTGCTGCCTCTCGTCCAACAGGGGGCGGAGCACGGCCAGGAGTTCGGCCGTGCGAAAGGGCTTGACCAGGTAGCCGTCTGCTCCGATCCGATTTGCCGTTTCGACGTCGGCCTGGCCCGACTTGGCCGAAATCACCACGACGGGCAGATCTCTGTTTTCCGGATCGCCGCGCAGTTGCTCCAGGACCTCAAAGCCGTCGATGCCCGGCAACATCAGGTCCAACAAGATGAGATCGGGCGATTCGGCTCGCGCTACTTGCAGACCCTTGAACCCATTTTCGGCGCTTAGGACCCGGTACCCCGCCTGCTTGAGTTGCAGCCCGATCATCTGGGTCAAGCGTGGGTCATCTTCGATGATAAGAATTCTTGGTTCCATGCCACGTCCTCGTCTCACAGCACCAAACAGAAAAGCCCCTGGGGAGCCATCGGCGGCTCCCCGGGCTTCTCTGGCTCACCTCCAGCCAACACCCGTATGCCAAAGTTCTACTAGATTGTAACATGCCAGCATCCTCCACCCAATCCCCCACGGGATGGAGGTAGGGGAG
>CAYLZO010000201.1:0-10194 GCA_964387775.1 uncultured Anaerolineaceae bacterium
CCGTGCGGGCCGCGTTCCGGCCGGCCGGTCCGGCGCCGACGACGATCAGGTGATAGCTGCTCGTCATCGGTCTCGCAGCAGCAATTCCAGGTCACCGGGACGTCCGGAGGCCTGAACTCGCCAGCCTTCTGCGAGTTGCAATGTCCAGCCGTCGCCGGATAGGGGGCGGCCGGACAGATCGTCGGGGGCGGCGACGCGGGTGGTGCGCCAATCGTCCGAGATCCAGAGCCCGCCCCGCTCCACATCCAGAATGCCCCAGGCATCGCTGACGTGGATGGAAGGAAACACCGTACCCGACATGGCGTCTCACCCTTCTCCTATCTACCGGATAAAGAGCGCCACCGGCAGGGCATAGACCACCAGCGCCAGCAACCCGCCAACCAGGCCCCCGAGCCACCCACGCTCCAGCGTCCGCCAGGCGGCCATGACGAACAGGGCCGCGATCCAGACGATAGAGATCAGTTGGTAGGTGGCCGGAAACCAGGCGCCGGGGCCCAGAAGCCATCTCAACACGGCGTCCGGCCGGACAATGCCTGCCAACAGAGCCAGCGCCAGCGCGAACTCGACCAACATGGTCGTGAAAAAGAAGGGGATGACGGACGCGTAACTGATGCGGGCAAAGGCCAGCCGGAAGCTCGACGACCGACCCACCAGACGGGCCGCCAACACCAGGACACCCGCGGCCAGGGCCATGGCGACGAAGAAGAGCGGACCCTGGTACCAGATCTGCGCCGAGTACTGCTCTTCGACGGCGAGGGGCAGCACCGAGGTGGCCGCCGCCGGATAGTTCCGGGCAAGAAAGATGGCCAGGATGAGGGTGTAGACGAGGGTGATGAGCAGCAGGAGCAGCACCCCGTTTCGGAACGCCGCCGGATCGTGGGCCAGCTCGCCCAGGGTCTGCCAGGGGCGGATCGTCATCCCCCAAAAGGTCGACCAGAATCCCGATGGCGGTTCCTTGCTCTGTGGCTTCATCGTGCCGGCTCCCTGAGCATGGTCCAGATTCTCAGCGACTGGCCGGGTACCAGGCCGTCGCTGACGACGTGAAAGCCTCGCTTCTGGTAAAAGGCCACGTTGCCCTCCGTCTCGGTCTCCAGGTAGCAGGGCACGCCCTCCCGGTCGGCCTGGGCCAAGGCGGGCACGAGCAACCGGCCGCCGATGCCCTTCCCGTGCTGCGCCGGCTCTACGCCCAGGGCCCACAGGTACCAGTGCGGCCCCGGGACCTCGCGCTTGTGGATGTCGTCCATGTAGGCCAGGGTGGCCAGAAATCCGCTCCGGGCCTGGGCAGGGAAGCGGGCCACCGCCCGTTGCAGCCCCAGCCCGGTGCGCAGCATACGCCACACGGTCACCTCGGTGTTGCCCGGCGGGAGCCAGCAGGCGGCGCCCTCCACGGCCGGCGTAGTGTGGACCAGGCCATAGACCAGGCAGTAGCCGACGACGGCGCCGAACAGCCGCTGCAGCGCCCGCTCCCGCTCGGCAGGATCGGGGAGGATCAGCGTGTAGGCCGGGTCCTCCATGAAGGCGCGGGCCAACATGCGGCCGGCCCGGCCTTTTTGGGATGCCGTCAGAGGAATTGGATCTCGGGTATCTGTCATTCTCGTCTCCGTTCTAGCCTC
This sequence comes from uncultured Anaerolineaceae bacterium, assembly GCA_964387775.1. Taxonomy (GTDB): domain Bacteria; phylum Chloroflexota; class Anaerolineae; order JAAYZQ01; family JAAYZQ01; genus CAYLZO01. The sequence continues at coordinate 1,614 of CAYLZO010000201.1, forward strand.
AATTCTGCAGCCGGCCAAACGCGACCAGGGAGAGCCCGGTCGAGACCAGGGCAATGGCCACGGTGATTGCCATGTCGAGCACGCTGCCCTGCCCAAAGGAGGAATGGAACAACCACAAGGCGATGCTCAAGGCGATGAAGGTCATAGAGGCGGCAAAGACCAGAAGGATGGCCAGGAGATAGCCCCAGGACCTTTTTTGCCACAACCCTATCCCGCCTGCAAAGTGCAACGGGATCATCAAGCCCAGTTCAAAGCTGGCCAGTTCCAGGGTGGTGTAGTGGTCCAGGGACGCCGGGGGGTTGCCTGCGGCGTAGGCCGTCAGGACCTCGGCCAGGTACTGAATGAGTAGAATGGCACCCACCGCGAGCACATATACGGCCAGGCTTCTGCGGGGGAAATTGGGTTTCATGTTCCCGGGCAAAGAGTCGATATCCAGACCCGCCAGCGTGACAAAGAGGCCAAAGGCGCCGGCAGAAAAGAGGGCGGTCCAGACAAGAAAGAGGGCATTGAAAGCGTTGCCCATCACCCCAATGGCATAGATGTAGGCCAGATAGGTGAACAGGGCCGCAAGTAGCAACTGTCCCCTCATCCGGCCCTGCCGGTACAGGCGAATCCCCAGGACAAACAAGGGCAGAACGACGACCAGGTTGGCCCAATCAAAGCCACGGAACATGACCGCCTTGTACACACTGTCGTGACGGTAGAGCCCCTGGCCGCCATAGATTTCGACCTCTTCTTCTCTCACCGAGGTGAACGCATAGGGCCGGCCACCATCGTCGGAGAGGATGCCGGCCAGGGAGGCGGCCAGGAGCAAGATCATGGCCACCACCGAGAGCGCGAGGATCGCTCTGCTTTCTCTACTCATCCTTCTTTCTCCTGTCACAGCACCATGTGTCTCTCGTCGTCCAGGTAGAGCACGTGAACCGGCGTGCCGGGCGGCGGCAGTGGCCCGTCTGCCAAATCCTTGCGGACCTGCGAGTTGCTGCCTTCGAGTTGTGCTGCCGTCAGCGGTGAGCGAAAGCCATATCCAAGGATCAGCACGAAATCGCCGTCGCTGTCCCGCCGGCCGGAGATGCGAAGGATCTCGCCCACGAGCCGCTGCCCGCGCCGGGCCAGCTTCCGACGCTGTAGGACCTCGCGAAGCACCAGCGCCGAGATGAACAGGACCGTCCCATCCCAGAGCCCGCAGAATCCGGTCAGGGCCAGCAGCCCGCCGACGCGGCCCGGCGCGATGGTGGCAATCCTTGGGTCGCGTGGAGCGTAGCGCACGATCGCAGACTGGCCCTCTTCCATCGAGTGAAAAACTCCCTTCTCTACGTTTTCCCTGATGGTGTGGACCCGATCGTTGGCGACGAACCGATAGGTGACATAGTAGGTGGCGCCGTCGTCGTCCTCGATCTCGCGGCCCAGCACCTGTCCCTCGGCCTCGGCATAATCGGTGCTGAGGATGGCCACGTGCACCCAGCGGCGGGTTATATCTGCGGCCATGAACAAGCCGACCAGGACAAAGATGCTCAGAAAGAGGAGGGCGCAGCCCTGGCTGCCGGCCGGCAGCCTGCGGCTGGCGCCCGTGGCAAAGCGCTCGTTGTCTGGATCGAGCAGAAAGAAGCCGCCCTCCTGCGTCAAGCTACGCACCTGCCAGCTTGGGGCGCAGTCCTTCAGCCCAGGCGTGGATGGCGTCCCAATCGCGACTGTCGGGCATCTCGTTGGCCGTAGCATTGACAATGGATCGGAAGAGGAAGAAGAGTCGCTGGAACTCGGGCGTGTCGGTCAGAATCGCCCCGCCAAACAGGCCGGTGTCCAGCGGCTGGACGTCGGGCGCGGCTCGGCGCAGCGGATCCAGGTAGCCCAGGGACGTCTGGCGGTTCTCCGGCGTATCTTCGGCCATGGTCCCGCAGACGACAAAGTGGGCCACTGGTAGACGGCTCAATGCCCGTCGCTGGCGCCGGGCAAAGCGGCGGATCTCGCCCGGCAGCCGCCCCATGTGCACCGATGTACCCACGACGACGGCCCCGTACGGGCTCAGGTCGCGGGCCTCTCGGGCACGGCACACCTCCACCTCTGTGCCATCGGCGCGCAGCGTTTCGGCGATGGCCTCGGCCACGGTGCGCGCGGACCCGGTCCACGTCGCGTACGCGATCAGGATCTTGGTCATTGTACCTCCTCAAAACAGAAAAGGGACGAACATCACGGAAAACAGCCCCGGAGCGGATCAAACCCTGGCCGCGACCTGACGCGCCCAGTCGGCCGCACGCTCCAGCTCGCCGTCCAGCAGCGGGCCTTCTGTGTCACCCACGTAGAACGGCTCGGGCGGGATGGCCAGGTCGCCGCCTTTTTTCTCCAGCCTCTTGGCAATGGGCTCGGCCGCGTAGCCAAAGATGCTGACAAAGAAGGCCAGGATTTTGATTTCATCGATTTTGCTCTGTGGAAAGCGGGTGTCAAAGGCCGCCACCTTGACCCCTTGCAGGCCGTCTTTGGGGATGCCCTTCAGAAAGGCAGTGACGGTGCCGAGGGGGCTGAACTTTTGCGTGGGCGATCCCACGATCAACAGATCGAGTCCTGCGACCTGTTCCGGTCTTGCTTCGCTTGCGCGCACAACCCGGGCCTCCTCGGCTGGTCCGAGCGCCTGACCGATGGCACGAGCGACCTTTTCGGTGTTGCCGTACGCCGAGTCATAGATGACCATTGCTTTCATACTGAAAACTCTCCTTTTGATATCGGGGGCTGGGGGTGTGTGCTGTACCCGCACACACCCCAGCTCTCCCGGTTTATTCAGGCAGTTGAGCCGCCTGCTACTGTGCCTCCTGTAGATCGTATGCATAGGCCGTAGTGGGTGTCAAGAGCAGCGTGCCGAGGACCATGACGAGGATGAGGTAGCCGTTGGCCAGCAGCCAGTCGTTCCAAAAGTGGCCGATGACCCACTGTCCCAGGATCCAAACCACGTAGAGGATCAGCGTCCAGGGCCACAGGGCAGCCAGGGCTCGCCGCAGCCCATCGGAGAGACGGCTTTTCTCCGGTCTCAGGGGCTTGTGGATCCGAGTGCCAAGCGCCCCGGCGACGACGCCGATGAGAGGCGGAAAGATGCCCCCGCCAAACAGAAGCAGCGGGATGCATAGCAGGATGAGGGCCAGGCCACCGTGCCGCCGGTGAACGAAAAAGGCCGACCAGGCCAGCACGACAAAGCCCAGGATCACGGCCAGGATGCCGGTGATCAAAAAGTTGGGGATGATGGTCATGGCCGGTTCACACTGGTTCCAGCTCAGCTCCGGCACACAGGGCGGGCCAATGGAGGAGATCATCAAGCCCTCGGGCCTGGTGTTCCCTTGGAGGATCTCAAAGATGCCGTGCTCGATGCCGGCCCCACCGGCCGTCAACCCGAGCACTGTGGCCGAAATGCGCGTTGCTTTTCTCATAGCTTTTCTCCTGAAGCGGTAGCTCGTTCACGGGACGCGCCGGGCAAGGCGGAAAAGGCCAACGCTGACCAGGACCCACCACGCGAACCAGAGCAGACCGTTGACGGGCATGATCATGGCCGCGACGTCCGGGGCCAGCAGCCGGCTGACGAAATTGGCCAGGGCGGCGACGAATCCGACGATGCCGACGTTGGCCGCCGCCTTGCCAAAGGGCCGGCCTGGTGCATCGCTCCGCAGCACGACGAAGGACATGATCATGCCGGCGGCGGCCATGAGCAAAAAGCCAAAGGTCTGAGGCGTGGCGCTGCTCACCTGGGACAGGGCCTCGCCGGCCGCCAGGTAGATGGTTCTCTGCGCTTCCGTGGTCGCCGCTGCGTGCAGATCGCTGAGGGGCAGCAGGGAGAGGTGCAGCACGCGGGGCACGACAAAGACGGCGGCCCCCAGCAGGGCGAGGTAGAGGGCGATCAGTGTCCAGGAAGGGTCGACCCGCCGCAGCGCCACGTAGAGGGCCAGGAACATGATGCCCAGGAGCACAAACGAGAGAATGTCCAGGGCGTTGAGGTACCAGAGGGCCAGGAGTTTGCTGCGCTGGACGAGCGCGTACCAGCCCGCAATGTCGCTGGGATACGGCTCCCCGACGATCAATAGGCTGAACTCGACCAGGTAGAAGGCCAGGGCGATCAGCGGCGCCAGGGCACCGGCCCGGTAGAGGGGCCTCCACTTGCTGTTTTCCATGCACAAGTACCTCCTTGTCCGCTGCACTCGACGCCGCTACGCCGATACCCTGGCCAGCCGGAAGAGTTTCAGCGCGATCAGGACGTACCAGATCAGCCGAAACAGAGCTGAGACGGCCGGGAACAGGGGGGCGATCGCCGGCACCAGAGGCAGAGCGACATAGTAGCTCAGCACCAGCCCATTCGCTACCAGGCCCATCGTGGCGGTGGCCTTGCCAAAGACACGGCTGCGCAGCATGACCAGCGAGGCGATCAGGCCGGCCAGGGCCACCAGGAACAGACCCAGGTGGATGCCGTCAGGGTCGTGGATGGCCAACAGGGCCTCCCCGGCCGCCAGGAACGTGGCCCGCTGCGCGTCGGTGCTCGCCGCGTACCGGTCGCTGAGGGCCAGCAGGGCAAAGGCCTGGTTCGTGGCCATATAGACGGCCACCCCCACCAGGTCACAGGCCGTCGCGACGATCATGGCCACCTTGTTGGCGCACCGGAGGGCGCCGTAGAGGGCCAGAAACATCAGGCCCACGAGCAGATAATTGACGATGTCAAACAGGTCGAGCAGAAGGAGGCCCAGGAACGGGCTGTCCTGGAGCAGCGCAAACCAGTCCAGGGCGCTGCTGGGCGGCTCCAGGCCGATGAGGCCCACATCCATAAGGAGCGAGATTTCGGCCCCAAAGTGCCGGCGAAAGACCACGACGGCGATCAGGATCGCCACGCCGCCAGCCCGGTAGAGCCATCGCCAAGCGGTATCTTGATCGGATGGTGCCATCTGTCTACTCCAGGCTCGCGGCGAGCTCTTTCGCCCAAGCAGCCGCCCGATCCACCTCACCGGGCTTGAGCGGCCCAATCTTTTTGCTGCCGACGAAAAAGCCGCCCGGTTCGCCGACCAACGTCCACCCCCTTGCTTCGAGCGCGTCTGCCATTCTGGGCGCGGCAAAGCCAAAGAGCCTGATCCATCGCCACGCCAGGCGGGTATCGAACGTGGCAACCCTGGCCTCCACACGGGCCGGCGCGCCCATCTTTTCCAACAGGGCCTGAATCGCCTCCGTCGGCCCGCCACCGTGGGTCGGCGAGCCGATGACAAGCAGGTCCACCGCCTCCAGGTCGCGCGCATCCGCCTGAGTCACACGCAACACCTGAACCTCTCCGGGAAGCACCTCGCCAATGGCCCGGGCGATGCGCTCTGTATTTCCCTGGACCGAATCATAGACGACCAACGTCCTCATTATCTGCCTCCCCAATCGTGCAATCAGACTCTGCGTCGAAACGCCTGCTAACGGCCAAGGACGAGGTAGAGCGTGGCAGCGGAAGAAAGCGCGGCCAGCACCGGCCCGACCTGGTGTGCCCGCAAAACAAAGGTCGGCATCGGCTTGTCGGCACTCAAAAAGCCACCGGAAGCAACCGTGGCCAGGAAGCACAACCCCGTGACCACGATGGCCGCCCACTCGGTCGTGTTCAAGGCAACTGCCTGGTGCCGTTGATAGATCGTCACAAGGAGGAAAACGCCTCCGGCCAGCGAGATCAGCTTGTGTGCCGTAGAGATACCGATGTTGAGGGGTCTGCCCGTCCGGCTCTGCCCGGCGGATCACCTCGACGAAATCCTGGGTGTGATAGTCGATGGGCATCGCTCCATACTCGGTCAGGATCGCGTGCTTGCTCTTGGAGGCAATGGCGTACATGCGCAGGCTGGCCAATTGCCCCAGTTGCAGCAAGGCGGTGCCGACCCCGCCGCTGGCGCCAATGATCAACACCGTATCGCCGGCCTCGACCCTGGCCGAGCGGTGGAGCGTCTGGTAGGCGACGATGTAATTCAGGATCAGCGTCACCGCTTCCGCCGGTTCCAGCATCTCGGGGACGGGGATCAGAGCGTCTTGGTCCAGGTAGATGTACTCGGCGTAGCCGCCCGAGACGGTCAAGGCGCCGACCCGGTCGCCTATGCTGGCCCCGCTTACCTTTTCGCCAACCGCGTCCACGGTGCCGATGATGGCATAGCCCGGCACAAAGGGAATCCTGGGCGCGATGGGGGTCTGGCCGTAGCGGGCCTGAACGTCGGGCCCACAGACCGGCGTGGCCAGGATCCTGACCCGTACCTCGCTGGCCGCTGGCGGGCGCAGGTGATTTTCGACGACCTGGAGGGCCTCGGGACCACCCCGCTCGACAACGGCGACGCTTTTGTAGCTCATGATGATCTCTGTTCGTATCCCTGCTGCTGGGTCCAGAAGGAATCGAGCGCGAAAGGTTGGCCATGTCCGGGGTAGACGGTGTGGATCTCGAGATCTCGCAGTTTTTCGAGGCTGGACACGCAGGCTGCCGGATCGTCCATGATTGGGTTGGTGGCCGGCTTGCCAGCGTTTTCCAGCAGGTCGCCGCAAAACAGGTCACCCTCTGCGGTGAGGATGCCAATGCTGCCCGCCGAATGGCCCGGTATCGAAAGCACCCGGGCCTGGAGACCGTATTCAGACAAGTCGTCGCCATCTTGAAGGTGCACGTCAGGCTTGAACCGGTTCGCCTTGGGAAACCGGAAGAGCAAGGGCGCCAGCAGGCGAAGGATCGCATTGCCCGAGGAACGGTTGGCGAACATGTCCCCGTGCTCGGCCATGCCGGCGTCGCCGCGGTGCATGGCGATCTTGGTCCCGAATGCTTTCCGGAGATAGGCGGCGTTGCCGGTATGGTCAAAGTCGCCGTGCGTCAGAACGATGAGCTGCAGGTTGCCCGGCTTGCAGCCACCATGGGCCAGTTCGCTCTCCAGCTCGGCGCGCCGGTTCGAACTGCCGGTATCGACGAGGACAAAGCCTGTATCGGTTTCTAGGAGATAGCAATTGACGGTGCCCAACCTGAGGGGGAGGGGCAAAGCGATGGTCCTAATTCTCGTCACGTGCTTTTCCTTGTTTGGACAAGCTCTCTCGGTGTAGCGGCCCGCTCCCTCAGCATAAAGGCGACCAGCCCGCCAATGAGAACAGCATCGATGAGAAGTCTGATCCAGATGGGCGGCTGGAGGAAGGTAAAGGCCAGCAGGCTCAGAACGGCCAGTACGGCGATCAGCAGCGGTATCTGCCACGCCCGCCGGGCCAGAAACAGGACCGCCCCGGCGAGCCCCACCAGCAGAGCTACGACCCACAGGCCAATCTCCACGGCCTCGATGCCGGCTGGGTCGAAACGCCCTTCGGCCCGGTCCTTGATGCCCTGCATCATGCGCCGCTCCATCACAAAACCGCCAACGTCCATCACACCCGTCATCAGCGCGCTGCCGGGGATCTCGCCGAGCTGGATGCGCATCCGCACTACCAGGCGCGTGGCGTCCTCTCCCATGGGGTACAGGTGCCACAGCCACGTCCAGCCGCCTGAGGGCAGCGGCGAGCCCTCCATCTCGGAAAGGTCAGCCAACTGGGCCAGCAGGTACTGCCCCGGCTCGACCCTGTCGACGATCAGGTAATCCATGATCAACCCTTCGCCCGGCTGCGGGTCCTGAAATGCGGGCAGGATCTCGTCCGCATTGTGATAGCGGTCGTCGGGGTCGATGAGATTCTCGATAAAGGTGTAGCTGTAAAAGCCGCCGCGATCGTCGCCCAGCTGGGCGATCCAGGGCCAGACCTCCCCTGGAGGTGCCTGAATGGTGATGCCGTGCGTCCAGGTCAGGTCCGGTTGGGGCAGGATCTCGTCCCCGGGCATGGGCCGGCCAATCTCCTCTTCTGTCGCGCCCCAGGTGTGAATCCAGCCGGGTAGGAGGGAGAATGCAACGGCCAGGACGATGGTCAGGAGGGCCAGGCCGCTGAAAAACCTAAAAACTCTCGTACGCCGCGTCACGCTTGGTCTCTGCTCCAGTCTTGATGCACTGGTTGTGGATAGGTAGAGAGCTGGGGCGCCGGCCGGCGCCCCAGCTACTTTGTTCCTAGACGGACGCTGCAGGCCGGGGCTTTATGGCTTTGCCCAGCAGTCCTGCCCCCAGGCCCGTCGATACGGCGTGGAAGGCCATGGGGCCCCACAACTGGCCCACGCTGGTGAATCCCTCTGCTTGGGAGAACACGCCTCCCAGGATCCACACCGCTCATATCAATCCGGCTGCAAGCAGCAATATGCCGCCGATCCCAAGTATGGCTTTCATGATCTGCCCCCTTCCTCCTAGGCCCCCAGCGCCTTCAAGGCCAACCACAGGGCCAGCACTGCGAACACGCCATGGAACATGTACCCAGGCCACAGCTTGGGACTCAGACCCGAGACTCTGCCGCGGAACACGTCCGCCATGAGGTACACAATTCAGACCAGTCCGATGAACCAGGCGACGAATGCGCCAACCCACCACCACATAGTTGCTCCCCTCCTTGTGCTTTCGATGTAATTCTCCAGAACGACCTATGGGTCTGTACGCTGGCACAGCGCCATGGTTGCACAGCAAGGCACCGGGCTCTGCCAGTTCGCCATTCTCGCACATGATTGTTAACA
>CAYLZO010000202.1:0-10176 GCA_964387775.1 uncultured Anaerolineaceae bacterium
GCTAGTAGAATGAGCGCGATTCGGATCGGTATTATCGGCGGCGGCTATGCGGGGCTGACGGCGGCCTACGAGTTGCAAAAACAAGGTCATGACGTCACCGTCCTGGAAAAGTATGGGGCCTGGGGTGGCCAGGCAGCTACCCTGCCCCTTCTCGACACCCGCATCGAATACTTTTACCATCACCTCTTTGCCAGCGACACCCACATCCTCGACCTGATGGACGAGCTGGGCATCGGCGACCGGCTGCGCTGGATCGAGTCCAAGGTCGGCTTTTTCTACGACGGCCAGATCTATGACTTTGTTACGCCCTTTGACCTGCTCCGTTTCCGGCCCCTGAACCTCTTCAATCGGGCCAAGCTGGGCCTCATGTACCTCTACCTCCAGCGGGTGGACGACTGGCAGCGCCTGGAGCAGATCACGGCCAAGGACTGGATTCTGCGTTACATGGGCCAGGAGATTTATAACAAAGTCTGGGGGCCGTTGCTGCGGGGCAAGTTCGGCGAGCTGGCCGACGAGGTGAGCATGACCTGGCTGTGGGGCAAGATCAAGGTCCGGGGCAGCTCGCGGCAGGGGGCCACGGCCACCGAAAAGCTGGCCTATCCCGACGACAGCTTTGAGATCATCACCCAGGCGCTGGTCGACCGCCTGGAGGCCGGCGGCGCCGACATGCGCCTGCGGCAGGAGGTCGTCGGCCTGGCGACCGATCCGCGCGACCCGTGCCGGGTGACGGGCGTCGTGACCAAGAAGGAGACGATCCCCTTCGACGTGGTCATCGCCACGGTGCCGGGCTACAACTTACTCGAAATCGCGCCGCCGACGCTGGGCGGCGAGTTCGTCGAGAAGCTGCGTTCGGTGCGCTACCAGGCCGCCGTGGTGCTGCTCCTGGTCAGCAAAAAGAGCCTGAGCTGCATCTACTGGATGAACATCGCCGACCGGACGATGCCCTACGTGGCCGTCATCGAGCACACCAACTACGTGCCGCCTGAGGAGTACCAGGGCCGGCACCTGATCTACGTCTCCAACTACCTGGAGCGCGACGATCCGCGCTATTCGATGCGGGGCAGCGAGCTCTTTGAGCTCTACGCGCCGCACCTCAATCGGATCAATCCCGCCTTTAGCCCGGACTGGATCGAGAAAAAGATCGTGCTCCGGGCCGAGGCGGGCCAGCCGGTCATCACCCGCAACTACTCGGAGCGGGTCCCCGACCACCGCACCCCGCTCGACGGGCTCTACCTGGCCAATACCCTGCAAATCTATCCCGAGGACCGGGGGACGAACTATAGCGTGTGGCTCGGCAAAAAGATCAGTGGCATCGTCCAAGAGGACCTGGCCCGAAGGACGCAGGGCCTCGTCCCCGTTCGGCGATAAAGTCCCGGCGTGTTTCAAGCAAATTGGGGAATGAAGGGGAGTAGACGCATGGCTTGCGTGATCACCGAACTCTGCATCCGCGACGGCGTTTGCGCCGACCTCTGCCCGGTGGAATGCATCGTCCCCGGCCCGGCCGACGAGGGGTGGACGACCTACTACATCGACCCCGAGACGTGCATCGACTGCGGCGCCTGCGAGCCCGAGTGCCCGGTGGAGGCCATCTACCCTGAGGACGAGGTGCCACCCGAGTACGCGGGCTGGATCGAAAAGAATCGCGCCTTCTTTGTGGAGGGGCCGGGGTATCGGTAGATCGGATCGTCGTCTTGAACGTCACGGATAGACGGGAAAAGCAGAGCCTCTGGGTTCCGGTGCTCCTGGTTGCCGGCCTCAGCCTCTTTCACGCCATCAACAACTGGATCTGGCTGAGCAAAAACGTCATGACCCGGGGCTGGGACCGGATCGGCTCGCTGATCAACAGCCTCTACTACTACGACACGCTCACCCCCCTCACCTGGCAGGCATTCTTTCGTGCCAGCGTCCAGGACGAGTTCCGCCCGCCCCTCTTTGGCTTTTCCATGGCCTGGATGTACAAGCTCTTTGGCGTCGAGGCCGACGTGGCCGTCCTGGTCAACGTGCTCTATATGGCCGTGTTGTTGGCCGCTTGCTACGCGCTCGGCGCCAGGCTGGGCGGCCGGCGCCTGGGGGCGCTGAGCGCCGTCCTCGCGGCCCTGATCCCCCTCGTCTTTGCCATGTCGCGCTATTCCTACTTTGAGTTTTCGCTGACGGCCCTGGTGGCCACCAGCGTTGCCCTGCTCCTCGCCAGCGATGGTTTTCAAAATCGCCCGGCCTCGCTGCTGCTGGGTGTGGCCCTCGGCCTCGGCTTGCTCATCAAGCGCACCTTTCCCGTTTTCGTGGTGGGCGCCCTGGCCGTCGTCTTTTTCCAGGCCGGGCTGCCCCGCCGGCTCTGGGCGCGGCTGCGCGCCGGCCCCCGGCCCCGCTGGCGGGACGTGGGGCTGGCCCTGGGCGGCGGGCTCTTGCTCGCAGCCCTGTGGTTTTTCCCCAACCGGGCGGCGGCCGAGGCCCTGCTGCCCGGCCTCTGGCTCTTTGGCCTGTGGGCGGCGCTGGTCGCCCTCGCCATCTTTTTTCCGCTCCAGCTCTCCAGCCCTGAGACGAACTTTCTGGGGAGCCTCTCGGTGGCTGCGGCCCTGGCTTCGATCTGGTACCTGCCCCACGGCCTCGAGTTCCTGAACCAGATCCTGTGGCTGGCCTGGGGCATCGAGGACCCCCGGGGCCGGACCGTCGATTTCACAAGCCTGTCCACCTACACCGATTATTTATCCAGCATCCTCTACGGCTTTTCGCCGGTCTTTACCCTGTTGCTGCTCCTGGCCGCCGGGCTGCTGCTTGCCTACTGGCTCTGGCGGCGGCAGCGGCCCTGGCCCCGGCCCTGGTGGCGCTCGGGATGGTGGGGCGTGCTCGCCGCGCTGGCCGTCGCCTACCTGGTCCTTTCGACGTCGATCTACAAAGAGCACCGGGCCATCACCCCGGCCCTGCCCCTGCTGGGCGTCGTCCTGGGCGGCGCCCTGCTCAAGCTGCCCTGGCGGCGCCTGGGTCTGGTCCTCGTCGTCCTGGCCGTCGCCTTTGGCCTGGTCCAGTTTTTTGCCATTTCCTACACGGAACCGCACAACCTCCTGGTCGAGACGACTTATCTCCCCCGGCCGATTTTGGGCCAGTGGAGCGTCTTTGCCCAGGGTCTGTACCTGGAACTCCCCGACTCTGGCTCGAACGATCCCGCTTACTACATCGCCGGGGATGTGTTGCAGCACGTAGAGATGGCTCGCCAGCGCGAGGGCTGGGAGACAATCTCGTTGGGCATCATCGCCTATAGCAGCCACGTCAACGTGGGCCTGTTTGCTTACGATCAGATGCTGGCCTATCCCAACGTTCAACTCGAAGATCCGACCCAATCCTATCCGATGGAATCGGCCTATTCTACCGCCTTTCGCTATGACTATGTCCTGGTGCTCAAAAACAAGAACCGGAGGCCGGCCGTCCGGGAGGGAGAGCGGTTGATCTTGGAGGAGCGGCGGGCCTTCTTTGAGCAAGGGTTTGAGGAAGAAGCTCGCTACCCCTTGCCCGATGGCAGCGAGGCGTATCTCTTTCGGCGGCGTTTCCGGCCAATGCAAACGCACGACCCTACTTCTCTCTACCAAACTGCGGAGCATCTGAGGGCATTGGCTGAACCGGAAGACGTGGTCGTTGTGCAGCCCCCCGGCTTGCTGGTCGAAGTGCTGGCCTACTATTGGGGGCCGGCCAGGATCTCGTCGCTGGCCGAGGTGGGTGGTCCTTCATCGTCCTCCGGCGTCGTTCTGGTAAAAGACGGGGCAGAGAACGACTCGGCGACCCTCCTCGCTGAGAAATATGGCTCGCCTGTCCACACGCAGTCCTTCGGCGACATCGAGATCGCCGTCTTTTCGCCATGATGGCTGGCGTACAGAGCCGGCCTGCGCATCTGCATGTCTGAGGGAAAGAAAGAGGACCATGACTCCTGTTCGCGAGGACCTGTGGAACCTGCCCGAGTGGATGTACGCCATCCACTGGGCGCTGGTGGTCGTCTGCGGGGCGCTGGTCGTCTATGGCCTGTGGCGGCGGGTGCGCCTGTGGCGGATGGGCGGCCCCGCTCATCGCACTGACCGGCTCGGCCAGCGCTTCAGGGCGCTGCTACTCCACGGCCTGGGCCAGGGGCGCATCCTGAGCCAGCCCTACCCCGGCCTGATGCACGGGTTGATCTTTTTCGGCTTTGTCGCCTTTTTCATCGCTACCTCGCTGGTCGGCATCCAGATGGACTTGAACGTGCTGATCCTCAAGGGCGACTTTTACCTCTGGTTCGAGCTGATCGTCAACGCCTTCACCCTCCTCTTTCTCGCCGGGCTGGGGATCGCCGCCTACCGGCGCTACGTGGGGCGGCCCGACCGGCTCAACATCAAACGCGATGACGCCTACATCCTTGGCTCGCTGGCCTTCATCGCCTTGACCGGCCTGGGGCTGGAGGTCATGCGCCTGCGCGGCCAGCAGCCGGCCTGGGCCGAGTGGTCGTGGCTGGGTTACGCCCTGGCCGGGTTGTTCGGCCCACCGCCCGAGCAGCCGCCGGCCATCTATCCCTACGTCTGGTGGGCGCACCAGCTCGCCACCTTTGGCCTCATCGCCACGCTACCCTACACCAAATTCCTGCACGTCGTCACCTCGCCGACCAACGTCTTTTTGCGGCGGCTCGATCCGCCCGGAGCTATTCCCAAGATCGAGGACATCGAGACGACCGAGGCGCCGCTGGGCATCGGCGAGGTTTGGCATTTTAGCTGGAAGCAACTGCTCGACGGCGACGCCTGCACCGAGTGCGGCCGCTGCCAGGACGCCTGCCCGGCCTACGTGGCGAACCAGCCGCTGTCGCCCAAGTACGTGGTCATGGACTTTCGCGACCGGATGAGCGAGTACCCGGGCAAGCTGTGGAAGTGGCAGGAGCCCATCGTTGAGCGACTGCCCTTCCTCCGCCCGCTGGCCCTGGGCACCAAGGAGCCGGAGGAGAAGGAGCTGGTCGCTCCCGACACCCAGTCGGGCGTGATCCTCGACGAGACGCTGTGGGCCTGCACCACCTGCCGGGCTTGCGAGCAGGAATGCCCGGTATTCATCGAGCAAGTGAGCGAGATCGTGGGCATGCGCCGCTGGCTGACCCTGGAGATGGGCCGCCTGCCCGACACGCTGGCCCAGACGCTGCGCAACACCGAGCGACAGGGCAATCCCTGGGGCCAGCCCCGCCACCAGCGCGCCGCCTGGGCCGAGGGGCTCGACGTACCCGTCATGGCCGACGTGCAAGCAACGGATGTGCTCTACTGGGTCGGCTGCGCCGGCAGCTACGATCCCCGGAACCAGAAGGTCAGCCAGGCGATGGTGAAAATCTTCCAGACAGCGGGCGTCGATTTTGCTATCCTGGGGGAGGAGGAGAGCTGCAACGCCGAGTGGGCCCGGCGCGCCGGCGAGGAGTACCTGTACCAGATCCAGGCCGAGGAGAACGTCGAGGTTTTGAAGCAGTACAAGTTCGAGCGCATTGTGACCCAGTGCCCGCACTGCTTCAACACGCTCAAGAACGAGTACCCGCAGTTCGGCGGCGAGTGGGACGTGGTCCACCACAGCCAGTTCATCAGGGAGCTGCTGGCCGCGGGCAAGCTCCAGTTAAAGAACGATTGGGCAGGAGGCCGCGCCACCTTCCACGACAGTTGCTATCTCGGTCGTTACAACGACGTCTACGATCTGCCCCGGCAGGTGCTGGAGGCGCTGCCCGGCCTGCGCCTCACCGAGCTGTCACGCTCGCGGGTGCAGGGCTTTTGCTGCGGCGGCGGCGGGGCCTGCATGTGGATGGAGCACGAGGCCGGCCAGCGGCTCAACGACGTGCGCCTGGACGAGATCGAGGCGTTGAATCCCAAACTGGCAGCTGTCGCCTGCCCCTTCTGTCTGATCATGCTCGACGAGGCGGCCACCGGGCGCGACGCGGCCGAGACCTTGGTCATCCGCGACATCGCCGAGGTGATCGCCGATGCGTTGTAAGCTGTTGACAGGGACCTGGCGTGGTGCTACAATGGCGAGCAGTCAGTTATCAGCCGTCAGCCATCAGCCTACAGCAATCAGCTTCTTGGCTGAAAGCTGATGGCTGACGGCTGAGGACTGAAAGCTGATAGCTGAGGACTGAAAGCTGACAATGCCTGACTTGGAAATACTGACCGTAGACAACCCGGAGCAATTGGAAATCCTCCGGAGCAAATCGAGAGAGGTGCGGCGGGTGACGCCCAAGCTGGCCGCCTTTGCCCAACAGATGCTGGAGACGATGCGCGAGGCCAACGGCATCGGCCTGGCCGCGCCGCAGGTGGGCGTGCTCCATCGCTTTTTCGTGGCCGAGCTGCCCGCCGACGAGGAGAACGACCGGCCGGCCGAGACCTACATTCTCTTCAACCCCGAGATCGTCAAGGGCCGGGGCGAGCAGGTGGGCTACGAGGGCTGCCTGTCGATCCCGGGCATGATCGGCGAAGTGGCCCGCCAGGAGCGGATCACGATCGGTGCCCTGGACGAGCGGGGCCGCGAGGTCCGCTACAAACTGGAAGGCTACCTGGCCCGCGTCTTCCAGCACGAGATCGACCACCTGGACGGCGTCCTCTACACCGACCGACTGACCGACCCGGCCACCTTCCAGCCGGTCCCGGAGGGGGAGGAAGAGGCCGCCGAGCTGGCGGCTGCGGCCGAGCAGGAGCAGCCGGCCCAGATGGCGGGGGTGCCGGCCTGAGGCCGCCCGGCCTGTCTTGGTTTGAGGACCGGCCGGGTCTGTGCTATAATGGGCCGCATCTCGGCGAGGGCAAGAGGGGCAATGCCTGCTTCTCCAAAGATCATTACCAAGCTACAAGAGCGGCGGCGGATCGAGGCCGATCTGCGGGACATGCTCGACGCGCCTTCGGATCTCGATTTCCGACGGCAGGCGCAGCGGATCGCGTCGCTGGGCTCGCAGGTCATCCCGGCCATCGTCGGCAATCTGGACGAGGCGGATACCCGCTTGCTGACGGCGATGGGCGTCGTGGCGACCTTTTTGGATCACGACGAGGTTACCGATGCGTTGCGAGAGGCTGCGCTTCAGCCCGGACGGACCGACCAGGGTCGCATCGGGGCCATGACCATCCTGGAGCGCTTTCTGGGGGTCTCGCTCGACGACGAATTGCTGGAGAGCCTGAGCGATCCCGAGGGCGTTGCCATCTCTTCCTTGGAAGAGGTGCTGGCCCAGGTGGAGCAGAATCCGGCCATCTCGGTCGAGTACGTGCATGGCCTGGACCAGCAGGAGCCCGACGTCGTGCTGGCCGTCATCGGTGCGCTGAAGAACCTGGCGGGCGCCGAGCAGGTCGAGTTGCTGCGGATGATGGCCCAAGACGTGCGCGACGAGATTGCCGAGGCGGCCCTGGCTGCGCTGGCCGACCTGCGTCTCCTGGAAGCCGCGGCGGCGATCCAGACGCTGGTACCCATCGTCCATCCCGAGCTGCAGCCGATGGCCGAGCGCTCCTTGCGCAAGCTTCGCTTCGCCGGGGTGCACGTTCGCGATCTGCCGGACCCCGATCCCAACTGGCGGGCGCTCGTCAGCCCGGTGGATGGGCAGGGCCAGCAGAGTGTGTGGTTCATCCAGGACGGCCGAGGGGCGGCCCAGGCGCGATTCCTGAACGTGTTGCTTAGCGACCGGGCCGGCGCTGTCGAGGCGATGGGGCACAGCCAGATCTCGGTGCGGGCCTTGCCGCCGCGACGGCTGCTGGGATACGTGCACGACGTGCCGCTCCCGGATGAAGCAGGGGCGCTGCTCATGGTGGAAGCGACCTTTGACACGGGGCGACGGCTAGTATTGGAGGCGCTGGCCCACAACCGGGAGACGCAGATCCCGGTGGCCGGAGTGTTGCGCCTGCTCAGCCCATGGCTGTGGTCGGTAGGCGGTGCCGATTTTTTGACGCCGCTCGCCCGACCTGATCTTTCAGAAGTAGAGCCGTCGTTCTTGGCCGAAGCCGGCCGTTTGTTGGCCCATCCCGCTTTTGCCACCTGGACGGCCTACGGGGACCAGGTGCACCTAGCGGGCACAGAACTGGGGTTGCATCCAGGCTGGGAGCGAGAGATCTGGGTCCGGCGCCTAGCCAGCGATCTGATGGACAATTCGAAGGTAGCGGAGGTATTCCGACGGCGGCTGACGGCTATGAGCGAGTGGCTTTTGCTCGCCGGCGAGGAGGAATGGGCCCGGTTGGCCTTGGTTTCAGCCCAGGCCATGTCCGGCGAGCATCCGGAGGAGCATCCCTTCGTGCGGGCTTTGGTCCGCCGTGATTTGGATTTGACTTTGCGTAGCGTGCAGAAACCGGCCGGAGCACAACCCGGACGGAAATGACTGTGAGGAGGATAACAAAACGATGGGTGGATTTGGTTGGCCCGAGATTTTGATGATTCTGGTGGTCGTGGTCCTCATCTTTGGGGTGGGCAAGATCGCCGACGTCGGCCCGGCCTTGGGCAAGGCCATCCGTGGCTTCAAGGATGCCGTGGCTGAGGACGAAGAACCGCAGGTAGAAGAGGCTGCAACGGGCGAGCAGGAGAGCTAGCCCGGGAGAGTTTGTTCCGAGCGGCCCGGGCGGCTTGTTGCCGGGGCGCTTGATCCGTGCCGGGAGGCGTGGTCAGCTTGCCTACGCTTGCTATGGGGAATCCCCCGCCATGTGGTGATCATCGGCGGGGAAACGTTGCTGGACGCATTCACACGCCCCTCCTCCCTATCCCATAATCGGTGCTCCTGTTTTGGGCGATCCGGCTCTTGACAAGGCTGGGACCTTCTGGTATAATGGGGGCACTGTTGGGAACCTTAACCCATAGGTAGCCAGATAGAGAACTCACCGAACTGCGGGCCAGCAGGTTGTAAGATGGATCTGCTGGTCGTTTTGTCCCAGGTTCACAGACGATCCGAAACTTGACAGGCATTGTGGGGTGTGCTAGAATCCCACCTCGTTGCTGCCTGAAAAGGCAGTGGGTCGAGAACGGTCAGCGGGACGGAACCAGCGTAGCGTTGGTTTCAGCAGGTTCCAGACTTGACAGGCTGTAGGGGATGTGCTAGAATCGCGCTTCGTTGCTGCCAGAAGGGCAGCCGGCTGCAAAAGGCCAGGGGCTGCAGGAGTGAGTGTCAAGGCAGACCCCAAACTTGACAAAGGGTTTTAGGCGTGCTATACTGCGCCGCCCGTTGGGGAAGGACCTTAACAACTGAAGAGTGATAGGTAAGGCTAGCAAGAAGCTTTGGGTCCCAAGTCTTGCTTGGGTCTAAACTCTGAACGTAAACTTACGGAGAGTTTGATCCTGGCTCAGGATGAACGCTGGCGGCGTGCCTAACACATGCAAGTCGAACGGGATCCCTTGGATTCGTCTGAGGGTGAGAGTGGCGAACGGGTGAGTAACACGTAGGTGACCTGCCCCAAAGAGGAGGATAACCACCGGAAACGGTGGCTAATACTCCATGTGCTCGGCAGTTCAATCTGTTGAGTAAAGCGCCCCTAACGGGGATAGCGCTTTGGGAGGGGCCTGCGGCCCATCAGGTAGTTGGTAGGGTAATGGCCTACCAAGCCAATGACGGGTAGGGGGCGTGAGAGCGCGATCCCCCACACTGGCACTGCGACACGGGCCAGACTCCTACGGGAGGCAGCAGTGAGGAATATTGCCCAATGGACGAAAGTCTGAGGCAGCAACGCCGCGTGGACGATGAAGGCCTTCGGGTTGTAAAGTCCTTTTCTGGGGGACGAGGAAGGACGGTACCTCAGGAATAAGTCACGGCTAACTACGTGCCAGCAGCCGCGGTAATACGTAGGTGGCAAGCGTTATCCGGATTTACTGGGCGTAAAGCGCGTGCAGGCGGTTTCGTAAGTCGGACGTGAAAGCTCCTGGCTTAACTAGGAGAGGCCGTTCGATACTGCGGGACTTGAGGTCGGGAGAGGGACGTGGAATTCCCGGTGTAGTGGTGGAATGCGTAGATATCGGGAGGAACACCAGTGGCGAAGGCGGCGTCCTGGCCCGCACCTGACGCTAAGACGCGAAAGCGTGGGGAGCGAACGGGATTAGATACCCCGGTAGTCCACGCCGTAAACGATGGTGACTAGGTGTATGGAGTGGTAAACACTCTGTGTGCCGCAGCCAACGCGATAAGTGACCCGCCTGGGGACTACGGCCGCAAGGCTAAAACTCAAAGGAATTGACGGGGGCCCGCACAAGCAGCGG
>CAYLZO010000203.1:0-2628 GCA_964387775.1 uncultured Anaerolineaceae bacterium
GCTGGCGCTCCTCAGAATGACAAACTGCTGAGGGATTTACGCCCTCGTGTACTAGCGTTTGTAGTAGGCGCTTCAGCGCCGCAGAAACGCGCTGAAGCGCACACTACAAAGGAATCTCTCCGACAAGCTGCTAGGCGAGCAATAACAGCAGCATGACGGCGACAGTCTGCAGGGCAAAGAGCGACAGGCCGTTTGCCAAATAGTCGCGCATGGTGTAGCGACCCGCCTCTCGGACCATCAGATTGTCGGTGTTGGTCAGCGGGGTGACGTAAGAGGTCGTCACCGCGACGGCGACGGCCAGGGCAAATTGCTGGGGCGGCAGCCCCTGGGCCAGGGCCAGATTCACGGCCAGAGGCATCACCAGCGCCGCCGCCACCGAGTTGGAGACGATCTGAGACATGAGGCTGGCAAAGAGGTAAATGGGCAGTAGGGTCACCAGCGGGCTCGCCCCCTGGCTCAGGTTCGCCAGATGGCCGGCGATCCAGGTGGCCAGCCCGCTCTGTTCCAGCGCCATGGCCAGAGGTAACATCCCGCCGATGAGCACCAGAATTCGGCCGTCGATGCTCTTGTAGGCGCGGTCGAGGCTCACACAGCCGGTCAGGACCAGAGCCAGGGCCGCCGCCAGGCTGGCCGTGGCCAGCGGCAGCAGCCCGCCCACCACGACGATCAGCATCGCACCTTGGATGCCCAGCGTCAGCCGCGCCTTGCGGGTAACCAGTTCGCCCGGCTCGGGACCCAGGTAGGTGACCAGGATCAGATTCAGGTCCTGGCCGATCTCGCGCAAGTGCGACTCGGGACCGTGGACCAGCAGGGTATCGCTGGCGGCCAGGGGCAGGTCCGGCAGATTTTGGCGGATGGCCTCCCCCTGGCGGTGGATGGCCAGGATGTTGAGGCCATACCGTTCGCGAAAGCGGATCTGGGCTGGCGTCTTGCCCACCCAATCCGAGCGGAAGGGGACCATCAACTCGGCCAGGCGCAGCAACTCGTGCTCCAGCAGGTTAAAGTCGTCCAGGGGCATGGGGCCTTTCGGCTCCAGATGGAGCCGCGCCGCTGCCTGGAGCGCCTCGCCGCGTGGACCTTCGACGATGAGCACGTCGTTGTGGGCCAGGACCCAATCGGGCCGGGCCGGTCGGGGGTCACGGCCCTTGGGTTGGATGGCGACGACGTTGAGGTGAAAGACCTCGCCCAGGGCACACTCGTCGAGGCGCTGGGCGATGAGATCGGATTCGGAACGGACGCGCAACCGGTAGAGTTGCTTCTCCAGCCGGTAGGCGTGCTCCACCTCGTCGAGGGAGGGCCGCTGTGGCTCGGCGGGCATCTCGCGGCGCAAGAGCCTGCGGCCCAGCAGCGCATACCAGGCGATGGCCAGCAACAGCGAGACCAGGCCAAAGGGCATCACACTGAAGAAGGGGAGCGGGCCGTAGCCGCTGACGGCGAGCAGGTCACTGACCACCAGATTCGAGACGCTGGCGATGACGGTCAACAGGTTGCCCATGGTCGCCCCGGCCACCAGCGGCAGGAGCAGTTGAGAGGGCGCCTGCTCGGCCCGCCGGGCGAGGCGCAGCACGGCCGGCAGCAGCACGGCCAGGACCAGCATACTGCTGACCACGGCGCTCAACAGCCCGGCGGCGACCATAACGGCCGCCATCAGCACGACCGGCCCCCGGTCGCTGAAGCGCACCAGCCGGTTGGCGATCAGGGTCGCCACGCCAGTCTCGTAGAGGGCCGCGCCCAGCACGTAGATGCTGGGGATGATGATGATGACCGGCTGGCCAAAGGCGCTGAACGCTTCCTCGGCGGTCAGCACGCCGGTGAGGACCAGGGCCAGCGTCACCAAGAGCGCGACCACGTCGGGGCGCAGGCGCTGGGTAGCCAGGGCCACGAGGGCCGCTATGAGGATGCAGAGCGTCACTACGGCTGAAATGGACATCACAACGGCCATTGTACTACTCCACGCGCCATCCTGTCAAATGGCCGAGTGCCAACTAGCGCATGATCAAAATCATTCCGGCCAGGCTCCGATCTGTGTTATACTTGGCTGGGAGCAAGATACGACTATCGAGGGAGGTGCAAAGTGAATGCTACGCGCGTTGCGGCGCCTATCGCGGCCGACAGCCTGGTTCAGGACGTGGTTGAGTGTCATCCTCAGAGCATCACCGTCTTTAATCAGCATGGCATGAACTGTGTTGGTTGTTACATCTCCCCGTTCCACACCATCGCCGACACGGCCCGCGAATACGAAATGGCCCTCGATCTCTTGCTGGCAGACCTCAACCGAATCATTACTCAAGCCAGCGCCTAACGACTTTCCACACAGCAAAGACTGGAGGCGCGTTCCACAGGAGCGCGCTTCTTTATGATTTTTGTCATACAAATACTGGCCTTTTGTGGTATAATCAGGACAAGATGGTTTCTTTTTCCCAAGACGACTTTTGTGCTTTGAGCACAAGAAAGGGGAAGCCAACATGAGCCGAAAACCGATCCTGCTATTGCTCGTGATCTTTGCATTGCTCCTGGCAGCTTGTGGCGCACCGGAACCCACCGCCGAGCCGACGTCGCCGCCGCCCACCGACACTGCCGAGCCGGCGCCCGGCGTCGCCGGCGTGACCGAGGCCACCGTCACCATCG
>CAYLZO010000203.1:2638-5709 GCA_964387775.1 uncultured Anaerolineaceae bacterium
TCCAGCCGCACACGCTGGTCGTGGCTACCGGCGCGACCGTCACCTGGCAGAACGACGACCCCGTGGCCCACACCATCACCAGCAACGAAGCCTGGTTCGACTCGGGCCAGCTGGAGGCCGGCCAGGCCTTTGTCCACGAGTTCGACCAGCCGGGCACCTTCCGCTACCACTGCAACAACCACCCCGGCATGGAGGGGGTGGTCATCGTCATGCCCGGCGGCGCCGTGGCGCCAGCGCTCTTTGAAGGGCAGACGGTCGAAACGGCCTTTCTCGACAGTTGCAGCGGCTGCCACGGCCCCAACCGCGAGGGGGCGACCGGCCCGGCCCTCATCCCCGGCCGGCTCCAGGCCGACGACGACTATTACTTTGAGATCATCAAGGACGGCAAGCCGGGCACGGTGATGCCCGCTTGGGGGCCCGCCGGCCTGTCCGACGAGGAGATCTGGGCGCTGGTGGGCTATATCCGCAGCGAGCCCGAAGCGGCGGCGGTCGAGTGGGAGATGGACCAGATCGCGGCCAGCCGCACGGTCCTGCTGGACGAAGAAGCCCTGCCCGACGAGCCGACCCACGACGGCAACCTGGACAACCTGATGCTCGTCACCGAGCGGGAGGCCCGCTCCATCGCCGTGTTTGACGGCGACACCCACCGCCTGCTGGCCCACGTCGAGGCCAGCTACCGGGCCCACGGCTACGCCTTTGACCCCACCACCGATCGCTGGGCCTACAACGTCGGCCGCGACGGCTGGCTCTTCAAGATCGACCTCTATACCCTCCAGGCGGTGGCCAAGGTCCGCGTCGGCCTCGACTCGCGAGGTCTGGCCATCTCGGACGACGGCCAGTACGTCATCGTCGGCAACTTTATCCCCAACAGCGCCGTCATCCTCGACGCCAAGACGCTGGAGCCGCTGAAGGTCATCGTCACCGAGGGGGAGAATCCCCAGGGCGAGTTCGTCGAGTCGCGGGTGTGCATCACCTCCGACGTGTCGCCGGAAAAGGTGGGGCCGTACTTTGTCCTGGCCCTGAAAGAGGCCGGCCAGATGTGGCGCATCGACTGGTCCCAGCCCAACTTTCCCATCGACAAGGTGGAGGGCGTGGGCAACATCCTGCACGACGGCTTTCTGAGCCCCGACAATACCCGCTTCTACATCGCCTCGCAGAAGGACAACTGGATGGCCGTCATCGACGTGGCCGAGTGGGAGCTGGTGGAAAAGATCGAGACCGGCGACACGCCCCACCCCGGCTCCGGCGCGGCCTGGGAGGCTAACGATACGGTCTATGGCGCGACGGTCCACGCCGGCGAGGGCAAGATCACCATCTGGGACCTGTCCACCAACGAGATCGTCGCCGAGATCGAGACCTCCGGGCCGGGGCTCTTCCTGCGCAGCCACCACGACAGCCCAACCGTCTGGGCCGACACCATGTTCGGCGATCCGCCGAACCGCATCTATGTCTTTGACGCCGAGACCTTTGAGGTGGTCGAGGTCATCGACGAAGGCATCCAGACCCTGCACCCCGAGTTCACCCACGACGCCCGATTCGTCTACGTCAGCGACTGGCAGGGCAACGTGGTCCGCGTCTACGACGCCAAGACCTTCGAGAAAGTGGCCGAGGTGGGTGGGGTGACGACGCCGACGGGGGTATTCAACACCTCGCGGCGCAGCGAGACCCTGGGACACTAAAGCAAGCTATCAGCCGTCAGCCATCAGCCATCAGCCGTCAGCCGTCAGCCATCAGCCGTCAGCCGTCAGCCATCAGCCGTCAGCCATCAGCCGTCAGCTTGGCGGCCCGGCTGATGGCTGAAAGCTGGCTGCTGTTCACTATGGAGAGGAAAATGGTTGAAGAAGATAAAGTGATGGATGCTTTGAAGAACGTGATCGACCCCGAGTTGGGGGTGAATATCGTGGATTTGGGCCTGGTCTATGACGTGGAGACGAAAAACGGCCAGGTGGACGTGACCATGACCCTGACCACGCCCGGCTGCCCGCTGCACACGGCCATCGCCCGGGGCGCCGAGGCGGCCGTGCGAAGCCTGCCGGAAGTCGAGCAGGCGACGGTCAACGTCGTCTGGGACCCGCCCTGGACCCCGGAGCGGATGAGCCCCGAGGCCAGGGCGCGGCTGGGGTGGAAGTAGCTCCCTCTCCCCCGGGGGAGACACCGTGCCGGTACGGCGGGGCTGGAGTGAGGGGGGAAAGGCAACCATGACGAAAATTCGGCCTGACACACGCGTCGGCGAGTTGCTGAAGGCGCATCCCGAGTTGCTGGACGTGCTGGCCGATTACGCGCCGGCCTTTGAGAAGCTGCGCAACCCGCTGCTGCGCCGGACCCTCGGCCGCTTTGCGACCCTGGCCCAGGCGGCGAGCATGGGCGACGTGGACTTGCCCGAGTTGCTGCGCACACTGCGCCACGCCATCGGCGAGCCGGAAGCTCCCGTGGCCGAGCTGGGAGAACCCGCAGAGTCGGCGCCGCTCAGCGCCGCCACACCCGAGCCACCAGCTTGGTTCGACGAGGCCCGCATCGAGGCCCGCTTTGACGCCCGGCCGCTGCACGCCGAGGGCCAGAACCCCATCGCGCCCATCCTCCAGGCGGCCAAGGAGGTCCCGGAGGGCGGCATCTTTTACCTGCGCAACACCTTTGAGCCGCTGCCCCTCTACGACGTGTTGGACAAGCAGGGGTTCGTGCCCTGGGCGCGTCAGCAAGGGCCGGACGACTGGGCGGTCTTTTTCTACCGGGCGCGGCCCGGCGAGGCGGACGTGTCGCCGGGCTCCCCGGCGGCCGCAAGCGGCGCGCCGCCGGTGGCCTCTGTGACCATCGACGTCAGCCAGCTCACCCCGCCGGAGCCGATGATGCGCGTCCTGGAGGCCCTCTCGCGGCTGGCGCCGGGCGAGACGCTGCTGGTGCGCCACGTGCAGCGCCCCCTCTACCTCTATCGCAAGCTGGACGAGATGGGCCACGTCCACCAGACGTGGGAGATGGGGCCGGGGCGCGTCGAGATTCTGATACGAGTTGCGAGTGACGAGTAGCAAGTGTCAAGTGTCAAGTGTCAAGTGTCAAGTGTCAAGTGTCAAGTGTCA
>CAYLZO010000203.1:5809-10161 GCA_964387775.1 uncultured Anaerolineaceae bacterium
GTAGCAAGTGTCAAGTGTCAAGTGTCAAGTGTCAAGTGTCAAGTGTCAAGTGTCAGGTATCAGGTGTCACGTGACACTTGACACTTGTACCCGGGAGGGATGATGAGTTTCGCCGCCACGAGCCTGAGCCACGAAAAGGCGCCCGCCCTGGGGCTGCCCTTTCGCTATTTCACCGCCGGCCTGGTCTTTTTGGCGCTTTTTGGCCTGCTGCTGCCCTTTAACGCCGGGCTTTTCCTCGGCAGCTTTCGGACGCCGGAGCTGCTGGCCCTCGTCCACGTCCTGACCCTGGGCTGGATCACGACGACGATCCTGGGCGCCGCTTTTCAACTGGTGCCGGTGGCCCTCCAGGTGGGGCTCCACTCGGAGCGGCTGGCCGACGCGCTGCTGCCCGTCTACCTGGCCGGGGTGGTGACGCTAATTGTCGCCCTGTGGCAGTTCCAGGTGACGTGGATGATCGCCGGCGCCTCGCTGCTGCTGGTCGTCGCCCTGGCCTACCTCTACCTGATGGCCCGCACCCTGGCCCGCGTGCGCCACTGGGACGTCGTCGCCTGGCACGTGGCCGCCTCGGTGGGGCTGGCGGCCCTCGTCCCGGTGCTGGGGCTGCTGCTGGCGGTGAACAGCCGCACGGGTCTGTTGGGCACTGCCTACGTGGCCACGCTCAAGAGCCACGTGCTGCTGGCCGTGCTGGGCTACGTCTCGCTGCTGATCGTCGGCGTCTCCTACAAGCTGGTGGGCATGTTCACCCTGGCCGAGGACCTGCTGCCCGAGCGTTTGGCCTGGGCCGAGTTCGCGTTGACCCTGAGCGGCCTGGCCGGGTTGAGCCTGGCCTTTTACCTGCCCGCGTTACGCTGGCTCGGCTGGCTGGGCGGCCTGGCGTTCCTGGCGGGTGTGGGCCTGTTTGCCTTCATCCTGTCCCGGCTGTACCGGCAGCGACGGCGGCGCGTATTCGACATCAACACGCCCTTCACCCAGACCGGCACGGCGCTTTTCGTGGTGACGCTGCTGGCCGCCGGGCTGGGCCTGAGCGGCTGGTTGCCGCAGCCTGCCCTGAGCCTGGTCGAAGGGGGCGCCTATTGGTCGGCGGTCGGCTGGCTGCTGCTGCTGGGCTGGGTCGGCCAGATCGTCGTCGGGCAGATGTACAAGATCACGCCCTTTCTGACCTGGCTGCACCGCTACGCCGACCTGGTGGGCCGCGAACCGGTGCCCGGCCTGGACGACCTCTACAACCGGCGGCTGGCGATGGTCGGCTACGGGCTGTGGAACGCGGCCGTGATCGCCGGCGCGGTGGCCATCCTGGGCGGCTGGACTGGGCTGATGACGGCCGGCGGCCTGCTGCTCAGCCTGGGCATCGGGCTTTTTCTGCTCAACATGCTCTTGATCGCGATTCGATAAAAGGAGGCGCGTAAATGGCTGAAATAAACGTCATCGAAGCCTGGATCGACGATCTGGAAGAGACCCTGGGCGGTCGAGACCTGACCGTGCCGGACGTGCGCGTCGGCGTCTTTTACACGGCGGCGCAGCTTTCCGACGGCTGCACCGGCGTGGCTTTTACGCCCCGGGGGCTGACCGACACCGTCTGCTGCCCCAAGTCGGCGGCAGCCGCGCCGCCGGCCGGCCGCCTGGCGGGCCGGGATGCCTGGACGTTGGCCCGCTACGCCCAGTCGCCGGTGCCGCTGCGCCGGGCCGTGGGCGTGGCCGTGCTCAACGCCCTGTCGGCCACGGCGATGGCCGATCACGGCGTGCCGGGCGGCCGTGCCATCGCGGGCCTGGACGCCCTGGCGGCCGCCGAGGTACGGCCCGACGACCGGGTGGCGATGGTGGGCGGCTTTTTGCCCTTCATCAAGGCCCTGAAAGGCCGCGTCGAGGCCCTGTGGGTGGTGGACAAGCATCGCGAGGCCCTGAAGGAGGACGAGTTGCCCTTCTGGCGGCCGCCGGAGCAGGCCGCCGAGGTGCTGTCGCAGGCCAGCGTGGTGCTCATCACCGGCTCGTCGCTGGTGGAGGGCGGCATCGACGATCTGTTGCAGGCTGCCACGAACGCACGCCGGACCATCCTGGCCGGGCCGACGGCCTCTCCCTGGCCGCCGCCCTTTTTCGAGCGGGGCGTGGACGTCCTCGGCGGCGTCGAGATCCTGGACGGTGACCGGATGCTCCAGGTTGTCAGTGAGGGGGGCTCCGGCTACTTTTTTGAGGACGGTGCGGCCAAGATCAGCATCGTCCGCGACCGCCAGGCGTTGAATCAATGAGCCTCATGCGCTAGATTCAGGACCATCCCCGCCTGCTGGAGTGAGCCTATCGCCTCGCCGAGCGGCTGTTTCGCACCCTTGACCCGCTCATTGCCCGCCTGGGTTACAAGTGGGTCGAGCGATGGATCCTGCCATTCGAAAGAATCAGCAAGGAGCTGATTTTTGGCTGCCGCATGTGCGGCCAGTGCATCCTGTGGCTGACGGGCGTGACCTGCCCGCAGACCTGCCCGAAGTGCAGGGGTACGGACGTTCTCACAGAGCCGATAACTATCCTGTAGATGCGGATTGACCACCCCCTTTCCCACTGCCCTCATGGCAGCAAAGGCCCAGGCTGTCCAGCGCCTCGGCGACGTCGGGAGGCTCGTCGCGGCTGGCTGTGCCGCTGGCCTGAACATCCGACGCCGGGACCCAACGCCCCCGCTGCAGTTCCAGGATCGCCCCGTAGGCGTCGGACAACGTGATGGCGTCATGTCCGATAGGTTTCCAGCTTTGTCAAAGAAGCCGCGCATCAGATCTTGTCAATTCATCCGGCTCGTGCTATAATCTAGAAACTTGCCCGATTTGAACCATTCGTTACTATCCATCAAGTCTTTGAGCGCCTCACGGCTCAAGCCCGCCTGAGGCAAATCCCAAAGCCCCCCTGGGCTTTGGTCTGTCTGCAATGCAACGAGACCCGTCCCATGCGGGAAACGAGCCCGCGCGCAAAGTCAATACAGGGTTGTACCCGGGGACCCAGGCCGACTACGAACCCCGGTCTGCACCGAGGGGAAACATCCCCAAAGCCCGAGCGCCGAAACTTTTCTCAGGATATCTCCAGAGATGCTCCGGATCGTTGCGCTACCTGCAACACGCCTCCCGTACCATGGACTCAAATCCATGGACGGGAGGTGTTTTTTCATGCGACGCGCAGACAAGGAGCGATTGGAGGCCATCTATCGGACGGTCGAGCGAGAGCCGGGCATCAAGCCGGGACGGGTGGCGCGGAGGCTGGGGTTGCACCGCTCAGCGGTGAGCCGGGCGCTGCCGGCCCTCGACGAGCGGGGACTTTTGCTGAGCGAGGACCCCAAGGGCCGCCTGTGGCCCTGGGGCCAGGAAAAGTAGGCGAATTCTGAAAAAAGACCGGAAAACGTTGCGCTATGGCGGCCCTCACGTGGTATACTGTCCACAGTCGCAACCCATGTGCAGGAGGAAGGAAATCATGGAACGAGCATCAGGCAAGGCAGAACGGTTGTTGCAGATCGAGTCGCTGTTGCTGGCCCACCCGGAGGGGCTGACCCAGGCCGAGATCGCGCGGCGGATCGGCGTGAACCGCTCGACGGTCTATCGCTATCTGCCCGAACTGGGACGGTTCTCCGTCTATGACACCGACGACGGCCGGCTGGCCATCGACCGCGACCACTACCTGATGAACGTCCGCCTGACCCTGCACGAAAGTTTGGCCATCCACCTGGCGGCCCGGTTGATGGCCACCCGCACCGACAAGCAGAACCCCCACGCCGCGGCCGCGCTGCGCAAGCTGGGCCTGGCCCTCGAAAAGCTGGCTCCCAGGGTGTCCGAACACCTGAAGGTCTCGGCTGAGGTCATGGAGGACCAGGCCCAGCGCCACGATCCGGTTTACCTGGACGTGCTAGAGACGCTGACGCGGGCCTGGTCGCTGGGGCGCAAGGTATGGCTCAAGCACCAGATGCCCGATCAGCAAGTCTTCGAGTACGTGTTTGCCCCCTACTTTATCGAGCCGTATGCTGTGGGCCGAACGGCTCACGTGATAGGCTGGCGAGAGCCCCCCGGTGCCCTGCGAACCTTCAAGATCGAGCGCATCCGGGCTATCCGTCTCCTGAACGAACCGTACGAGATCCCGGCCGACTTTGACGCACGCGAAAAACTGGCCGACGCCTGGGGCATCTGGTACACGGAAGCCGAACCGGTGGAGGTGATGCTCAAGTTCCATCCGCGGGTGGCCCATCGCGTGCGGGAGACGCAATGGCATCGCAGTGAGGAGGTGGAGGAGCAAGCGGATGGCTACTTGCTGTGGCGGGCGCGGGTGGCCGCGCCGCAGGAGATGGTTAATTGGGTACGGGGCTGGGGGGCAGATGTGGAGGTCTTGGCGCC
>CAYLZO010000204.1:0-9927 GCA_964387775.1 uncultured Anaerolineaceae bacterium
ACTTGCTACAAACTCCCGGCTGTGATAGAATAAGGCACGCGTTTTTCAGGAGGTGGAACGTGACCGTGATTCACCGGGATCGGATCGAGCCCTTCGTCGCCGACGACGGCAGCATCGTGCGGGAACTCGCTTCGCCGCGCAACACCCCGCTGGACCACCACAGCCTGGCCGAGATCCGCCATCCACCGGGCACGACCAGCCGCGAGCACTATCACACCCAGGCCGAAGAGATCTATTACGTGGTCAGTGGGCAGGGGCAGGTCCGGATTGAGGGGGAGCCGTTCGACATCGGGCCGGGCGACGTCGTCGCCCTGGTCCCGGGGCAGCGGCACAAGGTCTGGGCGCGGGGGGAGGAGGCGCTGGTCCTGCTGGTGACGTGTGGACCGGCCTACTCGGTGGAGGAGGTCGTTTTCACAGAGCCTGAATAGTTCAGGCATAGAGAAAAGGGAAGCAGGGATCCCTGCTTCCCTTTTTCGATCCTAGCAGGCTGTCGGAGAAGCGTTTTTATGTTTGTAGTAGGCGCTTTAGCGCCGCAGAAACGCGCTGAAGCGTGCACTACGAACAGCCCTCTCCGACAAGCTGCTAGGCGGATGGTGGCGCCGGCGGGGCGGGCGGTGCGGTGGCCGACTCTTCCTCGCTGGAAAAGATCTGTTTCATCACCCGGTCCACCAGGTCAAAGATGCGGTTCTCCTTGAAGCCGCAGGCCCAGGACATGAGGTAGATGATGCCCGGGGCCACGGACAGGCCATCGAGGCCCTCGATGCCTTGCACGCCGGCGGGCAGGATGCCCAGCGTGCGGATGAGGAGCTGGAAGACCATAAAGACCGTCGCACCCAGGATGAGGCCCAGGAAGGGTTTGCCGACGTAGGTGATGTTGTATTGCGAGTCGAAATCCCTCCGGCCCACGTGCTTGAAGAGGCTGTACCAGACGGCGGCGACGCCGCCGATGCCGCCCCACAGCATCGCTTGCACAAAGACGTCGGTAGCCGTTCCGCCATTCTGAGTACCACTCGGCACGACGATTTCGCGGAAAAATTCATAGTTCAGCAAAAGCAAGATGGCGATGTAGATGACGCCCCACAGGGCGCCCCAGCCAAAGATCCGCCAGGCGTATTTCTTGGCTGCCCTCTCGCTCTCGGTGGCCCGCTTGAGCCGGGCCTGAACCTGTTCGATATAGTACTCGGCCTGGGGGATCCTGGACGCATCGCGGCGCAGGAGTATGTCCCGGGCCTTGAGTAACTGGTTGTAGGCGGCGGTGGCCAGGTCTTTGTTTTCTCCCACCTTGCTCAGGACCTGGCCGTAAGTCTCGGTGATCTCCTGATCGAGCTCTTGGATGCGGGCGCTGCCCAGCCGGGCGAGTAGCTTCTTTTGCTCTTCTTCGGTCAGTTCTCGCTCGGGAAGTTCCAACTGCTCGGTCTTTTCTTCAGGCTCCTGGATGTCCATCGCCACGGAACCCAGGTCCCCCATGTCCATGAAGCTTCGCGCCGGCTTGGGTGGGAGCACGTCGGCAGATACGTCGGCGACTTTTTGGGGCGGCGGCTTGTGCGCGGCCATCTCTTCGCTTGCTTCTCGCTCTTCCATGGTCACCTCCAGGGTAGGGGCAGGGGCTTCGGCCACCGGCTCCGGCGGTTCTTCGGCCATCCGGGCTTCTTTGATAAAGGCTTCTTCCATTTCTGGTGTGGGTGGCGGCTCAGTATCGGTCGCCTCTATCTCTTTTTCTTCCTCCGGATCGATTTGGCCGTCGAGGGCTTCTCTGCGCAGGGCCATCTCCAGTTCGGCCTCGTCAAACTCGGGTCCCTCTTCGGCCAGGGTATCGGTATCGTCGTCAGATTTCGGTTCGGGGGATTCCGGATCTTGTGTCTCGGCTTCGGCGGCGGCGGGTTCCGGTTCCAGGGGCTCGATTTCGACGGCCTGCGGCTCGCCGAACAAGATCTCTGAACCGCGCCCTTTGAGACTTGAGCGCCGTTTGGCCATGATCATCACCTCCGTGAGATTCACTGGGGCTTTGGCATCACTTGCTGACTCTATTATACCACAAAGGTGACCAAATGCAACATAGAATGAGGTGATTTTGGATCGCTGGTCAGATCGTTTCGACAAAACTCGAAGCCCCATCACGAATTTGCAGCAGTGGGAAAAAAAAGGTATAATTGCGTGCTGTGGTTCTGAAGAGTTAAGATGAGAGAGGTGAAAAAGAATGCCGAAACGAACGTGGCAACCGAAAAAGCGCCGCCGCAAACGAAAGCACGGCTTTCGAAAACGAATGAAGACCAAGGGCGGGCGCAAAGTCATAAAATCACGACGGCGGAAGGGGCGCCACAAGCTGTCGGTGTAGGATCGCTCCGCACCTGGCCGATGGCAATCCGGCCATGGGTCAGGGACGTTATGCGCAAGAAGTATCGCCTGAGGGCAAACACCGATTTTCAGCGCATCCGTCGTGCAGGAACAACGTGGGTACATCCCCTGCTGATCCTGTCGGCGTTGCCCAACCGGTTGGAACATAGTCGCTTTGGGTTTGTCGTAGGGCGACGGATCGGAAAAGCGGTACAGCGCAACAAGATCAAACGGCGGATGCGGGAATCGGTACGAGCGAGGATTCAGGAAGGCGAGATTGTTCAGAGCTGGGACGTGGTTTTCATCGCCCGACGCCCGATACAGAAGGCTTCTTTCCAGCAGGTCGATCAGGCTATCGGCCTGTTGTTACGTCGGGCAAACTTGGTGAGTGAGGCGTCGTGAAGCACGTGTTGATGGGGCTGATTCGTCTTTATCAGATGACGCTGTCCCGGGTCCTGCCTCCCAGTTGCCGATTTGAGCCTTCCTGCTCTCACTATGGCTACGAAGCCATTGCCCGCTACGGCGCGATCCACGGCGGCTGGCTGGCCGTCAGGCGGCTGGCCCGCTGTCACCCGTTGAATCCGGGCGGGTACGATCCCGTCCCCGATCTGTGACCCTTTCCAAGTGCTCCGCTCTTGACGCGCGGAAGCTGGTATTTGTGCAAGGAGGCTCTGCTTTGACGCAACGGAGGCGTATGCTGGGGGCCGTGATGGTGCTGCTCCTATTGGCTGCTGTCCTGTCCGCTTGTGGATCGGCGCCGGTTCCTCAGAACTGGCCCGGCCTGACCGTGGCCGAGGGTACGGTCTATGCCATCACCGGCCAACCCCAGCAAGCTTACCTGCTGGACGCCGAGAGCGGCAACCAACAGGGAATTTTGATCCCCGTCGGTGAGCGTCAGGGGCTCACCTACTGGAGCCCGGTGATCGTCAAGGACGATCTGGCGTACGTCGGCTTTTCCGATAGCCAGGCCCAGGTCTATGCCCTCTATGCTTTCGAGTTGGAGAGCCGCCAGGAACTCTGGAGCGTACCGGCCGAGGACTTGATCCTGGCCGAGCCCACCTACACCGGGAACCTGGTCTATTTCGGTGCCTCTGACGGCCAGGTCTATGCCGTCGACGCCGAGACCGGACAGCTCCAACCGGGCTGGCCCTTCCAGGCCGAAGAGGCCATCTGGGCACGGGTTCTCGTCGCCGAAGGGCGGGCCTACGTCGCGTCGATGGACCATCATCTCTACTGCCTTGATGCCCAGAGCGGCGAACTGCTCTGGGACTTTGAGGCAGGCGGTGCCCTGGCGGCCGAGCCCGTCCTGCGGGGCGGAGTCCTGTACTTTGGTGCCTTCGATGGCCGGGTCTATGCCGTAGACGCCCAGTCGGGAGAGGAGGCCACGAACCTGAGCTTCCGGTCTGACAATTGGATCTGGTCGGAGGTGCTGTTTGCCAATGACCGGCTCTATGTCACGGCGTTGGACGGCAAACTATACGCGCTCGATCCGTCCAGCGGGGAGGTGGTTCCCCCCTTTCCCTACGACGCCGGGAGTCCGCTCCGGGCGGCACCGGTCCAGGCCGGAGACCTGATCGTGATCGCAGCGGAATCGGGAAAGGTTGTGGGCGTCGATAGCGCCAGCGCGGCGATGCGCTGGGAGTGGAGCAGCGGCCCCCAGGGGGCTTCTCTCTTGACCACGCCCGTCGTGCGTGGTGGAAAAGTCTATTTCATCCTGGACAGCGGGCACGTGTACGCGCTGGAGGCAGAAACCGGGGTTCAACAGTGGTCCTTCTCGCCGCCAGAGCCCGAGTAGCGAGGCTCGCCGGCCCGTTGATTTGTGAACTAACCGAGCGATGAGAAGAAACGACCAAAGGAGGATTTGTTGCTAGGCATTACGGATATCTGGACCGTGGCGATCCTGCGGCCCATGCTCAACGCGCTGCTTTGGCTCTACAGTGTCGTGGGGGGGCAGTTCTGGCTGGCCATCGTGATCTTTACCGTCTTTGTCCGGCTGGTAATGACGCCGTTGATGCTGCCGCAGCAGCGCTCGGCCAAAAAAATGCAAGAGATCCAGCCTCGATTGCAAGAGTTGCAGAAAAAGTACAAAAACGATCGGGAGACGCTCGCTCAGAAGCAGATGGAGCTCTACCGGGAGGCCGGTGTCAACCCCATGGGCGGCTGTCTGCCCATGTTGATCCAGTTTCCCATCTGGATCGGCCTCTACCAATCGATCATCCAGGCCCTCGGCCACCAACCGTTGCAGCTCTTTGACCTGTCCCAGAACATCTACCCATTCTTTGACCAGCTCTGGAAGCAAGTGCCCTTGAACCGGTTTTTCCTGGGCATGGACCTCAGCCTGACGCCGTCGGTCCTGGGTGGCGCCACCTACGCCTTGCCCGTTCTGGTGGCCTTTACCTCGTGGTTGCAAACGCGGCTCACCACGCCTGCCACCTCGGGGGGCGATGGGGGACAGGCGGCTTCCATGAATCAGAGCATGACCTTGATGATGCCCCTGATGTTCGGCTTCTTTAGCTTGAACTTTGCCACCGGGCTGTCCTTCTATTTCATCGTCTCGAACATTATCGGCATCGTCACCCAGGGCTTTATCTCTGGCTGGGAGGGTCTGCTTTTCTGGAAGGGCCTGAGCCTGAGCAACCTGCTCGGCGGAGGCTCACCACAGGAAGCGTCAAAACAGGCAGCATCCAGTTCGGCCAGGAGCCAGAAGGGAACAAAAAGTGGAAGAAAACGAAGAAAGAAGAAACGTCGTCGCAAGCGGTAAAACCGTCGAGGATGCCATTAACAATGGCCTGAGCATGCTGGGCGTCCGCCGCGATCAGGTAGACGTCGAGGTTCTCAAAGAGGGGAGTCGCGGGGTGCTGGGTTTTGGCGCCGAGAACGCCCAGGTGCGTCTCCTGGTCAAGCCTCAGCCCAGGCCTCAAGCTCCGCCACCCAAGCCCAAGCCCGAGCCACCTCCGCCGGAGCCAGAGCCACCCAAGCCGCCAGAGCCACCCAAGCCACCCGAACCCAAGCCTGGCAAAGCCCCCGAGCAGATCGGGCACGAGATCCTGGAAAACGTCCTGAGGTTAATGGGCATCCAGGCCTCGGTCGAGATAGAGGGGGGCCACGAACTGGCCGACGAGGGCGAAGAGCCGCCGCCCGTGCTCAACATTACCGGCGACGACCTGGGCATCCTCATCGGCCGCCGGGGCGAGACCCTGCGTGCTCTGCAATACCTGGTCCGGCTCATGGTCAGCCACGAGCTCAAGCACTGGACCAACCTGGTCGTAGACGTGGAGCACTATCGCGTGCGCCGGCACCGGATGCTGAAGAACCTGGCGCTCAACGTGGCCGAGCAAGTGGCCAAGTCCGGCCGCACCCAGGCCCTGGAGCCCATGCCCGCCTACGAGCGGCGCCTGGTGCACATCGCCCTGCGCAACCATCCCGACGTGAGGACCCATAGCGTCGGCGAGGGCGAACGCCGCAAGGTAACCATCATCCCCAAATGAGGGGGCTGATGGGATCAATTCAACGCACAAAACACAACCCCGCTCCTGACAGCGGGGTTGTTGCCAACGGCCCGCTGGGAAGGTGAGACTCGATTGAATCGCAGCCGTATTGTCTTTTTGCTCTGGCTGTTTCTGCTCGCAGGCGCCATCGGCTCGGGGCAAGAGCTGATTTACAACCTGTGGTATCTCGTCACGGCCCTGCTACTCTTTTCCTTCCTGTGGGCCTGGACCGGTATCCGCTGGGTGCACATCAAGCGCCTGACCCGGACGGCTCGCTCTCAGGTGGGCAAGGTGGCGGAAGAGCGGTTCATCATCGAAAATCGCGGCTGGGTGCCCAAGCTTTGGCTGGAGATGCGAGACCACTCCACGTTGCCCAATCACCAGGCCAGTTGGGTCATTGGCTCCCTGGGTCCCAGGAAAACCTACGCCAGGACGGTCCAGACTCGGTGTCTGCAACGCGGCCGCTTTACGCTGGGGCCGCTGACCTTGTCCAGCGGAGACCCCTTCGGCCTGTTCCGAATGACGCGCGAGTTGGAAGAGCCCCGGGAAGCGACCTTTCTTGTCTATCCCGCCACCGTCGAGGTGCCGGCCTTTGCCCCGCTTCTCGGGCTCTTGTCCGGCGGTGATGCGATGCGGCGCCGCACCTCCTACGTGACGACCAACGTTTCGGGCGTGCGAGATTATGCGCCGGGCGACAGCTTTAACCGCATCCACTGGCCGTCCACCGCGCGGACCGGCCGGCTCATCTCCAAGGAATTCGAGCTCGATCCCACCGCCGACGTCTGGCTCTTTTTGGACCTGGAGCGCAGCGTCCACATCGAACCGGCCCCCAGCAGCCTCCCATCCCGGTACACGGCGCCGCTGCCCTGGGAGGTGACACCCGCTTTGGGACTGCTGCCCTCTACCGTCGAGTATGGCGTCACCATTGCCGCCTCGCTGGCCCGGCACTTTATCGTCCGCGACCGGGCTGTGGGGTTCGTCTCTTACTGCCCCCGCCGCGAGATCATTCCCGCCGACCGGGGCGAGCGGCAGATGACCAAGATCCTGGAGATGTTGGCCGTGGTCGGTGCCAAAGGCCGCTTGCCACTGACCGAGGTCCTGACGGCCGAAGGCCCTCAACTGAGCCGCAACACGACGGCCATCGTCATCACCCCGGCCGACGACGATTATTGGATTGCCGCAGCCCGCGACCTGCGCCAACGGGGCGTGCGGGTCGTCGCCGTGCTCATCGAGCCCATGAGCTTTGGCCACTTTCGCAGCAACGAGGCGCTGCTCCACGAACTGGCCGTCAGTGATATCCCGGCCTACGTGGTGCGCGAAGGTGAAGACATCGGCGAGGCGCTGACTGATAGCTACGGGCAGGCCCTCTCACCGGCGGGTCGCCTGCGTTGAAAGGCTGGGTATAGAATGACCTTGATCCAAAGCGATCTGCTCTTTCCCCATCGAAGCACGGCTGCCCTGGAGGGGCTCTGTGACGACGAGTGGGATACCTTGGTCCAACGGGTGTCCGTCCAGCCCAAGATGCACGTGGATAGCCTGGCCTTTTCGCTAATGATGGTCTACCTCTGCGAGTGCACCAACTGCCAAATGGGCTGCTACAAGGCTTCCTTGGGCTGCACCGTCTGCGCCCAGCGGGCCGTCGCCAACGACGGGGACCTGCCGGGACGGGTGCGCGAGCACTTTGAATCTGCACGAGCTCAAGTCGTCGCCTACCTGGAGAGCGACGATGGGGAAAGGTGGAAGCGATGATCGGAGGAGAACGCGTCCTCTTGCGCGCCATCGAGCGGGACGATCTGCCACGCTACGTCGAGTGGTTCAACGATCCCACCGTCCTCGAGTACTTTGGGCGCTACCAGCCCATGTCCCTGGCCAAAGAGGAAAAGTGGTACGAGCAGCAGCTTGAGGATTCGAGCACGCTCAACTTTGCCGTTGAGCTGGAGGGGCGGCACGTAGGCGGCGGTGGTTTCTGCAACATCGACGGCCGAAACGCCCGCGCCGAAGTCGGCCTCTTTGTCGGGCTGCCCGAGCTGTGGGATCAGGGGCTGGGCTACGACGTCCTGAATACGCTCCTCCGCTACGGGTTTGAGCAGCTCAACCTGCACCGCATCCACTTGCGCGTCTTTGCCGACAACGAGCGGGCCGTCCACCTCTACGAAAAGCTCGGCTTCCAGCACGAAGGGCGCTGGCGCGACGCCGAGTTCCGCAATGGCCGCTACCGGGACATGCTGTGGATGAGCATCCTGCGCCCAGAGTGGGTCGGCTAGGCATCGCGGTGGGCGCCGTGTATAGCCTGGACGACACGATTGCGGCCATCTCCACGCCTGTGGGCGAAGGGGGCATCGGCATCGTGCGGATGACCGGCCCCGAGGCCACAACCATCCTCCACCGGCTATTTGTTCGAGATGCGAGGCTCGGCGTTCGAGGTGGCAGCAGTCCAGCCTCGAATCCTTCGACCCGGCTCAGGACGGGCCTCGAACCTCGAACCTTAACCTACGGCCACATCGTGGACCCCGAGAGCGGCGAGCCGGTGGACGAAGTCCTGGCCGTCCACATGCCGGCGCCGCATACTTTTACGCGCCAAGACGTCGTCGAGATCAACGGGCACGGCGGCATCGTCGCCCTGCGGCGCATCCTGGCCCTCTGCCTGCGGCAGGGCGCGCGCCTGGCCGAGCCGGGCGAATTCACGGCCCGGGCCTTTCTCAACGGCCGCATCGACCTGGCCCAGGCCGAGGCCGTCCTCGACGTGGTGCGGGCCAAGACCGAGACGTCGCTCCAGGCCGCCGTCGACCAACTGGCCGGCCGCCTGTCCGACCAGGTGCGGGCCGTACGGTCCACGCTCGTCGAGGTATTGGCCTACCTGGAAGCCAGCATCGATTTTGCCGAGGACGAGATCCCCGA
Source organism: uncultured Anaerolineaceae bacterium (assembly GCA_964387775.1). Classification (GTDB taxonomy): domain Bacteria; phylum Chloroflexota; class Anaerolineae; order JAAYZQ01; family JAAYZQ01; genus CAYLZO01. Next base: position 8,721 of record CAYLZO010000204.1, read on the forward strand.
GCGCGAGATCGGCCCCGACCTGGCCCAGGCCCGCGAGCGCCTGGCGGCGCTCCTGGCCGACGCCGACCGGGGCATCCTCTATCGCCAGGGCGTGCGGGTGGCCATCGTCGGGCGGCCCAACGTGGGCAAGTCGAGCCTGCTCAACCGCCTGCTGCGCACCAGCCGGGCCATCGTCACCGAGATCCCGGGCACGACCCGCGACACGCTGGAAGAGACCCTCAACTTGCAGGGCGTGCCCGTGGTCCTGGTCGATACGGCGGGCATCACCGAGGCCACTGCCGATCCCATCGAGCGGCTGGGCATCGAGCGCAGCCGCGCCGCCCTGGCCGGGGCCGACTTGGCCCTGCTGGTCCTCGATGCCAGCGAGCCCCTCACCGCCGCCGACCGGGCCATCGCCGAACTGCTAGACGGCAAGCCGACCATCGCGGTCCTGAACAAGGTCGATCTCGTCAATGGCCCAGGCCCAATGAGCAAGGCACAAGGCATAAGGCACAAGGCACAAAGCGCCCTACGTAATTGGTCATTGGACATTGACCATTGGTCATTTTCACCCGTCTCGGCGCTGACGGGCGAGGGATTGGGCCGGCTGGAAAAAGCCGTCGTGGAAATGGTGTTCTCCGGCCAGGCCCGGGCTTCCAAGGCGCCGGCGGTCACCAGCCCGCGCCACAAGGAGGCCCTCAGCCGGGCGCTGGACCACGTGGAGGCGGCCCGCGCGGCCCACGAGGCGGGGATCGAGGCCCACTTGCTGGCCATCGACGTCTCGGGGGCGGTCAACGCCCTGGGCGAGATCACGGGCCAGACGGCGGGCGAGGACCTGGTCGAGACGATATTCAGCGACTTTTGTGTGGGCAAATGAGACGAAAAATCAGTGATTCTGGACCCAAGACAAAGCCCAACGTGCTGCTGGCTCTCTGCTGTCTGCTGCTCGTCGCCGGCTGCGCCACCACCCCGACGCCGACGAGGATCGCGGCAGTATCGCCCACGGTGCCCAGCCCCACGGCGACGCCCACCCCCAGCGTCACGCCGACAGCGACCTGGACCGGCCTGCCGACCGTGCCCGCCGTCCAGACGCCGAGCGTCGGCACGCTGACGGCCACGCCGACCTGGTCGGTGACGCCCAGCCAGACCCCGACCGAGACGTACACGCCCTCGCCGACGGCCACGTTCACCCCCTCGCCGACGGTCACGCCGAGCCACACCCCTGCCC
>CAYLZO010000205.1:0-9884 GCA_964387775.1 uncultured Anaerolineaceae bacterium
GGCCCTAGGCTTGCCTACAGGATAACACAAGACCGGGGCAGTGTCTATGTATCTAGATATAGGAAATGGATATATCTTTGGATATATCCTGCTGCTGGTGGGGCCGGGAAGAGGCCGTTATTCGGTGGAGGGAGTGTGTTGCCAGCCCTTGAGCCAGGCGAGGAGGGGGTTCATCTTGTGCTGGGGGCAGCGGACCTCGTGGTCCCAATACCAGGCTTCCTCACGCTCGCCCCGGGCACCAAAGCGGAAGCGCTTGCGGTAATGGAACCGATGGGCCGGGCAGAGGTGGCGGCCACACTGGGAGCAGGCCGGCAGTGCTTGCTCGAACTCGCGGCCGCAGACGTGGCAGGTCCGGTGGCGGGCGTCGAGGCGCCGCTTTCGCGCCCTGCCTTTCGTCGCGGGCCAGGTCCTGGGCCGCATAATCGGCGCAGGCCGGGCAGGCATCCGGCCCAAAGGCCGCTTGCAGCTCGTCGGGCAGGGGGACCAGGTGCTCGCCACAGACCGGACGGCGGCACTGGGGGCAGGTCTCGGTGGCGAGGGCGCCGCACACGTAGCAGCGTCCCGGGTCGACCTCGGGCACGGCGCGCCCTGTCCGGCTGGGCCGGATGCGCGGGGGCCGGGGCTTGTCCTGGCTCACGGCCGCTGCCTCCTCACACGTCCTCCGGCTCGACGTGGATCAACACCGAGCCGAGGCCCGGCAGCTCGGCGTGGAGGCGGTTCTCGGCCAGGTCGGCCAGCCGGTGGGCTTTGACGATGGACATCTTGGGATCGGCGTAGCAATGGAGCGCGACGTCGTAACCGTTAAAGCCGGGGCGGATATAAATCTGGTGGCACTCGCTCAGCCCCTCGACGCGGTCCACCACGGCCGCGATCTGCGCCCGGAGATGGGCGTTCATCTCCTCCGGGATCTCGGCCGGGGTGACGGGCACGCTGCGGGGCTCGATGTGGGTGTTGACGTCCCGGACGTAGGGCAGTTCGTCGAGGATGGTGGCTTCCAGCTCGCTGATCCGGTCGTGGGCCTGCTTCAGCGTCAACTCCGAGGCGACCTCGGCGTGGAGGTCGACAGAGTAGTCGCCCTGCACCTCGTGGGCGTGGACGTTGTGGGTCCGCAGGCCGAGCCGGGCGGCGATGGCACTCACCGCCTGGGGCAGGCTCTCACCGCTGCGCCGCACCGGGTCCACGTGGACCACGACGTCGCCGTGATGCACGAGATCGCCCACGCGGGTCTCGACCCCGGTGGCGATCTGGTGGGCCTCTTCCAGCGAGGCGCTGCGATCCACGGTGATGCTCATGTCCACGAACGTGTGGGCCCCGGACTGGCGCACGCGCACCGGCCCGACCGTCTCGACGCCCGGCGCTTGCTGCGTCTCGGCGACGACGCGCTCGGCCAGGCCCGGCGGCGCGGTGTCCAGCAGGCTGCCGACGGCTTGCCAGCCCAGCCGCAAGCTCACCTGCAAGACCATGATGGCCACGGCCAGGGCGGCCACCGCGTCGGCCTGCGCCAGCCACGCCCACTGCGGCCCCAGGCGATGGCTCAAGCCCACCAACACGAGGCCCAGCAGGACCACCGACGAGCTGAGCACGTCGGTGCGAAAGTTGAGCGCGTTGCCCTCCAAAGACTGGCTGTGATGCCGCCGGGCTATTCGCATCAAGTAGGTTGAAAGCCACAGGCTGGCGGCGATGGACAGGATCATCACCGCCGCGCCCCACAGGTCGGCCTCGATGGCCACAGGCCGGAAAAAGAGCCGCCGGATCGCCTCGTAGACGATCCACCCGCAGGTGACCAGCAGCAGCAGCGTCTCGGCCAGGGCGGCCAGGTGCTCCACCTTGCCGTGGCCGTAGGGATGCTCCTCGTCGGCCGGCCGGGCGGCGACGCGGACGGCCCAGAAGGCCAGGACCGAGGACATCAGGTCCAGGACCGAATCGGCGGCCTGGGCCAGTACGCCCAAGCTGCCCGTGACGAGGCCCACGGCCACTTTCAAAACAATGAGGAGCAGGACAACCAGGAGCGAGACCAACGAGGCACGGCGCTTCTCCCGCTCGGCGGCCGGATCAACCTGGCTCATGGCATTTCTCCGGGGCTGGGATAGGGCCAGTCGCGAAAATCGGCGCTGCAATCGTCGGTGTCGAGCCAGATGGGAAAGCGCTCCAGCGAGTGGCCGAACTCGACGCCAGGGTGGGGCACCACGCCGGGCACCGCGCCCTCGCCGTAAACGACAGCGTCCACGATGGCATCGTCACCGTCCAGCAGCAGCACCTCGTCGCCGGCGTTGCTCAACCCCCACTCCCAGGTGCCCCAGGCCGGATAGTCCAGCAGGTCGGGCACGGCCGGATCGCTGTCCACGATCTCGAAATCGGGCGAGCGATAGGGAAATTGCTCGCGGAAGCCGGTGGCGGTCGCGGCCACGACCAGGACTTGGCCCGGCCCGAGGCTGGTCCCCGGCGGGAACTGGAACATCCCCTCGGCGTCGTCGAAATAGACCGCGTCGCCGATCTTGTAGGCCGAGAGGTCCACGGCCTGGCCGGTGGGATTATAGATCTCGACCCACTCTTTTTCGGGGATGGTCGGATAGTAGACCTCGCTGATGAGCACGTGGTCGGCCACCGGCGGCGGCGCGTAGCCGCGGAACACGGCGGGCAGGTAGACGGGCGGCGTCGAGGCCTGCCAGTCGGCCTCGAACACGGCCTGGAGATAATCGTAGGCCGCGTCGGACCGGACCTGGAGGGCCAGCTCGCGGTTGACCTTGGACGACGCCTCGCTGCCGTTGATGCTGCCGGCGTGCACGTAGCCCCGGCCGCCGGCGTGGACCAGCACCATCTTGTTGTGGAGCCCCAGGGAGGTGGGGTCGCCGAGGCGGGCTTGGAGGTCGAGCCCCTCGTCGCGGGCGATGGACCGGAGGTGGGCCACCGTCTCGGCGTTGTCGCCGCCCTGGTCAAAGTGCCGGTCGAGGAGGACGCGCACCGTCGCCCCCCGGCGGGCGGCAGCCACGTAGGCCTCCAGGCGCAGGTTGGGGTCGGCCTGGGGTGTGCCGGTGGACGGCCCCCAATGGCGATGTTCGTAGAATTGCTGCACCAGGACCGTGTCGCCCGGCCCAGCGCGGCCCAGGAGGCCCAGCAGCCCGCCGGCCGTGCGCAGGCTGTTCTCCGGCGACTGGACCACTTCGAAGGCAAAGGTGCCCTGGGCCACCAGGGGCGCCGGGAACTGGACGGTGTAGGTCAGCCAGTCGGGCGTCGGCGCCGGCTCAAAGCCGGGGGGCGGCCCGCAGAGGTCGGGCACCCGGTCGCAGCCGGCCACGTCGGTGTGGTGGGCGGGGTCGGCGTCGGCGGCAAAGACGGCCTGGAGGTGGCTCACCACGCCGGGCGCGTTGGTGGCCAGGTAGACGCCCCGCCGCCCGGCGGTGCCGTTGGCCTTGTCGTCGGCGGGCAGGCTCGTCTCGGTCAGGTTCTCCGAGCCGACGAGGGCCACCTGCCCATCGACGACGACGAGCTTGGCGTGTTGGTTGCTGTAGCGGTCGTGGACGTCGGCCTCGGTGTCGTTGACCATAAAGAGAACCTGCGCCCCGGCGTCGTGGAGCTGGCGGGCGATCCACTTTTCCTCGTCGGTGACGCCCTCAAAGGCCGGGGCGCCTTCGAGCAGCAGGGTGACGCTCACCCCCTGGCCGAGCCGGTCGAGGAGCAGGTCGGCCAGCTCCCGGCTGCGGAAGGAGTAGGTCTCGATCTGGATGCTCTGCTGGGCGCCGGCCAACGCTCCGGCGATCACGTCGTAGGCGTTGTCGGGGGTGACGGCCACGGTCAGGGTCGCCGTCTCGGTGACGCGCTCGGTGAAAAAGAAGGCGTCCAGGTCCCAGCCGGGGTAGAGGACCTTGCGGCCGTCCACCTGGTCGGCGGGGTCCTGGGCCCAGTCGGCGGCGGTATCGGTGTCGGCCACGGGTTTTCCCGTGGATAGGTCGCGCTTGCGGTAGAGGATCTGGCCCTCGGCCGCAAAGCTGCCGCCCGAGGTCCAGGGCTCGACGGCGGGGCCGCTCCAGCCGGCCACGGTGGTGTCGCCGCCCTCGTAAACCAGGGTATCGACCGGCTGCCCTTCGGCGTCCAGGAGGCGGCACTCGTCGTCGTCGCCAAAGCGGGGCACGCCCCCACTCATGTCCGGCACGGCGGGATCGGTATCGTCGCCGTACTCAAAATCGGCATCAAACCCAAATTGCCGGGAGAAGGCCGCCGCCTCCCGCGTGCACCAGATGGCGTCGCCGGGGGCCAGCGTCGTGCCGGGCGGAAAGACGGCCTCGGCCTCGCCGTCGGTCACGCGCCAGCCGTCGAGCTGGGCCGTGGCCGTGGAGACGTTGATCAGGCGAAAGCCCTCGTCGGCGTCGAGGGGTTCGTAGGCATCGTAGTAGACGGCTTCGATGAGGACGACGGCGGTGGCCGGCTGGCCGCCGACGGTGGTCATGACCCGGTCGGCGTTGTCGGCGGGGTTGACTTCGGTGGTGGCGCTGGTGGCGGTGAGGACGTTGGTCAGCTCGCCGTAGGCGCCGGCGTCCACCCGGGCGGTGACGGTAAAGGTGACGGGCAGGGCGGCCGTCGTCGTCGGCAGGCTGCCCACGTCCCAGACGAGGGTGCCGGTCGTGGGCTGGCTGAGGGGATAGGGTGCCGTCTGGGCCAGGAGCTGGACCTGGGCGGGCAGGACGTCGGTCAGCCGGGTGTCCGCGGCGGCGAGCTGGCCGGCGTTGCTGAGGCGGATGGTGTAGGTCAGGGTCTGGCCGGGCTGGGCGGTGGCCGGGCCGTGCTTGGCCACCCGCAGGTCGGCGCCGGGCAGCGGCGTGGCCGAGTTGCGGGCCTTGGGCGTGCCGTTAAGGGGGTTGCCGTCACAGTCGAGGCCGTTGCGGACCAGGCCGTCGTTGCTGGCCCAGTTCGACGGGGCGTCGGGTTGGGCGGGGTCGATCCGCTCCATGGTGAAATAGTCGGGCGAGCCGCTGCCCGCGGGCCAGCCGCCGGCGCCGTCGGCGCTGTCCACCAGCAGGCCGCCGTCGTCACGGAGTTCGAGCCGCTCGCCGGTATTGCTCAGGTTGCCGGTGTAGAGCTGGTCGGCGGTGACGTCGCTGACCGTGCAGTCGTCGGTCCGCTCCAGGAGGTAGTAGCCGTGGGCCGGCAGGGTGCCGCTCAGGACGACAGAGGGGCTGTCGTCGGCAGTGGAGAGGGTCCAGTCGTTCAGGGCGACGGGCAGGCCGGTGTTGTTGTAGAGTTCGATCCACTCGTCGTAGGAGCTGGCGGCGGTGCCGCCCCAGGCCACCTCGCTGATGACCACGTCCAGGCTCGCAGAGGACGAATAGCGGGCCTGGCCATCGGCGGCCCGGACCAAGAGGAGGACGCCGAGCACGACGAAACCGAGGGTCATCTCCAGGGAAAGGGTTCTTTTCATCCGGTCTCTCTCCTTCGCGGTAGTGGTAAGGCGTGAGCACTACCCCTCGCAAGGGTCGGAGGCAAGGATAGCACAGAGGGGCAGGGATGTCAATCACCGCTTGGCGTTGGAATCAGATAGGACTCGGCTTTCATTTGCCAGTTAGAGACCCCTATGCTACACTGTCAACCCACGCGCCGGAGGCGGGCGCGGATTTCGACGGGGGAAAGGAATTCGACAATGAAGTACAAGGGTAGAGCCTTTGCCGTTTTCGTGATTTTCGCGCTGCTGGCCGGCGGTCTGGTGCCGCCCACGGCGGCCCAGTCCCAGGCTGAGTCCCTGGTCAAGATTTCGCTCGACGCTCCGGGCGACCTGGCAGCCGTGGAAGCCGCCGGGGTGCCGGTCTATGCCCGGCTGACGGGGGCGGATGGCGTGCCGTACCTGCTGGCCGGGGCCACATCCGCGCAGCAAGCGGCGCTTCGCGGCCGGGGACTGGACAGCCACGTGCTGGATGCCGACCGCCGGGGAGCAAACTACTATCTGGCCTACGTGATGCCGGGTTCTGCCGCCATCGACTGGTCGGCCTATGGGCGCCTGCTCCTCGACGATGGCATCCAGGTCTTGCTCCGGGCCTCGCCGCAAGCCGCCGAGACGCTGGCCCGGACGGGGGTCGAACTCCGGGCCCTCACCCTCGATCCGAAGCCGCTTGGCCCCTCCTCGCCCCAAGGCGCCATCCCCACCAGCATCTCGCCGGACCCGGCAATCCAAGCGATGATGGACCAGGTGCGCATGGCCGACGTCTATGGCTACACGGGCGATCTCAGTGGCGAGTGGTCCGTGGGGGTGGGTGGGGCGCCGTATACCATCGACACCCGCTACACCTACAGCGGCGAGCCTATTCAGAAAGCCACCCAGTACGTCGGCGGTCATCTGGCAGGCCTGGGCCTCAGCGTTGAATACCATCAGTGGGGCGGACCTAACCATCCGAACGTCATCGGTGAGTTAACCGGCTCGACCAATCCTAATGACGTCTTTATCATCGGCGCCCATCTGGATTCCACGTCCAATGATCCGTACAACGATGCGCCCGGCGCCGACGACAATGCGAGTGGGTCGGTGGCCACGCTCATCGCTGCCGACATCCTGACCCAGTACGAGTGGGGCTGCACCCTGCGCTTTGCGCTCTGGACGGGCGAGGAGCAAGGGCTGTGGGGCAGCCATTACTACGCCCAGCGGGCATACAATCGCGGCGAGAACATCGTGGGCTTTTTGAACCTGGACATGATCGCCTGGAACAGCGGCGGCACCAGCCCCGGGATCGACCTGCACGCCAATTCCAGCCTGCCGGAGACGCTCGTGCTGGCCCAGCTCTTCGCCGACGTGGTGACTGCCTACAACCTGGACCTGGTCCCCCAGATCCAGCCCAACGGCACGGGCGCCAGCGATCACGCCTCGTTCTGGGAGTTCGGCTACACGTCCATCCTGGGCATTGAAGATTTCAGCGACTTTAACCCCTTCTACCACACAACTAACGACGACATGGATAACTTTGAGGACTGGTCGTACTATGTCGAGTTCGTTAAGGCCTCGGTGGGCACCTTTGCCCACACGTCCGGCTGCCTGATGCGCGACAATTCGGGCTATTTGGACGGGCACGTGACGGCGGCCGAGGGGGGCGCGCCCGTCGTGGGCGCTACGGTGACAATGGCTCAACCAAACCATGATCTCGTGCAGACCACGACCGACGGCGGCGGCTACTACACCCAGACGCTGCCAGCCGGGCCTTACACCGTCACCGCCGAGGCGTCCGGCTACGTGTCGGCCGTCGTAACCGACGTGGTGGTCGTGACGGATGCTGTGACGACCCAGAACCTGGCACTGGAGATGGCGGTGCCCCCCTGTGCGCCGGTCGAGATCGTCACGGCGACGGCCGAGATATCGGCCTGTACGGTGAGCTTTGGAGCCGAGTTGAGCGGCACGGCGCCGTTCTCCTACACCTGGGAACTGGCCGATTTGGGCAGCAGCGAGGCACCGACGCTGACGGTAGACCTGGAGACGGCGGGCACCTATCCATACACGCTGACGGTGGCCAATTGTGCGGGTATCTATTCGGACGTGTACACGGGGACGGTCACGGTGGCGTGCGCGGCACCGACTTGGCAGTTCTATCTGCCGCTGGTGGTGCGAGAGGGATGAGGTGTGCTGCGGGGAAATCGGCCCTGCCGAATTTGACCGTCAGGCGCAATTCTGTTAGAATGTGGGGCGTGCTGGCCCCCATCGTCTAGAGGCCTAGGACACCGCCCTTTCAAGGCGGCGACAGGGATTCGAATTCCCTTGGGGGCATTGTATACATACCTGTCAGTTCGACTACGCAGCGGCCGACGGGTGATATAGTCTGGTGGCTGCGGGGTTTCCCCGTGATCCACCTTGAGCTTAGAGTGTAGGGGGAGCCTCATAACAGGTTCCCCCTGTTTTGTATAGTTGTGTCCGGTTCGAAAGACAACCAGTATCATCTCAAAAAACCGGGCAGGGGCAGGGCTTGCCCCTGCCCAATAGGGCGACCGCAAGGGTTCGCCCCTACATTTTGAGAAGATACGACAACCAAAGGTGGCATCGCACGTGTCGATCAAGATACGCAACAGAAGAAGCAAGAAGCCCGACATGCACTCAAACGATTTGGAAAGTACAGAAGATGACTTCGCTCTTCAGGAGAAACCGCGCATTTGTCTCATTGATATCGATAAGAGCGCAGAGTTGGCATTGATGAATGCTGGCTTCAACTGTACGGTTTCTTCATTTGGCTCTCGAGTTAGGCTTCCAAATGCCAAACTCGGCGATGACTGCATTTGTGGCCTCACGGCATCGGTTCCTCCAAATCTACACGAGTACGATGTAGTAGTAATAGACTTGAAAGACCAGGAGCCGATTGAGTACGTGAGGTCAGAGCATGAGGGACCATCAGGGACTGGGACAGCAGGATATTATTTTCTTTGCACGTTTCCACAAAATGTGTTTGACCCAAGGCCTTTGATTGGTTTGGCAACGGAGCCCACGATCACGGAAATGTTACAAAGAGACTCAATTGTAATCGTTTTTGCGGATTCCTTGCGCAAACTGACATATCAGCCAATTCTCTTAACTGCTCATGGATGGTCACGTCAGCTGCCAAGGGAATACCACAACTATCAGTTTCTGCATGATCCCCCGCAGGTGAGCGCGGTCAGCGGTTTAGAAACAGAAGTTGTTGCATCAGTATCGAACAAAGAATTCAGAGATTTTATGGAACGGTACAACAGTCAATTTATCTACGAAGCAGTTTTTTCTCACCCTCGACACTGGGACGAGAAAACGCGTACGAGCGTCAAGGACGAGAACTTCATACCTCTAGTATCAAATTCAATGGAACAAATCGTTTCGTTTGCAAGGCTTAATGGTGCATCGATTGAATTTATCTTCCCACAGCTAGAAGATAAGGCCTCCTTTCTTTTGGAGCTATTTCAACGTCATTTACCTGCAATCATCCCCAGCCTTTTCCCTTTCAATACTCGATTTGGATGGCTCAAGGATGAAAAGTATCTTTTACCCAACCAATCCAAATTGTTGGCAGAGAAGGAGGCTCTAGAGATAGAATATGCTGATAAAATTGCTGCAAAAGACGATGAGATAAAATCTAACCAGCAGGAATATCAGTTTTTACATGACTTGCTCACAGGTACGGGAGATAGTCTAGTCAAAACAGTTGAGTATTATCTAAAGTGGCTCGGGTTTCACGATGTGATTAACTGTGATGAAGCCTTTCCAGGACAGAATGAGGAAGACCTGCAAGCCGTCTTGGAAGATGGCCTGTTGGTGATTGAGGTGAAGGGGCTAGGTGGAACATCGACCGATGCGGAATGCTCCCAAATAAACAAGATTCGACGCCGGCGCGAGCGGGAAAGAGGTAAGTTTGATGTGTATCCGCTGTATATCGTGAATCATCAGCGCTTCCAACCTCCTGAGAGTCGCACCAACCCTCCTTTCACTCTTCAGCAGGTGGATGATGCGAAGAACGATGAACGTGGCCTCCTCAGTACCTATGACTTGTTCAAGCTCTATTATGCCATCGACTCAGGATTCATTACGAAAGAAGATGCGTGTGAAGCATTATTGAATTATGGGCTAGTAGTGTTTGATCCTTCAGCATCGGTGAGGATCGGAACGCCAACTGAGGTCCACTATAACGGCACTGTTGGCATTTTCCAGCTTCCCGGTGTGTCTATCTTGCTTGGTGATGAGCTGATCGTGTGTGAGAATGGATATTATCGAAATGTCCAAGTCATCGGCCTGCAGGATCAGGGTCGAGCCGTTGATGAAGCATCAGAGGGCGAGATCGGGTTGAGGTTTTCCGAGAAGATCACCAGGAGCTCTGAGCTTTGGAAACGAGAACGTTAGACGCGTCTAGCGTAACCATTGCGCAACCAGACCCAAGATGCTTCTTGGGCAGTGAAAACCG
>CAYLZO010000206.1:0-9837 GCA_964387775.1 uncultured Anaerolineaceae bacterium
TCAGACCGAGTGATCACATGCAAACTCACTGGGATTTAGACGCTAAACAAATACCACCGTGGCTTATGCCCTGGGGGCCAGCTTCCTCATCGCCGTGACCGTCGTGCCGCTACTGGCCTACCTCTTTATCCGTGCAGAGCACCTACCCGAAGAGAAAGGAAATACTCTGCAGCGTTGGTATACGCCAGCGCTTCGCTGGGCGCTGAGGAACCGCGCCATCGTGTTGATGGCCGCCGGCCTGTTCTTCGTCGGCAGCGGGTACCTCCTGGCGCAACAGCCCCGAACTTTCCTGCCGGACCTGGGTGAGGTTCAGATCTCGGCGAATGTGGACCTGCCCAGCGGCGTCACCATAGCCGAGACGGCCGATTTGGTTTCTCAATTCGAAGCTGCGCTGGATGGCGTAGAAGGCCTCGGCACAAGACAGTGCGAGATCGGGGCCAGCGGTGGGCTACAGGCCATAGCTTCCCGGACCCTCGGCATGGAGGCCGTGGATCAAAGCCTGGCCAGCATCAGTATCAGCATAGAAGACGGGAAACGGAAAGATGAGCTGACAGCGATCGTCCGGCAAAAGGCGGAACAGGTCTTTGGTGCGGAGTATGTCACCGTGTCAGGTGGCGCCCTGACCTCCAGCGTCTTTGCCAGCTTTTCCCTGGTCCTTTCCGGCGATCCGGAGCAACTGGCAACCATCAACGATGAGGTTCTCGCTGCCCTGGAGAGAGTGGATGGGCTGACCAACGTGACCAGTGATCTGGATAATGGCGACATGATCTTGCATGTCAACGGCCAGCCGTCGGTGGGCTACAGCGGCGAGATAGAGACCCAGGATGTCATGGGCGTGTCAGACAAAGCCAAAACCCGGGTCGAAGCCATCGTGCCCGCCGGAGTTGCAGTCAGCGAGGGATACGAGACGGAGGTCCAGAAGGAAGGGTTTGCCCAGGCGATCCAGGCTCTCCTGATCTCGATTGTCGTCGTCTACCTGGTCATGGTCATCACTTTCCGCTCTTTCGTCCATCCTCTTACCATTCTGCTCAGCCTGCCTCTGGCCATTATCGGCGCGGCGCTGGCTCTGTGGCTGACCGGCCGCGTGGTAGGACTGCCGGCACTGGTGGGCCTGATGATGCTGGTCGGCATCGTGGTGACCAACGCCATCGTGCTCATCGACCGGGTGCAAGCCAACCGCGAGAAACAAAACATGGATGCCGAGGAAGCGTTGGTAGAGGGCGGCCGCACCCGGCTACGCCCCATCCTGATGACAGCCGTCGCCACCATCCTGGCCTTGACGCCCCTGGCCCTCGGACTGACCGAGGGCGCGCTTGTCGCCGCCGAACTGGCCACCGTCGTCATCGGCGGGCTGTTCACCTCGACGCTGCTCACTCTGCTCATCGTGCCGGTGATGTACAAGACGCTGGATCCGTTGACCAACTTTGGCCGGAAGCATACGAGGAAAGCTAAGACATTGCCTACAGACCAGGAATAGCAGGTCAATTCGCCGGTCAGGTGGTCCGCTACAAAGCAGTAGCAGACCACCCGACCGGCGTGACCTTCAGAGGATAGGTCAATGATGTTGTATTGTCGGCCTTTGCTGTGGATCCATGCGTTCGCCTGGCCCACGACAGCGCCCTTTCGCTATGCGATCTGTCGGACCGGCTTCCCGATCAGGTCCACGTGACGTTACCGCGCACCGTTTCACGGCGCCGGCCAGAACTCAAGCTTCATACCCATCTTGGTTCAGAAACGTTCAGGATAGTGCCGCCTACTCGAGGCCGTTTCTGATCGGAGCCTTCCAGTCAGTTGAGACATCCCGGCTGTTTTTTGACTCCTAGGATGCGCAGTCCCTTTGACAGTCCATCTGCGACATGATATACTTGCACCGTCGGCCCGTCGTCATGCAACATGAAGGATGTTCATGCTACAAGACTCGCTCTTGAACACGAAACTGCATATCCCACCCGCCCGGTCCGAGTTGGTGCCTCGACCGCGCCTGTCACAGAGGCTGGACGAAGGGCTGCGCCCGGACCACAAGCTGACCCTGGTGTCCGCGCCAGTGGGCTTTGGCAAGACCACGCTGCTCGGCGCCTGGCTGCGGGGCATCGATGCCGCAGTGGGCTGGCTTTCGCTGGATGAGAACGACAATGACCTGGTGCGCTTTTTGCGCTACCTGGGTGCCGCCCTGGCCCAGGCCGTGCCGGACCTGAGCGCGCCGCCTGTGGAGGCGACCCCGGCTGCAAAGGAAGCCGTCCTCGTGCCGCTGCTCAATCAACTCTCCGGGCTCAGCGCGCCTGTGGCCCTAGTCCTCGACGACTATCACCTGATTGCCAACACCGACATCGACGAGGCGTTGGTCTTTCTCATCGATCATGCCCCACCCACGCTGCACCTGGTGGTCGCCACCCGGGCCGATCCGTCGTTTCCGCTGCCGCGCTGGCGCGCCCGCCAGCAGCTCATCGAAATCCGCGCCGACGATCTGCGCTTCACCCGGGCAGAGACAGCCGAGTTTCTCGAGACATCGCTGGACCTGACGCTCGATTCCAGAGACCTGGACGCCCTCGATGCCCGCGCCGAGGGCTGGATCGCCGCCCTCCAGTTGGCCGTCCTCTCCATGCGGGGCCAGCAAGACGTGTCGGCCTTTGTCCAGGCTCTCAGCGGGAGCCATCGCTACGTCCTCGACTATCTCGTCGAAGAGGTCCTGCAACAGCAGTCGCCGGCGGTGCGGGCCTTCCTGCTGCGGACCGCCATCCTGGAGCGGTTGAGCGCAGCCCTGTGCGCGGCGGTCCTGGATGGCGATGAGACGTCGGCGCGACAGAGGCTGGAGCAGATCGAACGGGCCAACCTGTTCCTGCTCCCCCTGGACAATGAGCGCCGCTGGTACCGCTATCACCGCCTCTTCCGCGATTTCCTCCAGGCCCGTCTCGAGCTGGAAGAGCCCGGCCTGGTGCCGGGGCTGCATCGCCGCGCGGCGTTGTGGCACGCGGCGGCCGGGTCGACCGGCGATGCCGTTCATCACGCCCTGGCAGCCGGGGACCACGATCTGGCCGCGACCCTGATCGCCGGCGCCTACCCCGCCATGCTCCAACGCGGCGAGGTGGCGACCCTCAAGCGCTGGGTCGAGGCGCTGCCAGCCTCGCTCCGCCGCAGCGATCCGGCCCTCATGCTGGCCCACGCCTGGACGCGCGTGGTGACCATGGACCTCGAAGACATGGAGGACTGCCTCGCCGAGCTCGAACATCTGGTGGCGACACACCCGGACATCTCGCCGGAAGATCGCGCCGCCGGGCAGGGTGAAGTCCTGACCATCCGCGCCTCCCGCGCTTTTGCGCTAGGGGAGATGGAGTCCACCGTCCAGTACGCGGAACAGGCGCTGGCCCACTTGCCGGAGGAAGACGGAGTTCTGCGCAGCGTCGTGGCGCAGAACCTGGGCCACGCCCATAGCTTTCTGGGCGAGATGGAAGCGGCCAGCGCTGCCTATAGAGAGGCCATCAGCCAGGGGCGACGTTCGGGCAACCACTTCCTCGCGTTCTCGGCTATGTTGAACCTGGGCGAGATCCAACGGCTGCAGGGGCGCTGGCGCGAGGCCGAGGCGCTTTACCGCGAGGCATTGGCCTGGGCCGCGAGGCATGGGGCTCAGCCCCTGGATGGCCTGGCCCACGTGGGGCTGGGCCTGATCTGCTGGGACCGCTGGGATCTGGCCCAGGCTCGGCATCATCTGCATATTGGCATCGACCTTTCGCGCCAGATCGGCGCCTACCCCGTAGAAGCCACTGCGGCCAGCGCCCTGGCCTGCCTGGCAGAGCACGAGGGTGGCGGAGAAGAAGAAGCGCAGAACTGGCGGGAACGGGCCCTCGCCCTGGCGCACCGTCTCGATTACGCCGAGGCGGCCGGCTTTGCCGTGCTGTTGGAAGCGCAATGCCACATCGCCCACGGCGACCGGGAAGCCCTGGCTCACTGGCTGGCTCAGCGGCAGCCCCTGGCGCAGCCATCCCGAGACCTGCGCGCCCTCGAAACCCAGGTCGTCACCCACGCCCGGCTCGTCCTGGATGATGCACGGGGCGCGCTGGCAGGTCTGGCCCGGGTGCGCGAGCAGGCCGAGTCGGCGGGATGGACCCAGCGCCTGGTCGAGGCCCTGGTACTGGAAGCCCTGGCCCACGAGGCGTTGGATGAACGAGGCCAGGCCCTGACGAGACTCGGGCACGCCCTGGATCTGGGCCAGCCGGCGGGATTCGTGCGCCCCTTCGTCGAGGCAGGAAGACCGCTGCATCCCTTGCTGCTAGAACTGGCCGCTGCCGCGCCCTCTGCCGAGCAGCGCGCATTCGTCGAGACGATCCTGGCCGCGCTCGACGTCCCTATCGAGCTCCCCCTGCCCGCAGCGGCCCTCGTCGAGCCGTTGAGCGAGCGGGAGCTGGAGGTGTTGCGGCTGCTGCCCACCGAGCTGACCACAGCCGAGATCGCCGAGCGGCTGTTCATAAGCTACCACACAGCACGCACCCACCTCAAGAACATCTATGGCAAATTGGACGCCCACAGCCGCCACGAGGCCGTCACGCGCGCCCAAGATCTGAACCTCCTCTAGCCCTAATGCCTTCTAAATCAGGGCTCAAGCCTCCGGGGATGGAGGCTTGAGCCCTATTTGAATGGTATGGCCTCTCCCCTCCCCCCCCTGCTACGGGCATCCATCGCGAAATACCCCAGCGCAATACCTCATTGAGGGATGACAGATACCCCAATGGCTTGCTATACTGAAGACAGTTTGAAAGCTAATCACTTTGGATGCTATGGAGAGAGTTGTGCAGTACGAGATCCGCGTACAGGGCCACATCGGACAGGCGTGGTCGCGCTGGTTCGACAACCTCACGGTGCAAGAATTGGACGACGGCTCCACCCGTTTGCGCGGCGTGCTGCCCGACCAGGCGGCGCTGCATGGGTTGCTCAACAAAACCCGGGATCTGGGCATGACGCTGCTTTCCGTGCAGCGGCTCGATCCTGGTCGACATCCTGATAAAGGAGATGCACGACATGAATAGAGAAAGAATGAAGGTTTTGGTTCAGAACTGGCCACGGGTGATGGTCATTCCCCTGGTGATTGTGGCCTCGATTTCGTTGCTGTACTTCAAGGCCAACGCAGCACAGTTGGTCCAGGCACCCATACTCAGCCAACCGTACATCGACGGCGAGCTGAAGTACCAATTGACCACGCTGGGCGTGACCGGGCTGGTGCTGTTGGCGACCTACCTCGCTGGCCGCGCGAGCTTCCGGCGGTTCTTCCGGCTGGGCCAGATCGATGCGCCGGTGACGCCGGTCAAGGCCATCGGGCTCAATCCGGGGCCGGACGAGACCTGGCTGCAGGTCGGGCGCAACTTTGCTCTGATCATCACCGCCGTCACTGCGGTGTTCATCTA
This sequence comes from uncultured Anaerolineaceae bacterium, assembly GCA_964387775.1. Taxonomy (GTDB): domain Bacteria; phylum Chloroflexota; class Anaerolineae; order JAAYZQ01; family JAAYZQ01; genus CAYLZO01. The sequence goes on from CAYLZO010000206.1 coordinate 5,394, forward strand.
CTTCCAGGCGATCAAGGGCAACAGCATCGTGACAGAGCACCTCCGCTTCCTGCCCTGGATCCTGGTCTTGGCCGCATCGAACGCCTTTGTGGAAGAGATGATCACCCGTTTTGCCGTGGTGAGTTCGCTGGACGGTCTCATCCCGCCCAATGCCGTCTACCTCGTGTCCGCCGCCATCTTTGGCGGCGTCCACTTCTACGGCACACCCGGCGGTATCCTTGGCGTATTGCTGGCCGGCTTTCTGGGCTGGTTCGCGGCCAAGTCGATCGGCGAGACGCGCGGCGTCTTTTGGGCCTGGCTGATCCACTTTTTGCAGGACGTGGTCATCTTTGCCGGGCTCTTTTTCATCAACCTATAAGGTCTAGGAAATTGACGTTCAGGGCAGGGAATCCCAGCCCTGGGCACGGAGAGAAGGATCAAACAAGAAAAGGAGTATGAACATGATTTTGCGAGTGGTTGTCTTTTACCTTCTGACGTTGTTCTTTACGTTCCTCATCGGGGGCCTGCAGCAGGAGGCCGGGCTGCTGCCCGGACTGACCTTCCTGCCGCAGTGGGGACCGGGCTTGGCCGGCTTGCTCACGATGCTGATCTTTCTGAAGCGGGACGGGGTACGCATCACGTTCTTCCATGCGAGAATGCCGCTGCGCCGTTACCTGTGGGCCTTTCTGCTGCCACTGGGCTTTGGGCTGCTGTCGCTCCTGTTCGCGCTGGTCTTCCTGGGCGATCCGCAGCCCCTGCCCTTGACCGTCACAGGGTTGGCCATGATGATTGCCGGGGCGCTGGGTGAGGAGATCGGCTGGCGCGGCTATCTGCACAAGCGCATCGCCCCCCATCTCAATGGCCTGCTGTCCTCGCTACTGGTGGGCCTGCTCTGGACGCCGTTTCACGCCATGTACTTCGAGGGCGGCGCCCTGTTCATGGCCTTCTTTGGGCTCTCCCTCGTGTCCCTGAGCATCATGGCCTACGCCGTGCTGGCCGAGTACGAGTTCAACGTGCTGGGCGCGACGCTGTTCCACCTGGCCATCAACCTGACCAGCGCCCTCGTCGCGGGCTTGGTCCTCGGTTTCAGCCTGCCGTTTATGATCGCCTACGGCACGATCGCGGCCCTCGTCGCCGCCATTGTGGTGTACGTGCGGCGCGACCTGCTCTTCGCCAACAGGGAATAGGTCTGCTGAATCCAACTCCGAATCCAACTTTGGTCGGATGACAGTCCAACCGCTGGCGTGACATACTTTTGGAAGAATGGATCATCCCAAGAACCGGAGGGTACGATGATGGAAAAAGTCTGTATGGTCACCGGTGCGACGTCAGGCATCGGCAAGGCAACAGCTCTGAGGCTTGCCAGGATGGGCGCGACGGTGGTAATTGTCGGCCGCCATCTGGAACGCGGCCAGGCGGCGCTGGCCGAGATCAAGGCCGAGAGCGGCAATCCCAACTTGGATCTGATGCTGGCCGATCTCGTCTCGCAGGCGGCGGTTCGCCAACTGGCCGAGGAGTTCAAGGGCAAGTACCGGCGCCTTGACGTCCTGGTCAATAATGCCGGCATCTATCGCAGCCGGCGTTCGGTGACGGAAGATGGGATCGAAACCCACTTGGCCGTCAACTACCTGGCGCCTTTTTTGCTGACCAACCTGCTGCTCGACGTCTTGCAGGCCAGTGCACCGGCGCGGGTGGTGAACGTGGCCGGCGAATATCATCGCAAAGCGACGATCCACTTTGACGACCTGATGTGAGCAGGACTATAGTGCATCCAAGGCCAGCAACCAATCCAAGCTGGCCCTGGTCCTCTTTACCTACGAGCTGGCCCGGCGGCTGGCAGGGACCGGGGTCACCGTCAACTGCCTGCACCCCGGTGCCGTGGCCACCGATCCCTTGAGCAAGGACCCCGATTCGTCGCCCATCGCCCACTTCTTTTACAAGCTGATGAGCCCCTTCTTTCTGAGCCCGGAAAAGGGGGCCGAGACCTCCCTCTATCTGGCCTCCTCGCCTGAGATTGAGGGGGTGACGGGCAAGTATTTCGTCAAAAAGGCCCCGGTCGAGTCCTCGCCAGAATCGCATGACCGGGCCGTAGCCAAGCGCCTGTGGCAGATGAGCGCGGCACTGACGGGCTGGGATGGCAGCTCGACAAAGGGCAAATGAACATGATCCGAAAGCATTGGAAACTGGCCGTCGGACTCGTCCTTGTACTCATCCTTGTCGCGCTGTCGGTTCCGCGACTCACCAGGAGCGTTCCCCCTTTCCAGCCACCGGCCGACCGGCCGCTCAGCGCGTGGGGCCCTCTGGACAGCGAGACCACGTTAGAACTGCAATCCATTCTCGATGAACAGGTCAATCTGCTCCAGGTGCCGGGGTTGCAGGCCTACGTGCGCACCTCGGAGGGCCAGACCTGGTCGGGAGCAGGTACCACCGACCTGGATCGCAAGCATCTTTTGCAGCAAGACGACGTTTTGCGCGTGGGGAGTGTGACCAAGACCTTTACCGCGGTCCTCATCTTGAAGCTCGTCGAGGCTGGGGACCTTAGCCTGGAGGATCCACTGGCCAAGTGGTTCCCCGAGTTCCCCAATGCAGAAGCGATTACGGTGCGGCAGCTTCTCAATCACAGCAGCCGCATTCCCGAATACATCCCCAAGGTGATGCTCAAATCGATTCTGCCTTCGACCTACTGGCAGGCCGAGGAGGTAGTAGACATCGTCGCTCAGGATGAGACACCCTTTGCGCCGGGCAGTGGCTGGGAGTACTCGAACACAAACTATGTTCTGCTGGGGCTCATCGCCGAAGAGGTGTCTGGCAAGACGGTGACGCAACTCTTGCACGAACAGATCCTCGATCCGCTGGATCTGGACCACACCTATTTCGTGCCCTATGAGCCAGCGCCTGCAGGGCCCGTGCCCGGTTTCGATCGGGATCTGTCCTCTTTTCCAGGGATGCTGGATATCGGCAGCGACAACACAAGCTGGGCCACGGCGGCTTTCACCTCCGGCGCCCTGGCCTCGACTGCAGAGGATCTCGGAGTCTTCTTTGATCGCCTGTTTGCCGGAGCGCTGCTCTCGCCAGCGACGATGGGAGAGATGACCGCCTTCATCAGTGCCCCCAATCCGGACTTTCCAGAACAGACCGGCTATGGACTGGGACTCATGCAACTCGAGGTGGGGGGACGGGAGTTTGTAGGGCATGTCGGGTGGTTTATGGGCTCGACAGCCATTGCCATGGTCGCACCAGACAAAAACCAGGTCATCGTCGTCACCAGCAACCTATCGAGGCCCGACTTGGTCGACGTCTTGTTCGATCTACAGGAAGGCATTGTGACCTGCCACTTGCCCTGAGGGCCAGACAATGCTATAATGCCAGAGGCTGTCCCATCTGCCGGATCAGGGAGCCCAGTTCGGTTGCCGATTCGCATGACCTTCACCGGGGGGACCATGCAAGATGCAAAGCACCTAATCGACCAGGGCATTGAGGCGCTCATGGTTGGTGAGCGTCCTCGTGCCCGCGAGATCCTCCAGGCGGCCCTCAAGCAGGATCCCAGGGACGAGCGGGGCTGGCTCGCCCTGTCGTTCGCTGTGGACAAGCCGGAGCAGGCCCTGGAGTGCGTGCAGCGCGTCCTGGCCCTCAACCCCCAGCACGAAAAAGCGCACGAGCGCCTGGCAGATCTCCAGGCATCGGCAAGAACATCAGCCGCTCCGCAAATCCAAACACCCGCTCAGCCATCGGTCCCCCAGGCCCCATCCGAGCCCAATCAATGGGTCACAGAATCTGACGCCCTTGAGGCAGAGAGCGAGTATTTCTTCTTCGAGCCCAAAGCAGAGCAGTTCGTCCGGGGCGAAACGCAAACGCTCCCCTTGAACAGTTGTCTGCTGCTGGCCTTGGGCGCTTTTGCCCTGAGCGGGTTGCTCATCTCGGGGTTGAGCGTGATCCAATGGGCGCGAAACAGCGCCTCCGAAACCAGCTCGGGCGGACTGGGATTGCTTTGTGGCAATCTGTTCTGGTGGGCTATCGTCCTTGGCCTCGCCTACTATGTGCTGGGCCAGCGGTTCAAGCGACAGCGCCTGTCGCGGGAGGGCACCCTGGTTGACGGTGCAATCGTCCGATGCTCCGGCCGTCTGGACAGCGACAACGACTTTCAAGTCAAAGCAGAGATCCGCTTCCGCTCGCCGCGGACGGGCCAGTGGGTCTTCAAGTCCTTCTCGCGGCAGTGCAATCAACTGAGAGGCGAGCCCCTGCCCCGTCCAGGTACGCCGGTCCACGTCCTCTACATCGACGACGAGACGCTTGAGGCACTCTGAGTGCCAGGGCGGGGGCCGGGCAGCAAGCCCGGACGGCGGATCTGGAGAAGGAGTATCCCGGTCTGCGCTTCAACGTGACCTTTGAGCAGGCCTCCTTTGTCGAGAGGTCGATCAGCGGCGTCACCCGCGAGGGGATCCTGGGGGCGATCTTTGCCGTCGTC